>CAYQUI010000011.1:0-35177 GCA_964420685.1 uncultured Lentisphaeraceae bacterium | reverse complement strand
AGAAAAAGGCGCGGCGGATCCTGAGGGACACGGAGCGGGAGTACCGGTGGACGTCGTCTCCGCGATCTGCTCTGCGTTCGTCGCGGCACGCGGGACATCGACCAACGACGTGGCCGAGGTCAATCAGTAAGCCCTTCACGGAGACGACGTCCAAATGACGACGACCGTAACACTCGAGACCCTGCGCATCATCCGCTTGGCGCTCTACCAGCTCCGTCAGGACGTCGGCGTCCCGGAGACGGTCGCCGATGCCGCCGCCGACACGTCCACGCTCTGGACGAAGTGCAAAGACTGCTTCGACGTAGCCTTCGCCGAGGTGCTGAACGCGCACAACTGGACGTGGAAGAGGAACGCGACAGCCGCGCAGGAGATCACGGCAAAGCCGGACAACTGGCCGGACGACGCGAAGAACGCGCTCTCCTACTGCGTGGCCCGTGAGCTCGGCGTCCCCGTGGCCGGTCGCGTCGAGGACATGAAGAACTGCCACTCGCTCTACGAGCAGAAGGTCCACGACGCCCGCGTCCACGACCTCGATTCCGAGGTGGCCGCCGTCACCGACGCAGACACGAGGGAAGTCCTCGCCGCCGTCTGCCCGGCCATCACGACCGGCGGCGCGGCCCTGCCGATGGACCTCCTCTCCGTCACGCGCCGCATCGACGCCAGCCGCGAACACGCCCGCGCCGAGATCCTCGCCGCGCACAACTGGTCGTTCGCCCGAAGCGAGTGGGCGGCCGAATCCTGCAGCTGTTATGCCGGGGGCGGCGCGTACCCGTTCCACACGTCCCTGCCGCCGAAGTGCGTCCGCCCAATCGAGTGCTACGACATGCGCGGACACCGCTGCGACTGGAAGCTCGTCGGGCAGGCCATCCGCTCCGCCGAGCCGATCCAGACCGTCCTCTACATCCGCAACGAGGAACGCCTCGACCGCTGGCCGCCGCTCTGCCGCGCGGCCTACGTCTCGCTCCTCACCTCCGACGTCGCGGCAACCGTCGCCGGATCCTCGTCGGAGGCGCAGCGCCTCCGCCAGGTCTACGAACGCGACCTCGAGACCGCCAGGCTCGCCGACAGCCGGGGCACGGGCTCGCGCCGCGAGCCGCACGGGCGCAACTTCTACGCGGACGCGATGCTCCGCGAATCCCACGGCTCACTCTATCGCGGAGGCCCGAGATGGCGCTGATGAAGAAAACGCAGAGGTCGTTCGTCGGCGGCCAGATCGACAAAGACCTGACCGGACGCCAGGACCTCAACAGGTATTCGCAGGGATGCCTCGCGCTCGAGAACTTCAAGGTGCGCAAGCAGGGCAACGTCATCAAACGCGCCGGCACAGACCTCGTGTGCGACTTCTCGCGCTGCCTCGGCAACCTCGCGGCGGACGCCATCGGCACGGCCAGGCTCGTCCCGCTCATCCAGGAGCGCGAGAGCGGCTACTACATGCTCTTCACCGGCAGGCGGGCGTTCCTCGTCTCGCCCGCGGGCATGCGCATGACGAACGGCACGTGGGACCCGAACCCCATCTGGTCGGCGGGCGCGTCGTGGACGGCCGACAACGCGCCGTCGGGCCACGGGTTCAGCGCGCAGCCGACGTTCGACCCGTCGGCCGGCACGTGGTCGTGGACGGACACGGCCGGCACGACGTGGACGGCGGACGGCACCGCGAAGGACGTCAGGCTCACGTTCAGCGCGCAGCCGACGGTCGACGACGCGACCGCCACATTTGACGCCACGTTCGGAGACGACGCCTCACACACGGCCCCCTACTCGATCGCGATCCCGTTCGACGACAACGACCTCGCGATGATCGACTGGTGCCAGTCCGGCGACACCGTGTTCTTCGCGCACCGCACCTACCCGCCCTGCAAGATCGTCTACTGCGGCTCGGTGCTCGCCTACGAGAGGCTGCAGTTCCGGCAGGGCCTCGGCACGCCTCCGACCATCTCGGCCGTGACGCAGAGCGGCTCCGGATGGACGGGCACGGGCGGCACGATCCACCTCGAGTACGCCGTGACTGCCGTCAAGGACGGCGTCGAGACCGGAATGTCTGTTCCGTACGCCGTCGACTACAACGCTCCGTGGCCGACCACCGGCTCGTACGTCATCACGATCGACACGAGCGCCCTCGAGCCAGGGAGCTGGGACTGCTTCTACATCTACAAGAAGGAGGCCGACGTGTTCGGCCTCATCGGAACGACCAGCAGCCAGACGGCGTTCGTCTCGGTCGCCGACGGATTCTCCGTAAGCGGGGACAACTACCCCAGCGGCTTCAGCACCTTCGACAAAACCGTGCACCTCCGCGAGAGCGGCAACAAGTTCGCAAGCGTCCACGAGATAACGGACGTCACGGTGTGGAACAACGTCCTCAACTACGAAGGGTATTACGCCGTCTACGCGTCAAACATCCCGAAACAATTCACGTATGTCCCGGACGACTGGGAATACTTCACGAAAAACGGCGGCTACACGGAGACTGGAGCCACGACAAGGAGCTCCACCGCGCAAAAGGCGTCATCGGCTTCCTGCGTGTTCAGCATTCCCTCCGTAAGCCTGAGCTCCATTCAGCTCAGGATCGGATCGATCAAGCACTCCATCCAACATTCGACAACCTGGGTGGGACAGACAAACTACGTTGTGGTGTACGACGACAATCCGGCCGGATGGCAGGAGTGGTGCCTGGGCATGAACCTGATCTCCTCGACGGAAAAGTGGACGGGCCAGCATTCCGAGTTCTCCGCATGTCCCGCCAGGTTCTTCAAGGCAACGGTCGAGTACCAGGGCGGCGACGGCAATTGGGTGACGAGCGAACAGTTCGACTGCGCCGCCGTCGTCGACCAGACGAACCCGGGATCCGGCTGGACGGCCGTCAGCGGCTCGCCGAACAAGTGGCGCAAGACGTACTCGGAGACTGACTCCATGTGGTCGTACACGGACGCCGCGACCGTCATCGCCCGCATGGACGCCAACAGCCCTGCGGTCGGTGCGACGGTGGACTTCGCCGTTCCAGCGGAGGCGGCCGGCAAGAAGATCCGCAAGATCACCGTCTACGGATTCGCCGGCAACGATGCCGGCGCGGCGGCGGCCGACCTCATCGTCAACGGCATCGCCTGCTATCAGGACGGACAGTACGTGAACACCTTCACGGACGGCTACTACACGCCCGACCTCACGATCACGCCGCCGAAGGTCGAGGACCACTTCGTGAACCCCGGCGACTACCCCGGCTGCGTCCAGCTCTACGGCCAGCGCCTCGTGTACGCCGCCAGCGCGAACCACCCGTTTACGTTCTGGATGTCCTGCACCGGCGACCTCTACAACTTCGACTCGCACGAGTACATTCGGGCGTCCGACGCCATC
The DNA here is from genome assembly GCA_964420685.1 of uncultured Lentisphaeraceae bacterium. Taxonomy (GTDB): domain Bacteria; phylum Verrucomicrobiota; class Kiritimatiellia; order RFP12; family UBA1067; genus UBA1067. Next base: position 31,829 of record CAYQUI010000011.1, on the reverse strand, counting down.
ACGGCCTCGACCGCAGCCCTTGAGATGCCGCGCATCAACCGCATGCTCGTCCACCGCGACCTCATGCTCTTCGCGGAGGGCGGCGAGTGGCAGGTCGCGCCCTCGGCCGGCAACGCCGTCGCGCCGTCCACCATCGCGGCGAAGCTGCAGTCGACGATCGGGTGCGCGTCGTGGCTCAAGCCGATCCCGGTCGATTCGGACATCATCTTCTGCGACAGCTCCGGCGAGACGCTGATGGCGACCCGCTACAACTTCGCCACCGACGGCTACGAGTCCAGCAACCTCTCCGTCCTCTCGCAGCGCATCTTCCGCAACAACGCCATCCGCTCGATGGCCTACGTCCAGTTTCCCGAATCGACGATCGAGTGCGTCCTCTCGGACGGCACGATCGCGTCGCTCGTCTACATGAAGGAGCACGAGGTGTGCGCGTGGTCGAGGCACGTCCTCGGCGGATCGTGGAAGGCCATCGACGTGGCCGCGAACAAGTCGGTCGTCAACGGCTCGTCCAGCTGCGCGTTCCTCGCGAAGCGCACGTACGACGTCAAGGACGGAGACGCGGCCGCGACGCGGACCGAGTGGGCCGTCCTCGCCGTCCGCGACATTGACCCGAACGGCGCGGATCTCCTCGGCAACCTCCGCATGGACGCAGTGCGTTCCGTGACCGTCGCCCGGACAGGGTCGGACGTGTGCGCGGTCGACGAGACCGAGCCTCCGGAGATAGCCCCGCCTTCGCCGGGACACGGGGAGACAGTCGTCAAGGTCGGAGAGGTCCGCGAGGAAACGGACGGCATAGCCTACGTCACCGGCGACGTGTATGCCGTAGGCTGCGCGTTCACGTCGTCGCTCAAGACCACCTCGCCGGAGTTCACCGACCAGGAGACCGCGCAGATGGAGATCAAGAACGCCACCGAGAGCGAGGTGCGCGTCATCGACGGCAGCGACTTCACGGTCAGGCAGCCCGAAGTCCCGTCTTCGAAGGCGACGCTGATGAAGGTTCCATGCACGGTCAACAAGACCGGGAAGACGTACACCCTCGTCCCCGGCGACGCCGACTGCAGGCTCCCGCTCGTCGGGACGAACACGACGAACGGCTCCGTCGTCATCGAGCACGACAGCGTGCTTCCGCTGGCCATCCTCTCCGTCTCGACCGCCTTCCGCATCGAGTATTCCAACCACGCCAACGGAGGGTCGGGCAATGGACGCGGTTGAGATCCGCAGGGGCACGGCCGTCGGCGTGCTGACGCCGTCCACGCCGGAGGACTTCGCGTACGTCAACGCGCACCTCCGCGCGATGGACAGGTACGAGCAGGAGCACTTCATCAGGTGCGGCGACATCCCCGGCCCCGACTCGCTTGCGCAGATGGAGCGGGCCTGGACGCTCCGCCTTCGCGGCGAGATCGTCGGCTACGTGGCCCTGCAGGTGCCGCCGATGAAGTCGCCGATGGCCAGCTTCCGCTTCGTCCCCATGCTCTCCACGACGAACGTCGGACACCACCCGCTCGACTACGTCCGCCTCTCGCGGCCTATCCTCGAGTACGTGGTCTCGCAGGCGCCGGCGTGGGTGACGGACTTCCTCTCGGCTCCGCTCGAGAGGTACGCGCAGTCAGTCAAGTGGCACGAGAAGACGATGGGGTGGCGACGCCTCGCGTCCTACGACGTGTACGGGGAGCGCTCCATTCTCTTCCACCTCAACAGAAAGGACATCGAACATGCTTCTCGCTGAAGTCGTCACCGGTTTCATGGCCGCCTACGGCGCGTACGTCGCGCTGGCCGCAATGGCCGTCGGCGCCGGCGTCTCGATCTACTCCGGCTACCAGGCGCAGTCCGCCGCCAACGAGGCCGCCAGGATGCAGGAGAGCGCGTCCCAGGCCGCCGCGAACGCGCAGCAGATGGCCGCGCAGGCGCAGGCCCAGCAGCTGCAGGACAAGGCCGACCTCGCCCGCCTCCAGGCGGACACCGAGGACAAGAAGGCCGCCGTCGCGCAGCAGCAGGGCGAGATCGAGGCCCGGCGCCGGATGATCGCCCTCTCCGAGACCATCGGCGCGACCTACTCGCAGTACGCCGGGAACAACCTCCTCGTGGACGGCGGGAACGACTCGCTCGGCGCGCTCCTCACCGCGAACGTCCGGGAGGGGGCGCAGGACGTCGGCATCGTCAAGTCGAACGCGGAGAACGCCGTGTGGGAGCACTCGATGAACAGGACGGCGTCGCTCATGACGGCCGGCAGCCTCGAAGGCAAGGCCGGAGCCGCCCTCTCCATCGGAAGCGCGAACGCCTACGCGACGCTCCTCTCCGGCGAGGCGCAGGCCTTCGCCACGCGCCAAGCCGGCCTCACAGCCCTCTACCAGGGCTGGGGAAGCGGCATCAGCGCGCTCGGATCCGCCGCCATGATGGGCTATCGCGCGTTCGGCGGCTTCTCGACCGCCGCGATGGCGTAAGGAGGTAACACGCATGGGTCAGCTTGAAATCCGCCGCTCGTCGGCACAGCTCAACAGCCTCGGCCAGTTCCGCATGCCCGAGCTGGACAACGGCTCCGGCCGCGTCTTCGAGGCGCAGGCCAACGCCGCCAAGGCCGCCGCGGACGCCGCCGGCGTGAAGGGACGCGCCGCGATCGCCGGCATCACCCGTCGCGGGCAGGTCGTGAACGAGACGCTCCAGCACCTCGGAAGGCTCGCCGTCGACCTCTTCGACCGCGAGAACGAGCGCGTCGCCACGAACGCCTTCATCGAGAACGAGAAGGAACGGAACCTGTTCATGACGGGCGACGGAACGCCCGAGAACCCCGGCATGATGAACCGGCCGTTCGACAACGCCGCGACGTGGCTCGGACAGCTCAAGGAGGAGAACGAGCGTCGCCTCGCCTCGCGCACGAAGGGCATGAACGCCGCCCAGAGGCGCATCTTCATGGACAAGGTGAACGCCCGCGAGGCCGAATGGCAGAAGAGGATCGGCGAGCATGCGGCCGCGCAGACGATGAAGAACGAGGTCGCGACCGCCGCGAACGACGTCACGCAGGCCAGGGACCACGCGATCGCCGCATTCTCCGACCCGACCTTCCGCGACAAGGCGATCAGGGAGTTCTACGACGCCAAGGCGCACGAGCTCGACGTCCGTCTCGTGCCGGAAGGCGCCCGCAAGGCCGAGATGCGCAAGGCGACCGAAGACCTCCTCCTCACGCTCGCCAGGCAGAAGTTCACCGAGTGGGGAAACGAGACCTACGACAACGGAGACCCGTCCGAGGTCGAGCGCCTGTGGAACGAGCGCGGAAAGATCCTCGAATCCCTGAACGGGAAGGTCCCGACGAACGAGCTCATCCGCCAGTACCTCGGCTCCGACACGCTCGACGAGGCGAGGCGAGAGCTCCTGACGAAGAAGTTCAACGAGGCGAGGACGGCCGCGATAGGCCGCTCGTACGCGCTGCGCAGGGAGAACTGGGACAAGGCGCGGTCAGAGTCCGTCAGCGCGGAACTGGAGCTGCACAAGGCGCGTCCTCCGGAGGAGCCGAAGGAGCGCGAAGCCTACTTCGCGAAGATGGCGTCCGACTACGGCAAGCTTGCCGAAAACACGGCGCTCGAGCCGTCCGTGCGCCTTCAATACGCGAAGATGGCGGAAACGCTTGCGTCGCACTCCCATTCCGAGAAGGACGCGGCCAAGCGGGCGGATGCCGCCTTGCGCAAGGCCGAGATCGACTCGAACGAAGAGGGGCTTGCCTCCGCGTTCTGCCAGCTGCGGATGCTGGAGCGCGACGGCTCGATCCCGCAGGACGAGGCGAACGCGGCGCAGGCCGCCATCTGGCAGAAGTTCCGGGCATGCACTCTCGAGAAGTCCGTGTCGCTCGGCTTCATGCAGACGTTCCAGGCCAGGATGGAGACGCGCCTTACCGACCAGGAGGCGAACGCCATGCGCAGGTTCTACCAGGCGTTCGGCTACGCGCCCGACCTGAAAAGCGACGGCGAAGCGGGCACCGCCGAGCGAAACGCCGCCAAGAAGGACTCCACGGACTACTACGCGCCGCTGGAGGAGGACGGGCAGAAGGTGGAATCGCGCAAGACGCGCATCAAGGCGACGGAACTTCTCGGCTACGGCGACTCGCTGCTCGCGACGCTTCGGTCGCTCGGGCCGGACATAAACCGCGAGGGCGTGGTCGACCGCGAGATAGCGCGGCTCAGGACGGGCTGGATGAAGGGAGAGATCGACAAGAACCGCGACGCCACCGTCCGCAGCGTGCTGGACATGCAGCGCGAGGCGAGAACGCGCATGGCGGCGGGACAGGACGGAACGTCCAAAAAGGAGAACAAGGGCGATGGAAGAGACGGAGAAGAGCAAGCTTCCAAGTGACACGCGCACGTTCCTCGGCATGGGGGGCGGCGAGAACTACGCGATCCAGCCAAGCGCGGGATTCGACGCGGCCGATGCATACGACGAGCGCACGGCGAAGGAGCGCAGGGCGCGAGCCCAGGCGAGCGCGCAGATGCTGTTCGGGACGGACGTGTCGAAGCTCGACGACGTTGGCGCGGCCGCGCTGTACCAGAGCGTGACGGAAGGACTCTTCGGCCTTCCCGACGAGGACGGATCCGTCGCGTTCGGCAAGCGCGCGTCGAAGGACTCGCGAGCGAACATCGAAATGCTCCGCCGGTTCGTCAAGGGCGAATACTCGCTTGTCGAGGACCCCGAGTACACCAAGTGGCGGGGAATGGACGACGAGGCGAAGTTCAAGTACGCGTTCGAGAACGAGACCGTCGGCAACTACGTCAAGTCGTTTGCGCAAGGCGAGCGCGGCCCGTCCGTCGCAGAGCTTGTCGCGCACATGCTCGCGCCCGCCCCAATGAAGTTCGGCCCGCTCCGCACCGAAATGGAGCGCGAGACCCAGCGCAAGATGCGCTACGAGGACCTGACCGACGAGGAGAAGGCGCAGTACCGCGCCGACGTCGTGGCGGACTACGACGAGAAGCTTTCCCGCCGCCAGACGCTTGCGACATTCCTCTCGTTCTCGCAAGGCCTGAGCGACCGCGCCAGCCACCTTCTCGCAAAGTCTTTCGCGGACGGCGCTCCCGACGCGAACATCGAGACGCTGCCGGAAGACGAGCGCGACCGCGTCTACTCCGCGTTCTCGCTGATGCGCGGCGACCGGAAGAGCGGCACCCTTCTGTTCGTGCCGACGGACTTCACGGACAACACGGTGCTGAACCGCGTCCAGCTCGGGCTGTACGGCTTTCAGCAGAGCGTCGTCGGGCTTGCCACGGACACCTGGGACGCCGCGAAGGACGCCGCCATGTGGACGTACGCGAAGACCGCGCTTTCGGAATCGGAGCGCGCGGACTTCTTCGCGTGGTGGAACGCGCAGGCACGCGCGGAACAGGTGATGAAGCAGCAGCTTCCGGACGCGCAGGGATTTGTTGGCGAGGCGTTCCAGGCCGTGATGGAGAACCTGCACTGGTTCATCCCGTACGGAGCGATAGGCAAGGGCGGAAAGGCCGTCACGGCCGCTCGCGGCGTCAAGGGCGAGCAGGGAATCCTGAAGGGGATCGCGACGACGCTCCGGCCTATGAGGCTTGGCGGGACGCTGAAGGAGGAAAAGGCCGCGCTCGAAGCGGGCAAGGCGGCGATGGAGGCCGGAGCCGCCGCGACCAAGGCGGCGTGGACGCTCGACGTGAACGGCGTCAAGCAGCTCGGAGACATGGGACGCGCGATCCTTGCACGGCAAATGGCCGCCGTCGATCGCTACACGCAAATGCTCCAGGGCATCGACAAGGACCTGAGGGCCGCGAGGTGGTGGAAGGACGCCGCCGGGACGGGAATGTGGATGGCCGGCGAGGCGTCGGCGTTCAGCGCGTTCGCATCCGAGTACATCGCGAACGCGGACGCAGCGGGAATCAGCCGCGAGGAATCCGTTCTGACCGCCGCTGCGATCGGACTCGTCAACGCGAAGATTGAACAGCTCTACGTGCCCGGACTCGAATCTTCGCTTACTCCCGCGCAGATCAAGTCCCTCACCTTCTCGGCGATGGCGCAGGCAATCCGCTCCGACGGAGCGGCGGGCTTCCGCAAGTGGCTCGGAAACCGCATCCGCCACGGCGTCGCCGAGGGTGCGAAGGTCGCCGCCACGGAAGGACTCGTCGAAGAGCCGCTTCAGCAGATGGCTGTCGAGCACGGCAAGGCGTTCGACAAGCTCTGCCAGGAACTGCGGAAGAACGGACAGGCCACGCTGGCGAACGAGGCCAAGGCACTCTGGAACAGTTTCGCCGAGACGCTTCCGAAGGACTACGCAACCTTCATCGACACGGCGGCCGACATGCTGCCTTCGTCCGTCGGCTTCGGCGTGACGACCATCGGCAACATGACGCGGCGCCAGCACGTCCACAACGTCATGACGCGCCACGCGAACCGCCGCGCAGGATCGACCTCGACCATGGGGACGGCACAGTCGATGGAAGAGCTGCTGGGCGCGACGGACTACGACGCGGGCGTCGTGGACGTGATACAGCGCGCCGTGGACGCGAGAACCGCCGTGGAGAGGCACTGGCGGGGCGAGGGCGGCGAGGCGCAGAAGAACCCGCACCGCTTCGAGGAGGCGATCACGGCGGCGCGCCAGGCGTTCCGCAACCCGCAGACGGGCGATGTCGTGCGCGAGGTCGCACAGGCCGCCGGCGTGGATGTGAAGACCGCCGAGGTGTTGACGCAGTGCCTCCAGACCGAGACGGAGGCGGCGGCGTTCTCCCCGACCGTCCGCGCCTGGACTGCGCTCAACATGTCGCTTGCGGACATCGACGAGCAGACGATAAAGACCGTCCTTCCCGGCTACGTCGAGGGCAGCTTCGCGTCCAATCCGGACGCGGGCGTCTATTCCGGAAAGGTGAAGCTCGCAGACGGAACGGAGCGCACGATCGCCTACAAGGTGGGCGACCTCTCCGAGGAGCTGATGAAACAGGCCGAGACGATGGCCAGGCCGGACAGCGCATACGGCAAGTCGTTCGACGCCCGCCACGCAGAAATCGGCGACGGCGTGATGTGGGCCGCCCTTTCCGACCAGCAGCGGCACATGGAGGCCGTGCGCTCGCAGGCGAACGTCAACGGGTTTTCGAGCGGCACAAGCGGCGTATTCGAGCTGACGGACGCCAGGGGCGAGAAGGTGCGCGTCAACGCCGACGGCATCATCTACCTCGCGAGCGGGCGCATCGCCGACATCGGTTACGGCCCGGCGGCAACGCAGGGAACCGTCCACCACGAGACATTCCACGCGCTCTGGCGCTTCATCCGCGCGTCGCTGGCCGACGCGGACGTGCAGGCGCTCGCAAAGACGCTGGGCGTGGACGTGACGAAGGACGGATGGGAGGCCGAGCTCGACGAGAAGATGGCGCACCAGATGGAACGCTACGCGAGCGGCCATCACGTGTCGCATGCCGTCTCGTCGCGCTTCGACGCGACCATCGACGGATGGGCTGGGCGGCTCGTCAACTTCTTCGCGCAGTTCGGACAGCGCGACGAGGTGACGGATCCCGCGACCGGCAAGCCCTACCAGCTGAAGGACATCTACGACAAGATCCTTCGAGGAAAGCTCGGCACCGGTGCGCTCGGCGTGGAGCTGGCAAAATTGCCGGCACAGCCGACCGGCGAAACCGCCGCCACGAAATCGGCAATGCCGGTCGAGGTGACGGACGCCGACCGCGCCACGGCCGAATCGGAGGCGCAGGCGGAGGCGGCGAAGGACGAGCCGCCCGCGCCCGCCGCCCCTGCGAGTCCGGCTCTGACCGTCGCAACATCTTCCGGCCCCGTCTCCACCTCCGAAAACCCAGCCGACGCATCTACGCCCAACCAGCGGTACTACCGCGTGGGGCTGCCGAACAGCTCCATAAAGCTTGTCGGACGACTGCAGGTGCGCGACGTGGAGACGGGCCTTGTCACGTCCACCGACTCGGGCTACCACGACCGGGGCAACCAGAACCGCGACGACAGGAGCGAGGAGAGCCGCGCCCTCGTGGAGAGGATCGGCGCGAACCCAGACCCCTTGCAGATCGGAACAGTGCAGCCCATAGCCGCAAACGGCATCGTCTGGATGCTGCCGAACGGCGACGTCATCATAGGCAACCACCGCGTAAACGGCGTCCGGCTCGGCTACGAGAAAGGCACTGCGGCGGGACTGGAGAAGTTCGTGCGCGAGGACGCGGCGAAGCGCGGCATCGAGATCGGCGAGGACGTCAAGAAGCCGCTTCTGGTGTTCGTGCTGGAGCGCATCGAGTCGCCCGACGGAAAGACCGACGTGCACGAGGTCGTGCGGCTCGCGAACGAGTCGCAGAACCGGGGCTTCAACGTCCACGAGCAGGCCGGCAACGACGCGAAGATTCTCATCGACAACAACCTCCTGCCTCGCATGGCGTTCCGCGCGGACGGACGCATCGACGAGACGAAGAGCGGCGACGCTATAGGGAAGTTCCGCCAGGAGTCCGGGGCGCAGGGGATGATAGCCGAGGACGGCTCGCTTACCGAAGAGGGGCAGACGCGCATCCAGAACGCCGCGCTGGCCGTCCTCCTGGGCGGCGAGGGCACTGGCTCGCTCTTGCAGAAGATCATGTCGAACGCCGGACGGCTCGACATGCAGAACGAGCTGCGGGCGCTGATGAAGATGACGCCGGAGCTGATGGCGCTTTCCGAGGACAAGGGCGCATACGACCTCCGCGCACCGCTCGCCGAGGCCTTGCAGCTCTTCACGGAATGGCGCGACAAGGACGAGTCGCTGCGCGTCGAGAAAGGCAAGACGCGCCACGACTGGCGCAAGACCGAGAAGGACGGCCACCGCGTGCGCGGCGTATCGTGGGAGCAGTTCATGTCGCAAGGCGACATGTTCCGCAAGCCATCGGACGAGGCGAAGATCCTTGGCGACCTCTTCGCACGCGCCGAGGCCGAGCGTAGCTTCGACCGCGAGGACATTGAGAGCGCCGTCGGCAAGAAGCGGGCGATAGACCTCATAGCAAACTACCTTGCCGACTACATCGAGAACGCGCGAGCCGTCAACACCGAGACGGAAGACATGTTCGGCGGAACGCCGGCGAGCCGCGCCGATGTGATGGCCGCGCAGCGTGCGAGGCCGACGCCGGATGGCGGCCCCAGGTTTTCCATGGTCGGCCTATCCAAGACGGAACGCAGAAACCTGGCCGCCGCGCACACCGAGGCGCAGCGAGTACTTGCGCGCGTCGGCGGGACGGAACTTGGAAGGTTCGTCAACGCCGAGTTCAGGCGCGAGGGGCGTGCGAACCTCATAGGGAAGCGCATATCGTCCGCCCGCGACCTAGCTGCCCTTGCGCAGATATACCGGAATCCGTGCTTTGAGACGTTCCGCTACATCTTCACGAAGGACGGCGAAGTCGTCTGGCAGACCGGCGTGACTGCTCGTCTTCCTGGCGTCACGAACACATCGGTCAATACACCGAAGGAAAATACCTACGCGGAGATAGAGCGCATGTCCGCGAAACTGAAGCCGGACTGCGTATGGCTCCTGCACAACCATCCATCTGGCCATGTCGCGCCGTCGCAGCAGGACATCAACGTCACAAACGAACTGCGAGGATACTTCGACCGCATCGGAATCACGCTCGGCGGACATGTCATCATCGACCACGACAAGTACGCGGAATTAGACAAGTGGGGCAACTACAACCCACGCCGCTTTTCCGCCGACAAGCTCGACGCATCGTACCACGGAGATCCGTTCACGCGCCGGATCAGGGAAAGCGGGGAGCCGTTCAACCTTGAAACGTTCGTGTCGTTCGCGGCGAAGCTCCAACGCGACGTGCTGCATCCCGGTAAAGTGCTAACCCTCATCTCGGTTGACACCAAGGGCGAATTCGTCACGGCGGTCGCGAACATCCCGGCCGACGCGATCGCAGACGGCGACAACATCGGAAGCAAGTTCAAGAAATTGGATGAATTCTTTGCGGATTGGCGCGGCGCGTCCGGAGCCGGGCATCTCGTTGTACTGGGGGATCAGGATGTCGAGAAATATTCTGCGGCCATTCAGCGAGTCCTTCGGCGTCAGATCGAAATCGGCAACGCGACAGACTTCCTCTTCCGCGATGTCGAGGGTGCATGGGACAGCGTAATGCACCGTGGTGAAGTCGAACCGCGCGCAACCGATGCGAACAACCTCATCCTCCGACGAACGGAAACGTTCGACGACGGACAAATTCGCTACTCGACCGCGCGCCCTGCGACTCAGGAGGAGATCGACCGCATCGTCGAACACTTCGGCACGACGCGAAACATAAACGAAGCTGGGTACCTCCTGCCAGACGGAAGGATGCTCGACCTCTCTGGCCGGAACGAGGGCGCGTCAGGCGGCAGAAGGACGCTCGACCATCGCGACGTATGGGACGTGATAGACGACAGGGGAAATGGCGGCGACGCGATGGCTGACTTTGTTTCGGGCGGAGCGATCCGTTTGCAGCCGGAGGCATACGGTGTCATGTTCGGCACGAAGCCGACGGAAGCGCAGGAAGCGGCGCTCAGCAACTACTTCGCACGGTTCAATGGCGAAATGACCGTTGACATCATGGCGCCGAACGGCAACTTTGTGTCGAGCGCGTCTTACGCGGAAGGAACGAACCCGCAGCGCATCTTGAATGAAGTCAAGCGGTACTACGACGAAGGGTCGGAGCTTTCCGGAACCGGCGAACAGGCAGACGGTTCCTTCCGCTACTCCGTCTCGAAGGATCTTCAGGACGCGATGCGCAAGCGCGAGATCCTGGAGAGCATTCCGGTCGAGGGTAAGGTACAGCCGTGGCCGGAGAACTTTCCGAAGGTAGTCCTACAGACGACGCTTGCGACCATCCAGCGCAAGTGGCCGGAACTCCACGCGAGGGCCAAGGCCGGAAGCGAGGGCGCGGCAATCGAACTTGTCCGGAACATCCTCGGAGAAGCCAAGATCGGCGACAGGCCCAACCCGAAATGGGGCAAGCTTCGCGCACTTGCCGACGCGCACCCGCAGGCGATCGTCGCATACGTCCACGCGGAAGAGGCGACCGGCCGCAACAAGATACCCGCGACGTACGCGCGCTTCATCTCGATGATATCCGGGCTCCGCGTCACCGACAAGATCGTGCAGACGGTGCGGGCGAACCACACGGGCGCAAACGCCGTGGAGCGCATGACGCGCCGCGCGGCGTTCAACGGCCCCGTGCGCAGGGGCGCGGAATACATTCTTGTGGACGACCACGTGACGCAGGGCGGAACGTTGAACGAGCTCAGGAAGTACATCCAGTCCAAAGGCGGAAAAATTGTCGCGGTCACCACCTTGACAGCGAGCCAATTTTCTGATACCATGTCAATCAGTCGTGATGCAATGGAAGCGTTGTACGCGAAATTCGGGAACAACCTCGATGAAGAACTCAAGAACGCAGGAATCGCAAACGGCGTCGCCGAGCTTACTCAATCCCAGGCAAGGGAACTCCGCAAGCTACGAGTTGACACCCTCCGAGATCGCCTCGCTGCGGCGCGACTCGATAGAATCCAGCAGGCGCATCTGCGCGGCGTTGGGATTGGACTACGAAGCAACGACAGTGTAAGCGGCTACACAGACCTGCTGCCCGGCTTCAAGGACTACTACAAGCCGGACGGCACGCCGACAGAGACGGGAACACGCTGGGCGAAGGCCAGGCAGTTCCAGCGCGCAATCGGGCGCGAGCTCAATTCGATAATCGACGAAGCGCTTCTGGCGGAAGACCTCTCGCCGGAAGAAACGGCGGCCCTTCTCGATCGGCTGATCGCCTCGGCCGAGGCGACGGACGAGATCAAGAACGGCGTGCTGCCGAACTTCCGCAGCGACTCGTCGACAGACGATCCGGGCGTCACGCTCGTCGGCCCGGACGGACGCCGCCGGTTCACGCCGGAGCGCAAGGCCATACAGCAACAGGTCTACGACAAGCTGATGTCCGACACTATCAGCGGCGCGAACAACGAGGCGCTGGAGACGCGCGCAGATGGCACGGCGAAGGAAGAGGCGCTTATCGTCGCGGCGAACGAGGGCAGGCCAGACCTGCCGCCGATTTCGCTCCAGAACCCGACGTACGAGACGCGGAAGGACTTCCGCATCGACATCATCGTCGGGCCGCCGGCGGCGGGCAAGTCGTCTGTGTTCGCGAACGCGCTTTCGGTCTGGTACCGCTCACGCGTCCTCGACTGCGACGCCTGCAAGAAGGGCCTTCCGGGATTCAACGACGGCAACGGCGCGAACTACGTCCACGCGGAAAGCTCACGCCTGAACAAGCGGATGATCTACGACATCCAGCACAGGGCCGAGGACGACCCGAGGCGCGGCGAGAACGTCGTGCTGCCGGTTCTCGGCGACGACGTGGAGGGCCTGCGGAAGAAGATCGCGGAATGGCATGCCGTCGGCTACACGGTGTACCTGCACAACAACCGCGTTCCGATCCTCCATGCGTTCGGGCGCGCGCTCCTGCGGACGCTCGCCACTGGCCGCTGGATAAATCCGCTCGTCATCCGGGCGTGCCAGGACAACCCGACGCGTGCATACAACGAAGTAAAGAAGGAGGCAGACTGCTATGACCAGTTCTCAAACGACGTCCCCCTCGGAGAAAAGCCCTGCTGGGAAGACGGAAACTACCTCGACCCCGCCTACGGAGACGTTAGGCGACTGGATGGACAGGGGCTTGAACGAGGAGAAGCCGACGGAACAGGAGCTTCGGGACGACTGGGGCGGACTGGACTCGTAAGCGAGTCGGTGTCCAGAAACGGGCAGTACATCCTGTCCGGCTTCGAGAGGTTCTCTACCGAGGCGCCGCGCTTCGCCTACCCGAACCCGCTCAACGCGCTTTCGGACGACGAGCTGATTTCCGCAGCCGTCGCAACGCGCCTGGCGCTTGGGAAGTCCGACAGGCTGTCCGACCGCGCAATCAAGATAAACACCGTGCAGAAGCTTCTGCGCCGCCTGCATCCCGATTGGGACACGTCGAAGATGGGGCTTGAATCCCAGCGCGTGATCCTGAACGCGCGGAAGCTCGGCAAGAAGATCCGCGAGAACCTCGAAAGAGGCGTCAGCGAATCCCTCATCCTCGAGCACCTGCCCGACGCGGCCCGCGAGCAGTTCGGGCGCGAGATGCGCGAGGAAGCCCGCAAGGGGCAGCGGCTGGGCGTGTTTGCGCAGCGCGTCAAGGGCGAGATAGACGAACGCCAGGCGCGGATCGTAGAGGACGCCGTGCGCGTGCAGACCGGCATCGACGCCGACAACATCGAGAACGTCTACGGCATAAACCTCTCCGAGACGATCATGCACCTCGCGGAAAACCCGCTAACGGAGAATCCGCCGACGACGGCTGGAGGCGCGTCCGACGCCGGCGAGGACGGCGCCGCGTCCGCAGACGACGCCGAGGGCGAGGCGGAACGGCCGACGGCGGAAATCGACGCCAAGGTCAAGGCCGCAGTCGAAGACATCCTCGCCGCGTCGCGGGCGGCCGCAGAAGTCGATGCGCGCAACCGGGAAAGCCGTCGCGCCGCCGCCGGACGGGACAAGGAACGCGAGGCCGAGATGGCGAGCGAAGGCGCGGAGGACTCCGGCTCCGACGACTTCGCGCTCGGAGACGGCGACATCCTCGCCGAAGCCGTGAAGAAGAACGGCATAGACCTCGAATCCCCGCGCCACCTTGCGCGGTTCGTTGCGGAGCTGGCCCGTCGCCAGTGGATCAAGGAGCACGGCCTCAGCCAGAACGCCGAGGTCTGGCACGACCTCGTTGCGGTGCAGTTCCTGCGCAAGACCGCGCAGAGCGTCTACGAGAAGCTGTGCCGCGACCTCACGTACTCCAGGAGCCGCGAGACGGCCATGTCGCACATCGCCAAGCTCGACGCCGCCCCGACGGTCGCCGGCCTCATGTCCGAGATGGAGTTTGTCGGCGCGCTCATTAACGCCCAGCGCATCCGCGACACTCAGAAGCAGAAGTGCGAAAAGCTCGACCTGTTCCTCCGCGAGAGGTTCGGGGCGCAGGGTCGCTTCAAGCCCGACAAGGAGGAAGGCAAGCGGAACGTCTCGACCGAAGCGGAGCTTCGCGCACGGTACATGCGACATGCCATGTGGCTTACGCCGGATGCGGCAGCGGAGGAGGCGCGCCAACTCCAGGAGACGCTGGACTCCCTGTCGGTGGACTTCAAGGACGCCGGGCGCGACCGCGACCAGAGCCGCGAGTTCGTCGAGACAATCCGCAAGCTGAACGTGCTCCGCGAGTTTGGCGCACTCCGCTACAAGCCGCTCGGGGAGATTGACGCGGCGGCCCACTGGTGGGAGTCCTTTGAGCGAGGTTCGGCCGACGACATCATGCGCGAAATGTCGGATCGCGAAATCCGCACGAAAAAGGCCGCACACCTGCTGGCCGTCGCGTTCGCCGATCCGAAGCGCAAGACCGCCCGCGAGAGCGGCACCCATTCGGACTGGATGAACCGATTCATCACGGGTCACATGGGCTTCGTCTCGCTTCTCCAGGACTGCATGCGCCACGCATCCGACGCGGACGTCGCCGCCGTGAAGGACATTCTCGGCTACATCGCCCGCGAGGTGCAGAAGTCCGGCGACCGCTCCGAGGCCGAGAAGCGCCGCCACAACGACGCCTTCCATGCCGCCGTCGAGGGCATCTACGGCAAGGGCTTCAACGCCGTAATGCGGGACATGATGGCTCCAGACGAGCGCTTCATGCAGTTCATGGGCATCATCGGCGGGAAGCGCGTCACGCCCACCAAGGGCCGCGCCATGCAGCTTCTCGTCTCCCTCCTCCAGGAGGGGCGCAAGGTGCAGGTCGAGGACGAGAGCAACCCCGGCCAGACGCGGACGGAATGGATCGGCGGCTACCACGACAACATCGTGAAGCACAAGCGCGAAGGACAGGCCGAGAAGATCATGCGTCTCATGTCGTCCGCAGACTTGAACATGATCAAATGGCTCGGCCAGTGGTACGAGCAGAACCGCAGCGAACTGTCGGACGTGTGCAAGTCGCTGTTCGGCATCGGCGTCTATGCGGAACTGCCAAACTACTTCCCGGCCAAGATGATGCTCGAGAAGCAGGGTCTGGAGAAAGGCGAGGCCGTCGGTTGGACGATCTTCCCGAAGGCCCTGACGCCGCGCGTCAGGAACGAACGCGACTTCAATACGTCGGCCGACATCTTCTCGATGTGGGCCTCAAGGATGGAGGAGGCGGCACAGTGGAAGCATCACGCGAAGCTCGGCCTTGAGATGCGCGGCATCTTCGGCCGCGCCGAGCTCCAGTCGTCCGTCATCGCCAATCATGGGACTGCCGTGAACGATCTCATGCAGGGATTCATAACCGACATCCTAGCCGGACATGGCGCGTATGACCGCTCGACGGCGGGCGTCCAGTATTTCTCGGATCAGATCCGGGGGTGGACGGCGCTCTGTGCGCTCGGAGGAAATGTCGGCGTCACGTTCAAGCAAACGACCTCGATTCCAGCGTTTGGATTCGAGATCGGGCTTGTCAATACGGCAAAGTACATGGTGAACGCGTTCACGCCGGAAGGCAGGGCGGCCATGCGCCGCATCTGGGACTCCGAGCAGAGGCGGACGCGCTGGCAAGTGGGATCCTCCGAGGTCGTGCGGAACGCCTTGAACCAGAACCGCGCGGGCGCGCTGAAGCGGATGTTCCAGGCGAGCATGATCACGAACAAGCTGGGCGACGTCGTGCCGGCCCTCGTCGTCGGGCAGGGCATCTACCGTGACTGCCTTGCGCGCGGCATGTCCGCAGAAGACGCGATGGCCGAAACCTGGAGCCTCGTCGAACGGACACAGCAGTCGGGACGGATGGAAAACCTGACCTCGATCCAGCGCCGGAACAAGATCGGGCGCATCATGTTCCAGTTCCTTTCCACGCAGCAGCAGTACCTCCAATACGAGGTGCGGGCAGTCCGCGAGGTCATCGCGAACCCGCACTCGGTGCAGCGCTGGGGCAGTCTGGGCCGCGCAATTCTCCTCAACCACTTCATCCTGACGTCGGCCTATTTCTGGATGGGTGAACTCTACAAGGCGTGCCTCGGACAGGAGCCGCCGGAAGACCAGCTGAAGGACTGGGTGATCTCCTGCCTCCTTGGGCCATACGCTTCGCTGTTCGTCGCCGGCTTCTGCTGCAAGTACACGCTTGAACGCGCCATCAAGGGCTACTCGATCAAGGGAGGCTCCTCGATGCTGCCGATGGAAGCGTGGCTGAAAAACCAGGTGAACGACGGGACAAAGCTTCTGGAAGCGATCTTCGATTCGGACGGCGACACATGGGACAACATGCTCAATGCCGCCGGACGCTGGATGAGCGACAGCAATTCGACCGTGCGAGACCTCCGCAAGATCTACCGCTACCGCGTCAAAGGCGAGCAGCAGAAGTAGATGCGATCGCGCGGCGTATCTCGTCCGTCTTGTCGGCGTGGTCGTACCGCTGCATGGTCGTATCGACTGTCCACCCGCCGAGACGTTTTGCGAGATCGTCAGAGACACCCGCCTCGGCAAGCCTCGTCCTGAAGGTGTGACGCCAGGAGTGGAACGTGATTGTCGGATCCTTCACGCCGGCAGCCTTCAGGACTTCCGAGAAGGCATAGCCGTCTGGTGCGTTGGGATAGGCAGACGCGAACGACGAAAGGACATACTTCCTGCCCTTGCGGTAGAGCTTGCGCATCGTCTTCCAGAGTTCGGGAACCATCGGCACGTCCACCTTGATGCCGTACGCCTCCGTCTTGTGCGGGCGCGTGTGGATTACGCCACGCTCCAGGTCGACGTCCTTCCATTCGAGGCGGCTCACATCCACTTTGCGCAGGCCGGTCCATCGTGCAATCAGCGACGCTTCGTACCATAACGGCACGGGGCATTTCTTCGCGGCGGCGAATACGGCCTTCTCCTGTTCGCGCGAAAAGGCACCGTGTCGAACGCCATCCCGAACGGCTGGCCGAATGTTCTTCCACGGGTTGCGCAGGTCGTGGATCACGCCGACGCCGTTCCAGATGGCGGAGAGGTTTCCGATGTATTCCTTGCGGCTCTTGTCCTTCAGTTCGCATTTGCGCTTCAGGAAGTCGGCGTATTCCAGGGCGCAGTCGAACGTCACCTGCTCGACGGTTTCCACGCCATGCTCTTTCGCGGCCCATTCTACAAACTTCTCGAGGCCGCGCTTGCAGATGCGCAGACGCTGATCGCTTGGCACTCGATCCTTGCGGCGAATGAAACTTTCGTAGACGGTCCACAGCTGGGAGATTGGCAGACCTTCCCGTTCGCGTTCCTTGCCGTAGATTGAGTCGAATATCCCGGCCAGCTGCTTTTCAGAAATCTTCCCCTTGATTGCGAGGTGTTCGGCACGCTCGATGTTCCGGGCGTCGGCAAGAACGGTCGTGCCGGTCGACTTACGGATGAATTTTCCGGGGCGACGAGGATCCCGGAACATCACCCACCATGTTTTTCCGCCGTTGTTTTTGTAAAGCATTTTTGCTTATTGTCCTTATTGCGCTCTTTTGTTTTGGCTGATATTGTATCATATTCTGTATCATAAATAAAAAAGGGGGTGAAAATAAACTTCACCCCATAAATACAACCCTTTCGCCATATCCGCCATTGTCAATTTATCGGCGGTATTATACCAAAAACCCCCGTTCGGGAAGCCGACGGAACGAGTGAAGCCCCCGTTCGGGCGGTGCGTCAGAACGCCGCGAGAATCCGCATCGCCCAGTCCTTCGCCAACGCGAACTGGCGAAGCGAATAGCTTTCGTTCGGCGCGTGGATGCGGTCGTCGGGCTGACCCCAGCCGACGAGGAGCGGCGCGGCCCCGGACGCCTCCTTGAGCGCGGCGACGACGGGAATCGACGCGCCGTCCCACAGGAAGACCGGCCCGCGCGGATCCATCTCCGTCAGCACGTCCTCCGCAAGACGGAAGAGCGGAGAGGCCAGCGGCAGACGCAACGCGGCGGAGAGTCCGCCGTCTTCGGGAAACGAGACGGCCATGCCTTTCGGACACCGCTCTTCCAGATGGCGTTTCACGGCTTCGCAGCAGGCTGCCGGACGCTGTCCGGGCACAAGCCGCATCGAGAGCTTCGCGAACGCTTCGCAGGGAATGACGGTCTTCGAGCCAGGCCCGCCATAGCCCGAATGGATGCCGTTCACCTCGATCGTCGGCTCGAAGCCGTTTCGCTGGGCGAGCGTCTTGCCCAGCTGCCCGCCGCACGGCTCCGTGCCGATGTCGGACGTGAGCTGCGCGTCCGTCGCGAACCCCGCCTCGGCCGCCGCGAGTTCCGCAGTCGTCGGCGGCTCAATGCCCGCGCGGAATCCGGGAACGGCAATCGACCCGTCCGGATTGTGCAGCGACGCGACGAGTTCGGCGATTCCCTGCGCGGCATTCGGCGCGAGGCCGCCGTACTCGCCGGAATGGAGATCGCGATTCGCCGCCGTCAGCTTCACGGCGAAATGACAGACGCCGCGCAGACCCGCGACAATCGCCGGCCGAAGGTCGGCCGCCGCGCCCGTGTCGGAGACGAGCAGCACGTCCGCCGCCAGACGCTTGCGAAAGCCCGAATCGTCCAACAGCCGGAAGAGCGTCCCCGAGCCGGACTCCTCCTGTCCCTCGAAAAGGAACTTGAGGTTGACGGGCGCGCGCCCTTCCCGCGCCGCAAGCAGCGCGCGCACCCCGCAGAGAAACGCGAAGAGCTGCCCCTTGTCGTCCTGCGCGCCGCGACAGTAGACGCGGCCGTCCTTCAGCGTCGGCTCGAACGGCGGCGTCTGCCACAGCTCCAGGGGATCCGGCGGCTGGACGTCGTAATGCCCATAGACGAGCACGGTCGTCGCGCCTTCCTCGCCCTTCAGCTCGCCGAAGACGACGGGAACGGACGCCGAAGCGTCCGCACCCCCGTTCGCCGGCGGCAGGAGGAGTTCCGCCTCAGCCCCGATCGTCTTGAGCCATCTTTTCAACCACGTCGCGGCCTGGACGCAGTCCCGCAGGTGGAGCGGATCGGACCCGACCGTGGGCAGTCTCAAGAGCTCGAAGTAGTCCCTGGAGTCGCTTGATCTCAGCCAGGCGTCCGTCTCGTCGTTCATAGTCGCCATCTGCCATTTCCCGCTTTCCTGCGCACGTCCCGTTTAGCGCGACTCGTCCGCCGCAAGTTCCGTCGCGGCGAGGCCGCCGCCGAGCGACTTGTAGAGCGAGATCAGGTCGAGCGTGATCTGACCACGCGAAAGGACAAACTCCTCCTCGAGCTGGAGACGGCTGCGCTGCGCGTCGAGGACGTTGTTGAAGTCCTTCAACCCGTTCTGGTAGAGATCCTTCGAAATCGTCACGGCGTCCGTCGCCGCCTTGACCGCGCCCTTCAGCGACTGGTTGCGGTGGTACTCCTGCGTGTAGGCCGCGTAGGCGTCGCGCACCTGCCCGTAGGCGTTCTGCAGGGCCTGCTCGTAGGCGAGCGCCGCCTCGTGCATCCGCGCCTCCGTCGCCTTCACGTTCGCGTAGATCGCGCCGCCCTGGAAAATCGGCCAGCTGACGGACGGCCCAAGGGACGCGAGGAACGAGTCGCGCGCGAAGAGACGCGACGAGGACTTGTTCTGCCAGCCGACCGAGCCGTTCACGTAGAGCTTCGGGAACCACTGCGCCTTCGCGACGCCAATCTGCGCCGTCGCCGCCGCGAGCCGGCGCTCCGCCGCCTTGACGTCCGGACGCGCGCGCATCATGTCCAGCTTCAGCTCGGCGACCTTCTGCGGCTGGAGCATCCAGTCGCGCCGCGTCGCGAGCGGCTTGAGCATCTCGTCCAGCGCGCCCGGCATCTCGCCGGCGAGGATCGCGAGCGCGTTCTTGAGCTGTTCCTCCTGCGCCAGCAGCTGCGGCAGACGCGCGCGCGTCTGCTCGACGACGTAAGCGCACTGGTTCACGGCCAGCTCGTCGCCGATGCCCGAATCGAGGCGCGACTTCAGGATCTCGTACGTCTCGCTCTGAAGGACGAGGTTCGTGCGCGCGACCTCAATGCGCTCCTGCGTCGTGCGCAGGTTCACGTACTGCGCGCCGATCTGCGTCGTGAGCGACACCCAGGCGTCCGCAACCGTCCACCCGGCCGCCTCGGCCTGCGCAAGCGCCGCCTCGCAGTTCCGGCGATTGCCGCCGAAGATGTCGATTTCCCACGAGCCGTCGAGCGCAAAGTCACGGACGTTGTAGACGTTCTTGCCGGACGTCGTGTTGACCGACGACCAGCGCCGCGTCCAGCCCGCGCCAATGCCGAACTTCGGCAGGAACGCGGCCGTGCTGCCGAGGAGTTCGTACTCGGCCTGCGTCAGACGCGCCTGCGCCATCAGGAAGCCGACGTTGTTCGAGACGCCGCCCTCGACCAGGCGTTCGAGCACGGGGTCGTTGAAGCGCGTCCACCACTGCTGGATCGCGTCGTTCGACACGATCTCGCGCAAATCGTCCTTCTGGGCCGCCGCCGCGTATTCGCCCGTCGCCGTCAGGTTCGTCGACGGCTGGCCGGCATCCGGCAGCAAGTAGGCGGGGACTTCGAACTCCGGCTCGGCATAGTCCGGCCCGACCGACGGCAGAGACATGCAGCCGGCCAGCGCAAGCGTGACGGCAGGAACGGCCGAGGGCACGACCAGCCGAAGAATCGTGCGGCAAGTGGAGGATGTCATGGATGTTCTTCTGCTCATGCGAATCTTTCCTTTCTTTCTAAATGCAAAACTTTCTAAATTTGAACGTCGATTTTAGCAAAACTCCTTGCACAAAGTCAATGCGCCCCGCCAGCCCCCTCACCAGGCCCGCGCGTCCTCCAAATTCGTGTCGTCTGGCGATAGTTGTACGACGGCCCAATGTCCGACTCCCAGGCGACGGGATGGAATTCCATATTTATTCGCCCCCGCCTGCCACAGCCGCTTGAACATCTCCTTCGCCCAGACCTGCCCCTCCTGCTCGCTCACGTTCGCGCCATGGACGAAGACGACATTGGCCTTCTCGGCATGGGCAACGAACGAGAAACTCGCCGCGAGCAGGAGAACTCTGAACGTCTGTCGCATGTTGCGGTGTACGCGCGCCAAAGGCACGCCCTGCCGTTTTATTTCCGCTTCATCTCCTTCAGTTCGCGGCGACGGGCGGCCTTCGCGCTCACGTAGGCGAAGAAGCGCTTGGCGTTCTCGCGCCACGTCTGGAAGAGCGCGTAAAGCCCCGGGACGAGCAGGATGCCGAAGACGACCGAGAAGAGCATGCCGTAGAACTCCGTCGTGCCGAGGTGGTTGCGGCTCGCCGCGCCCGCGCCCGTGGCGATCATCATCGGCAACGTGCCGAGGAGCGTCGTCAACGCCGTCATGAGGAGCGCGCGCAGACGCTCGCCGGCCGCCGCACCCGCCGCGTCCGCGATCGAATACCCCTCGCCCTCGCGCTTGTCCTTCGCGAACTCGACGATTAGAATCGCGTTCTTCGACGCCAGGCCTATGAGCAAGACGAGGCCGAGCTGCGCGTAGATGGAGAGCGAATACGGCTGGCCCGTCGCGAAGATGCCCCACCACTTGAGGCCCATGAGCGCGCCGAAGACGGCCACGAAGATCGAGAGCATCACCGGCAGCGGAATCGTCCACGACTCGTACTGCGCGACGAGGAAGAGGTAGCCGAACAGAATCGCAAGCGCGAGAAGCGGCGCGGTCGTGCCGGCGTTGCGCTCTTCCTGGAAGGTCAGGCCCGACCACTCGAAGCCGTAGTCCTCCGGCAAGTTGTCCTTCAGGAGATCCTTGATCTGCTCCATGATCTCGCCCGACGCGACGCCCGGCTTCGGCATCACGGTGATGGCCGAGGCGAGGAACATGTTGTAGCGCGAGACCGTGCGCGGGCCGAGTTCGCGCGTGATCGTGCCAAGCGAGCCCATGGGCACCATCGCGCCCGTGTCGGAGCGGACGAAGAGCCGCGCGACGGACTCCGGCGTGGCGCGCCCCGTCCAGTCCGACTGGACGGTCACGCGGTTGACCTGCGTGCCGAGGTTGACGTCGTTCACGTAGCGCGAGCCGAGGTAGTTCTGGAGCGTCGCGTAGACCGTGGCGACCGGCACGTCGAAGAGCTCGGCCTTGTCGCGGTCGAGATTGAAGCGCAGGTGCGGCGTGTCGGCCGTGTAGCCCGTGAAGGCGACCATCACGCCCGGCATCTGGTTCAGCTTCGCCAAAACGTCCTTCGTCACCGCGTTCAGGCGCATCGCGTCCGTGTCGCCCTTCGACTGGAGGCGGAGGTCAATGCCCGAGTTCGAGCCGAGTCCGGGGATTGCCGGCGGCGCGAAGCACTTGATCGCCGGTTCGGGAATCTGGGACAGGACTTGCTGAACCTTGCCGATCAGGACGCTCACGTGCTGGTCGGGGCGCGTGCGCTCCTCCCACGGCTTGAGGTCGGCGATCAGCATGATCATGTTCTCGCCGCGTCCGCCGATCATCGAGAAGCCCGTGATCGTGAGGACGCTCGACACCTCCGGCACCTGCTCAAGCAGGATCTTCGTCGCGCGGTCGGCGACGTCCGTCGAACGCTGCCGCGTCGAGCCTTCGGGCAGTTCGAGCGAGGCGAAGATGACGCGCTGGTCTTCGTCGGGCAGGAACGACGTCTGCGTCGACATGAAGGCGTTCACCGTGAGGAGAATCGTCAGCACGAGCAAGAGGAGCGCGAGGAAGATGCGGCTCGCCAGCCACTTCGCGCAGCGCACGAAGAATCCCTTGAACCGGTCGAGCGCCCAGTTGAACCACGCGAACGGCCCGCGCTTGAACGGACGCGCCTCGCGCAGCAGGAGGGAGGTCAGCGCCGGCGCGAGCGTCAGCGCGCACACCGTCGAGAAGCAGACGGCCGCCGAGAGCGTGATCGAGAACTGCTGGTAGATTCGGCCCGTGATGCCGCTCATGAAGCCGACCGGCACGAAGATGCCCAAAAGGACGAGCGTCGTCGCGATGACGGCGGACGTCACGTCCTTCATCGCCTGGATCGTCGCTTCCTTGCAGTTGAGGCCGCGCGTCTCGATGAGGAACTGCACGCGCTCGACGACGACGATGCAGTCGTCGACGACGACGCCGATCGCGAGCACGAGGCCAAAGAGCGTCAGCGTGTTGATCGAGTAGCCCATCACCGCCATGAAGATGAAGGTCGAGCAGAGCGAGACCGGAATCGTCAGGCAGGGAATCAGCGTCGCGCGCCAGTCCTGGAGGAAGAGGTAGCAGACAAAGACGACGAGGAGGAACGTGATGACAAGCGTCTCGACGATTTCCTTGATCGTGCGGCGCACGTAGTCCGTCGCGTCGTACGGCACGAGCCATTCAAGGTCGTCCGGGAAGTCCGCTTCCAGGCGCTCGAACGCCGCGAGAACCTCGTTCATCGTCGCGATCGCGTTCGCGCCCGGCTTCTGCTGGAGCGAGATGGAGACGGCGTTCTCGCCGTTGAAGAGGCCAGCGAACATGTAGTCCTGCTCGCCGACTTCGGTGCGGGCGACGTCCTTGAGCTTGACGATGCCGCCGTTCTCGTCGCGGCGGACGACGATCTCGTCGAACTCGGCGGGCGTCATGAGACGGCCCTTGGCGACGAGCGAGTAGGTGAAGGCGCCGTGTTCGCGGGTCGGCGACGCGCCGACCGTGCCGAGCGCAGCCTGGATGTTCTGCTGCGAGATGGCCGCGATCACCTCCTCGGAGTTCATGCCCTGTGCCGCAAGCCGCTGCGGGTCGAGCCAGACGCGCATCGCGAGCTTCGGGCCATAGATCGTCGCCTCGCCGACGCCGCCGATGCGCAGCAGCACGGGGCGGATGTTCGCGTAGGCGTAGTCGGAAATCTCCAGACGCGACAGCGTGCCCTTCGGCGAGCGAAGCGTGAAGAAGCCGAGGAAGTCCGTCGACTGCGCGCGCACGCGGCCGCCGAGCTGACGCGCCTCCGCCGGAAGCTTCGCCTCGGCCTGGGACAGGCGGTTCTGGACTTTCACGAGGTCCATGTCGCGGTCGGACTCGACCTCGAACGAGACGCTCAGCTGGTACTGGCCGTCGTCCGAACTGTCCGACGTCATGTAGATCATGTCGTCCACGCCGTTGATCTCGTCCTCCAGCGGCGTCGCGATCGTGTTCTGCACCTCGCGGGCGTTCGCGCCCGGATAGGAGTAGGTCACGGAGATTTCCGGCGGCGTCAGCTGCGGATACTGCGAGACCGGCAGCTTCCAGATCGCCATGACGCCTGCCATCGTGAGGACAAGGGCGATAACCATCGCGAAGCGCGGCCGCTCGACGAAGACGCGCGAGAACGTCTTGATCTTGTCAATGCTCGCTCTGATTCCAAGTTTCATAGGGGAGTAAAAAAGTTTGGGGGTTTGGGCGTTTGGAGGCTCAAGCCGGGCTTCGACCTCCAACTCATGGCCTTACATCTGCTTGCCCTTCCAGCCAGGCGTGTTCTCCTCGTTCGGCGTCGCCTCGGCGAAGGCGACCTTCATGCCGTTCTGGAGCTTGCGCGTGCCGGAGACGACGACCTTCTGCCCGACCGCGAGCCCCTTGACGACCGGCACAAAGCCCTCGTGCATCGGCAGCGTCTCGACCGGCACGACCTCGACGACGTTGCCCTCCTTAAGAATGTAGACGCCCAGGTTGCCGCCCGGCAGATCGACAATCGCCGTCTGCGGAACGGACGGATACGTCGGCGGATTCTTGAGGTCCGCCAAAAGCGTCAGGTACGCGCCGGGCACGAGCAGACGATCGGGATTCGCGAAGCGGAGACGCAGGATGATCGACGCCGTCGTCTTCGACATCTCGTTGTCGTCGAAGTCCCACGCGCCCTCGCACCCGTACTCGGTGCCGTCCGGAAGAAGGACGCGCAGACGGTTCTCGTCCGCCCGGCCGTCCTTGACCGACTTGCGCCACGCGAGGAACGCGCGGTCGGTCATCGGAAAGCTCACGCGGATCGGGTCGGTCTGGACGATGTGGGCGAGCGCGCCCTTCGACGGCGCGACGTAGTCGCCGACATGCGCGGAAGTCTTTCCGATCTGCCCGGAGATCGGCGCGAAGATCTTCGCCTTCTTGCAGTTGTACTCGGCGACGACCAGGTTCGCCTTCGCCTGAAGGACGGCCGCATCGGCCTTCTCGGCGGCCGCCTCGGCGTTGTCGCGCTCAAGCTGCGTGATGCCGCGCTCGTCCGCCTTCTCCATGCGCTCGTAGTAGCGGCGCGCCCGACGGGCCTCGGCCTCCGCCGCATTGAGGTCGGCCTTCGCCTGCCCGACGACGGCCTCGTACTTCTCGTCGTCCATCACGTAGAGAAGCTGCCCCTCGCGGACAATGTCGCCTTCCTTGAACTTGATCTCCTTGATGTAGCCGTCCACCTGCGGCAGCAGATCGACCTCGGCCACCGCCTCGGCGTGCGCGACATAGCGTTCGGGCAGGTTGTACGGACGCTCCTTCACGTCCGCGACGGCGACCGTCTGCGCCTGCGCGCGCATCGCCGCCATCTGCTCCGCGTTCCGCGCGGCATCCCTTTTCGCCGCGACGTTCGCGTAGATGCCGCAGCCGACCCAGCCGCCCGCTCCGCAGACCGCCGCCAAAACCAGCGCGGCAACCGCGCTGCCAACCTTTGATTTCTGTTCGCTCATTTTCTGTTTTCCTTGCATGTTGTTAAGCTGTTTGCTTCTCCCTCACCCCATCCCAGATCGCCCCGTAGGCATGGCGCAGCGTCTCGACCATATCGCATTCGAGGAAGCGGTCGATGCATGTCTGCACCAGCCCGTCCCAAAGCGCGAGCGCAACCGTCGCGACCTGCTCGGCGTTCGTCGTCGCGCGGATGCGCCCGGCGGCAATGTCGTTGGCGATCGCCTTCCTGAACGCCTCCTTCGGGCCGAACTGGATGTTCGTCAGAAGATTCTGGCGCACCGCCGCCATCGAGTCATCGCCCCAACGGATCTGGCACTTCATCAACCGGAAGAACGCCGCGCTCTTCGGGTCGGAGACAAGCTGCCCGGCATTCTGCACCATCATCTCGGCAACGGCCGGAAACGTCAGCTCGCCCTCCGGCATCAAGGTCTCGATCTGGCGGCGGAACTTCTCGAGCGCGAGGTGCACCAGTTCGATGAGTAGCTTCTCCTTCGAGTCGAAATGCCAGTAGACCGCGCCTTTCGTGAGCTTCAGCCGCGCCGCGATGTCGGTGAACGTCGTGTGCTCATAGCCCTTTCGGGAAAAGAGCGCAAGCGCGCTCGCGAGAATCCTCTCGCGCGTCCGCTTCGCGTCTTCCTTTGTCCTTCTCGGCATAACGGGCGCGCATTATACATACTTTCAGGTAGGTATGTCAAGGGGGCTTCGGTTCGCCTCGCGCAATGCGCGCGACGTGACCTGCCCTTCGGGCGGGAGATCGCCGCGCGACCTGCCGCATGCGGCGAGAACCTTGTCCGTCGTCTGGAAATGCGCCTTGCAGTGGTTCATGAGCCACGTCGGCCCGTGCGTGCGCACCATCTCCTCCGCCAGGCTCCGAACGCGCGGATCGGACGAGCCCATCGGAATCTTCGGCGCGCCCTTCCCCCCTTCGCCCGCAGACGCGCCAAAGACGTCGGCCGTCATCTTCTGGATGTCGCGGATGAAGAGTTCGCGCGCAATGACCGAGGCCGCCGCGACGGCGATGTCGCTTTCGGCCTTGTGCCGCTGCTCGACGATTGCCTTCCGGCCGCGTTCCTTGAGCGCACGGCGAATCGTCAACTCCGTCGGCGCGAACTGGTCGACGACGACGCGCGCGCAGTCCGTCCGCTTCGTGAGCAGTTCCTCGATGGCCGTGCCATGCGCCCAGGCGAGCATGCGGTTGATGTTCTTGATCTTCGCGTAAAGCCGGTTGTAGGCGGCGGGCCCGAGCCGCACGACCGCATAGCCGTCAGGGCCCAAAAGCCGCCGCAGGGCCGCGCCCGCCGACAGGACGGCCGCGTCCGTCATCTGCTTGCAGTCCTTGACGCCCAAGCGCACCATCTCGTCGGACAGCCGCTCGTCCGTAAACGCGCAACAGACGACAAGAGGGCCGAAGTAGTCGCCCTTGCCCGATTCGTCGCTGCCCGCGTGGGCGGAATAGAGTTCGGGCGAAAGAACCTTCTCGTAGCCGAGCGAAACGGGAACGACGCCCTTCGGCTCAAGCTGGAACTCGACGAAGTCCTGCGCGCCCGACCCCTGCACGCAGAGTTTGCGCTTGCCGTGCTTCTCCTTCTCGTAGAGCGTCGCGTTGAACTTCTCGCCCTCGATGGAGTAGAGCGCATAAGGGACTTCGCGCCGACGGTAGTTCCCCGTCACGAACAAGCCAAGCAGGATTTCCTGCTGGTCGTTCGTGAGTTCAAAGGTGAAGACGGTCTTCCGTCTGGCCGCGTCGTCGCTCACTTCGCCGAGAAGCGGAATTCCGTCGTGGACGAATAGACCTCGCCCGGCTTCACGAAGACGCTCGGCCAGCGCGGCTGGTTCGGCGAATCGGGCGCGTGCTGCGTCTCAAGCGCACAGCCGCAGCGGAACGAGAGGTGCTCGCCCCCCTTCGCCGTCTGGTCGTAGCTCGCCCAGTTCGCCGTGTAGACCTGAATGCACGGCTCGGTCGTCCAGACCGCGACCTGACGCCCGTTCAGCGGACAGGACAGCGTCGCGGCAAGATTGAGACGACGCGACTTCTTCTTCGTCACCATCTCGCCCTTGTCGAGAACCCAGCTGTGGTCATAGCCCTTTCCGATCTCCAGGTCGCGGTTCGCGGCGTTGATCTTCTCGCCAATGCGCATCCCCTTCGTGAAGTCGAACGGCGTTCCCGCAACCGGCTTGATGCGCCCCGTCGGAATCTGCCCCGCATCCGTCGGCAGGAAGCTCTTCGCGGGAATCTTGAGGATGTGGTCTTCGATTGAACCGCCCGCCTCGCCCTTGAAGTTGAAGTAGACGTGCTGCGTCATGTTGATGGGCGTAAGCTGGTCGGTGACGGCCTCGTAGTCGACCCGCCAGACGTTCTTCGCCGTGAGCGTGTACGTCACCTTCGCCTCGACCTTGCCGGGAAAGCCCTCGTCCCCGTCTGGCGAGACGTGCGTGAAGACAATGCCGACGTCCGTCCCGCGCACAAACGGCTCCGCCGCCCAGACATAGGCATTCCAGCCGCGCGCGCCGCCATGCAGATTGCAGCCAATGTCGTTCGGCGCGTTGTTGAGCGCCGGAAGCTTGTACGTCCGGCCCGCCATCTTGAAGATGCCGTCGGCAATGCGGTTGCCATAGCGGCCAATGATGCACCCCCAATAGGGATCGCCATTGTCCCAGCCCGCCGGCGAATCGAAGCCCACGACGACGTCCTGCATCTTGCCCTTGCGGTCAGGCGTAAAAAGCTTCACAATCTTCCCGCCGTAGTCGGAGACTTCCATGACCACTCCGCCCGCTCCGAAAAGAGTGAATTTCTGCGCTTTTTCGCCATATTTCGTCACGCCGAACGAGGACACGCTGTAAGAAGGCTTTTTCATCATGGCCTATATTATAGCATCCCGCGCGTTTCGCGTCTAGTGGCACGGGAAAACCGCGGCGTTTTCGGCACGTTCTACCGACTACTTTTGGACAGACGCGAGGGTATCCAGACGGGATTTGACGGCCGAAAGGCCGTAAATTGCCGCCGTTTCGGCGCGGAGAATGGTCGTCCCGAAGCTGACGGGCGTCGCAATCTCCACAAGCGTCGCCAACTCCTGCGGCGTAAAGTCGCCTTCCGGTCCGACATAGACCGCAACCGCGTCCACGTCTGCGGACAGTGTCGCAAGCGCCGCCCCGATCGGCGGCGGCGGCGGATCCGTCAGCGCGCCGACGAAACAGGTCGTCGCGCGCACGAGCGGCAAGGACTCCTCGAACGTGACGGGCGACAGGATCTCGGGCAACCATCGCGCATCCGACTGCCGCGCGGCATCCTCGGCGACGCGCTGCCAGCGCAGACGCTTCGCCGAACGTTCGTCTGGCGTCAGGCGGACGATCGTCCGCGCGCTGATGACCGGCACGAGGCGCGTCACGCCCAGTTCCGTCGCCTTCTCGACCGTCCAGTCCCAGCGCGACCCCTTCGTCACGCAGGCGAAAAGCGTCAGCGCGCGCGACGCGCGCGCCTCCGTCTGCACCTCCGCCGTCGGACGAAGCGAAACGG
Source organism: uncultured Lentisphaeraceae bacterium (assembly GCA_964420685.1). Taxonomy (GTDB): domain Bacteria; phylum Verrucomicrobiota; class Kiritimatiellia; order RFP12; family UBA1067; genus UBA1067. The sequence goes on along the minus strand of CAYQUI010000011.1, from coordinate 2,745 downwards.
CCGCGCCAACCCGACGACAGACGCAGACGCGCCGGCGGCCCTGACCGTCGAACAGTTCGACCGCCTCGCCCTCCTTCGGACGCAAGACCCGGAGATGCCCCTGCGCTTCCTTGGACAGCGACGGACTTTCGGAGAAAAGCTCTCCCGTCTCGACAAGCAGCCGATGCATGTCAACCGTCCGCCCGACGCGCTAGACGCGCGCGAGCGCCTGCTTGAGGTCGGCGATCAGGTCGTCCGGATCCTCCAGCCCAACCGAGAGGCGGATGAGGTCCGGCGGAATGCCGGCGGCCTTGAGCTGCTCGTCCGTCAGCTGGCGGTGCGTGTGCGACGCCGGATGGAGGACGCAGCTCCAGGCGTCGGCGACATGCGTGACGATGCCGATGACCTTCAGCGCATCCATGAACTTCACCGCCGCCGCGCGCCCGCCCTTGACGCCGAACGTCAAAACGCCACACGGCGAGGCTCCGTCAAACTGCTTCTTGAGAAGCTTGTGGTACTTCGAGTCGGACAGCCCCGCGAAGTTGACCCACGCGACCTTCCGCTGCGCCTTGAGCCACTTCGCGACCGTCAGCGCGCTCTCCGCATGGCGGCGAATGCGCACATGCAGGGACTCGAGGCCGAGGTTCACGAGAAAGGCGTTGAACGGCGACGGAATCGCGCCATAGTCGCGCATGAGGTGCGCCGTGCACTTCGTGATGTAGGCGAGCTTGCCAAACGCCTTCGTGTAGCTAAGCCCGTGATACGAGGCGTCCGGCTCGACAAGGCCGGGGAACTTGTCGGCGTGCGCCGCCCAGTCGAAGTTGCCCGAATCGACGATGCAGCCGCCGACCTGCGCGGAATGGCCGTCCATGTACTTCGTCGTCGCGTGCGTGACGATGTCGCAGCCGTATTCGAACGGACGGCAGAGAATCGGCGTCGGAAACGTGTTGTCGACGATGAGCGGCACGCCGTTCTTGTGCGCGACCTTCGCGAACTTCGCGATGTCGAGAATCGCGCCCGACGGATTCGAGACCGTCTCGCCAAAGACGCACTTCGTGTTCGGGCGAAACGCCTTCTGAAGCGTCTTCGCGTCCGCATCGGGATCGACGAACGTGTAGTCAATGCCCATCTGGCGAAGGGAGACGTTGAAGAGGTTGAACGTGCCGCCATAGATCTGCGCCGAGCAGACGACATGGTCGCCCGCCTGGCAGAGATTGCGGACGGCAAAGAAGTTCGCGGCCTGCCCGGAGCTCGTCAGAATCGCCGCGACACCGCCTTCAAGCGCGGCGATCTTCTTCGCGACCGCGTCGTTCGTCGGGTTCGCGAGGCGCGTGTAGAAGTAGCCGGACGCCTTCAGGTCAAAGAGGTCGGCCATGTGCTCGGACGTGTCGTACTTGAAGGTCGTCGTCTGGTAGATCGGGACCTGGCGTGCCTCGCCGCACTTCGGGCTCCAGCCGCCCTGGACGCACAACGTGTCGATTTTCATGTTCAGTACTCGCTTTCTTCGATGTCGGCCATCTGCAGTTCGCGCAGCTGCCGAGCCTGTGACAGGGCAATGACGCCGAGGACGACCAGCGCCACGGACAAGACGACGTACCCGGCGGAAATCGCCCACGGCCGCCAGTTCCACGGATCGTCGCCGATGACGCGATACGGGCGAATGCCCTGCTTGCGAAGCTTCGCGTAGGCGTCCGCCCGATCGCGCGCGGCAATCTCGCCCGTGCGATTGACGTTCTGACGATCCTGATAGAGATACGTGTAGTTCAAGATTGCGGTATTATAGCAAAAACCCCCGCACAAGCGGGGTGAGATTTGCTATAATATGTGGCGTTTAAACGCCCCTTCGGACTGTAGCTCAGCTGGTAGAGCACGACACTTTTAATGTTGGGGTCGCGGGTCCGAACCCCGCCAGTCCGACCATGATAACCGCGAAAACTTACGGTAGCCTTCCAATTATTGGAAGTTATGCACATTTGAGTCGGCACGCCTGAGCGGAAGTGCTGACAAAAACCGGGCAAGCGAATCCTGGCGGAATGCCCGCGCCCGTCGCGAAATCCTGCCCAGAGGGCGGCTACACGCAGTACACGTGGACGGTCTCCTTCCCGCTTGTCGGCGAGGAATCCGCGTCTTCGTAAGGAGGGCGGCATGGTCGCTGAACTCGCGAAGGGCTCCCCCGCGTCGGCTGGGCGGGCGACGTCCCGTTCCACCAGCCGACCGTCCAGGCGTACGCATGGTATCACGGGTTCGCCGTCCGCGCCGCCGCGAACGAGGAGACGCGCTTCACGCTCTGGGCGTACGCGCTGGCGCATGCGCGGATCCCTGGGTTCTTCAACGGGCTGGAACAGGCCGCCGACATCGACGCGGCCGTCAGCGAATGGGCGAAATCGCTCCCCGCGACGCGGGAGGAAATTGCGCGGGCGTGCCGCTACGCCGCCACGGGGTTCGACGACGCCGAAGCGGCGCGGGCGGACGTGCGCCACCGCGCCGACCGTTCGGCGGCCGCGCAGAACCTCGCCGACATCGAGCGGCGGCTGGCCAAGGCAGGCGCTGCGCTCAAGGTCGCGCCCTCCGAACTCATGTGCGAAACGCCCACGCGGCTCGACATGATGTGCGAGGCGGCGGCGGTGGAACTCGGCAAGGAACTGGTGCCGGACGAGGCGCGGCTTCGTGCGGACTACGACCTCACGCTCCGCGAAATCACGCGGCGGCTAAAGGCCGAGAAAGAGGCGGCGAAGTGAGCGGAATCTACAGAAATGCGGACGTTAT
>CAYQUI010000010.1:16630-38013 GCA_964420685.1 uncultured Lentisphaeraceae bacterium | reverse complement strand
GGCGCCTTGTGCTTCTTGTGCTGTTTCATAATGTCGCTCATGGCATCGCTTCATCCGGTACATAGTCCATGATGTCGCCGATGTTGCAATTCAGGACGCGACAGATTTTTTCGAGTGTCGGTGTGCCGACAGATTCGCCTTTCGACAGCTTGGCAAGGGTCGCGGGGGCGATGCCCGTCGCCTCGCGCAAATCAGTGCGCGACATATTGTGGTCGATTAGTTGATGCCACAACTTTTTATAACAGAACGCCATTTCTTTCTCCAAAAGGAAATGTTTGAACAAAGTATAGCAAATATTGCAAATCCAAGCAAGGCTGATGAACAAAAAGTTCATTGTTCTGACAGTTTCTACCCCCACACCACGGGGATTCCCCCTGGGCAGGGGATTTTATGGTATACTACTGGTCTCACACGCCCTGCCGGGGTGGCACAGTGGTTGACTGCGCCTGATTTGTAATCAGGATCCGCAAGGACGCGTCGGTTCGAATCCGACCCTCGGCTCCAATGCAAAGGTGGTATAATACGGCGGATGAAGAGTGAGGCATTTTCCCTATTGGCTTTGGCACTGACGGCGGCACTTGTCGCGGGCGCGGCGGATGACGTCACGTGCGCACGTTTCCCCGACGCGGACGCGGTGCTGGTGGATGACGTCACGCGCGTCGCGTATAATCCCGACGGAACCTACGTCGAGGAGAACGAGAGCTGGACGAAGGTCTTGACCGAGAAGGGGCGTCGCGAGGAAAGCACGGTCACGCTGGGCTACTCGAAACGCTATGGCACGGCGGCGATTGACTTCGTCCGCATCGTTGGCACGAACGGCGTCGAGCGCGCCGTCAATGTCGCGGCGACGACACGCGAGGCGACGGACAACGGCTCGATGTCCGCGAACATCTACGATCCTCTCGACCGTCGCATCGTCTGCACAATCCCTGGCCTTGCCGTCGGCGAGACGCTGCACGTCAAGACGACGCGCCGCGCCGTGAAGCCGCGTTGCGCGGGACAGTGGTCTGACCTTGCGGTCTTCGCGTGGTCGAATCCGATTCTCCGCTCGCGTGTCGAGATTCGCGCGCCGAAGGAGCGTCCGTTGAAGAGCCTGGCGATTCGCTTGCCGTTGGGCAACGTCACCTCGTCCGAGACGCCGACCGAAGACGGCGGCAGGTTGCACGTCTTCACGGCGACGAATTCGCCGCAGGTCTTTCCGGAGCCGGACATGCCGCCGCTCTACACGCAAGTCCAGCACTTGCGCGTCTCGACGGCGGCGGACTGGCCGGAGATTTCGCGCTGGTACTGGGATCTCTGCGCGCCGCATCTCGCGAAGACGAACGCCGCGATGGTCGCGAAGGCGAAGGAACTCCGGACGCTTCGCGCGATTTTCAAGTTCGTCTCGCAGGAAGTGCGCTACATGGGGCTGACGATGGAGGACACGTCGCCTGGCTATGCGCCGCATGACGTGGATGTCACGTTTGACAATCGCTATGGCGTCTGCCGCGACAAGGCGGGGCTTCTGGTCGCGATGCTGCGTCTCGCGGGTTTCAAGGCGTTCCCCGTCCTTATCAACGTCGGCGCGAAGCTCGACCCCGACGTGCCCCAGCCGTTCTTCAACCATGCGATTGTCGCCGTAGAGGAGAGTTTGGAGGTTCAGGAGTTTGGCGGTTCTGACGTCCAAACGCCCCAACGCCCAAACGCCCAAACCTCCAAACATCCGCATTACATCCTCATGGATCCGACGAACGAGAACGCGAAGGATCTCTTTCCGGCCTACGAGAGCGACAAGAGCTATCTCGTCTGCCGTCCCGAAGGCGATGTCCTGCGCCGCTCGCCGACGCCCGATCCCACGCACAACGCGCTGACGGCGGAGACGAAGGGCGTCCTGTCGCGGGACGGCTCGCTTGTCCTTGAAAGCGATGTTCGCTTTGGCGGCGTGAACGACACCGTCTACCGTCCCGCGCTCGTGCGCATGACGGGCGACGACCGCGTCAAGTTCTTCGAGCGTGCCGTTCGTCGCCTCGCGCCGGGCGCGGAGCTGACCCGCTGTGAGGTCGAGCCGACGGACATGCGCGACACCGAGACGCCCATTCGCGTACGCCTCGCCGCCCGTCTGCCGGAGATGCTTCTTCGGGGCGAGACATGCGACCGACTGGACGTGCCGTTCGTCACGAAGACGCTGGGCTTCGTCAATTTCCTCCTGTCGGGCAACACGTCGCTTGAACAGCGGACGTTCCCGCTCGTCCTCGACTCGACGGCAGCCCTCGACGAGCACGTGGAAATCGATCTTGCCGGCGCTGTCGGCACGCCGCAGGAGTTGCCGCCGTCCGAAACGATTTCGGGTGGCTACGCCTACGAACGCGCGTTCGCCGTCTCGAACGGCGTCCTGCACGCGCATCGGAAACTTGCCGTCGCTCAGGTCGAGTTCGCGCCGTCCGAATACGGAGACCTGCGCGAGGCAATCAAGCGCGTCGAGGCGACGGAGCGGCGGCAGCCCGTCTTCGCCGTTGATCCACTCGTTGACGCGGACATTCGCCGGATCGATGCATCGACCGAAGTGGACATTGTTTCGGACGCTGCCTGGACGGTGACGAACCGCGTCGTGCAAGAGGTGTTGACCTACAAGGGCAAGAAGGGCGCGGCGGAGCTGACGTTCGACTTCAATCCGTCGGTCGAGACGCTGGATCTCGTCTCCGCGACCGTCAGCAACCGCGACGGCCGCGTCCAGTCCGTCGCCGCGCGGGAGCGGAACGTGATGGACTGCGGCTGGGCCGCGTCCGCGCCGCGCTATCCGGCCTCGAAGATTCTCGTCGTGAATCTGCCGTCCGTCGAGATCGGCAGCGTCATCTCCTACACGACCGTCCGCACCGTCACGAACGCGCCGGCGGCGTACTACGGCGTCTTCGGCTTTGACTCGCACGAGCCGCTGGGCCGTCGTTTCGTGCGCGTGAACGACTGGCGGCGCGAGGTGCGCCATCCGCGTCGTGTGCCGAAGGAGCCGGGCCAGCCGGCGGCCTCGCTCTGGCGTGACCAGGTGATCGTCTCGTCCAATCGCTTCGCCGCCGTCGATCTGAAGGTCGCGCCGTTTCGCTCGCCGCTGTTGCCGTCGGACGCGGACGTGCGTGCGATTCGCGACTGGATGGCGCGGCACGTGAAGATTACGGGGCCAGGACTTTACGACGTGCCGCTCGACCTTCAGCTGACGGATCCCGCGACTGTCCTGCGCGAACGCTATGCGACGCGCCTTGATTACGTTCGCACGCTTTGCGCGCTCCTGAAGGGCGCGGGGTACGAGGCGGACGTCGTTCTGGCGGCGGACGATGCGGACGAGCCGGTTTGCATCCGTGACCGCATTCGCTTTGGCAAGCCGAATGTGCGTGCGTTCGCCCATGCGCTTTGCCGTGTGCGCGTCCGCGAAGGCGGGTTCCTCGGCTTCGGCGGCGAGACGACGACGACTTTCGTCGGGACGGAGAACGAGTATGCGCCGCTGGGGCCGTCGGCATTTGCGGGCAGTGACTTCTTCGATCCCGCGACGGGCGCGTTCGGCGTCGTCACCGTGCCGGCGGACGACTTCCGCGACTGCACGGGCGAGACGGCGACTTACCTTGTGCGCGAAAACGGCGCCGTCGATCTCACGGTCGTCTCGTCGATCTGGGGCAGTGGCGTCGGTGGCTTCCGAAAGAAGTACGCGGAGATTCTGCCGGAAGACCGCAGCCGTCTCCACCAGTCGATTCTCGGCGGCATTTCGCAGGCGGCGAGCGCGACAAGTGAGCTGGTCGCGGATGTCGAGGGCTATCCCGCGACGCAGACGTTCTCCTGCTACATTCCCGACTTCGCGACGGTTGACGGCGACACGATGACGCTGCGTCTGCCGGCTCTCATTTCGACGATCCCCGCGTTCACGGGTCGTGCGCGGCGGACGCCGTTTGCCGTCGGCGCGGCGGACGCCGCGTTCGAGGAGGTGACGGTTCGTTTCCCGGAGGGGTACACGCATGTCGAGCATCTGCCCGAACCGTTTTCCTTTTCCGCGTCGGACGACCCATCGGCGCCGGGGCTTGTCTGCACGGTTTCGTCCGCCGTCGTGGACGGCGTGCTGGAGGTTCGCATTCGCCGCGAAGTCGCGCCGCGTGCCGAGACCTGGCATCGGCCGGACGTGATCGAACTTGTCAACGACCGCAGCCGCATCGCCGCGTCCCGCGCAAACCGCACGCTCGTCGTCCGCCGCGTCCGCGCGGGCGCAACTGCCGAACGATGAAAGACCGGTTGCCAAAGTATGTGCTCGCGCCGCTTGCGGGCTTTACGGACGCGCCGTTTCGTCGCCTCTGCTTTGAGGGCGGAGCGGATCTCGCGTACACCGAGATGGTGTCCGCCGCCGGATTGGCGCACGGCTCGTCGCCGACGCGGCACTTGATGGAGACAATGCCTGGGGAAGGCCCGGTCTCCTGTCAGGTCTTTGGCGCAAAGGAGACGGATCTTGCCGCTGCCGCGCGTGCGGTCGAGTCTGTGCGCACGCGCTTTGTCGAGATCAATCTCAATGCGGGCTGTCCGATGACGAAGGTGACGCGCGAAGGCGCGGGCGCGAAACTCGTCGAAGACCCGGCGCGCGTCTACCGTCTACTCACCGCCCTGCGCGAGAACACGTCGCTTCCCGTCACGCTCAAGACGCGCTTGGGGCCGCATCCGGGGCAGACGAACGTCTTCGAGCTGCTGGACGCGGCCGAGCGGGCGGGCGCGCGCGGCTTTATCCTCCATGCGCGCTATACGTCGCAACTGCATGGCGGGCCGGTGCATCTTGAGACATTGGCGGAGGTCGTGCGGCGCGCCCATGTGCCTGTGACGGGGAACGGTTCTGTCACGGACGCGAAGACGGCGGCCGCGCTGGCGGCGACCGGCGTTTCGGCCATCATGGTCGGACGCGCCGCGCTTGCGAATCCGTCAATCTTCCGGAAACTGAAAGGGGCGGACGAGACGGCGGCTAATCCCGTCGAGACCCATCTTGCCTATCTGCTCGCGTTCCGCGAGCAGCTGGCGGCGAATTTCCCGAAAGACCACGTTCCGTCTGTGGACGGATTCGTGTCCGTGAAGATGCACACGCATCTGTTCCGCTACTTTTCGGGGCGGCCGGGCGCGGCCGCGTTGCGTGCGCGCCTCAATGCCGTGCGGACGCTGGCGGATGTCCGCACGGCCCTTGTGTGCGCGGATGTCCCTGTCGGCGCGTGGCCGCGTCCCTCCACTTTGTGATTGTCGGGTGTGCTATAATATGCGGCATCTCACGAATCGTTTTACATCTGCAACGGAAGGACGGACATGGACAAGAAACTCTACATCAACCCGCCGCTCGTGAACCGGGCGTATGACTGGAAGAACGGCCCGCAGCCCAAGACGCGCGCGGCATTGGACAAGTTCTTCAAATCGCCTGCGATCAACCGCGTCAAGGATCAGATCTGCGAGATGGGGCGGCGCATCTACCAGAAGGGGTACACCGACGGAAACGGCGGCAACCTCTCCGTGCGCGTTGGCGAAGACCTCGTCCTTTGCTCGCCGACTCTTTGCTGCAAGGGCTTCATGACGCGCGAGGACATCTGCCTTGTGGACATGAACGCCGGCCAGCTCTGCGGCTACCGTCCGCGCACGTCCGAGGTGAAGGTGCACATCGCGATGATGAAGACGGCCGGCTGGAGCGCGTGCGTCCATTGCCATCCGCCGCACTGCAACGCCTTCGTCTTCGCGGGGCAGGTCCCGCCGAACGGCATCAACCCGGAGGCGGACATCTTCTTCAACCAGATTCCGCTCGCCCCGTACGGAACGCCGGGGACGGATGAAGTCGCGGCGAACGTCGCGCAGATGTCGAAGAAGTCGAATGTCGTCTTCATGGAGAACCACGGCATCGTCTGTGGCGCGCGCGACATCGAGGAGGCCGAGTGGTTCGCCGAAAACGCCGACGCCTACTGTCAGGTGCTGCTTCTCGCGGCGGGGCATGGGGCGAAACTCCAGCAGGTCGGGCCGAAGTCGGTGAAGGACTTCCTCGCCATTCGTCAGGCGATGGGGCTGCCGGTCGACCCGAAGCAGGGGCTTTACAACACGCACCGCTTCAACGGCTACAAGATGGGCGTCGCGTCCAGGTGATGCGTCCCGTCCTGGCTGATCTGGGGGTCGTCTCGGCCTTGGGCTGTGGCGTTGAGGAGACGTCGCGCAATCTCTTCGCGGGCGACACGGACGGGCTTCGTCCGTTGGCCGGCCTGGCGGGCGGCGACCAGACGATGTTTGGCTTCGTGCGCGGGATGCCGGCGAGCGACGCGCCGACGGGTGTGGGGCGCCTCTTGGACGCGGCGTTTGAGCAGTTGGATTTTGCGACCCTGGCGCGCGCGGTCGATCCGTCGCGCGTCGGTGTCGTCCTTGGCACGAGCAATTCGACCATGGAGGAGTTCACGGCGCGTCCTGATCGCATTGACATGGCCTATCCCGCCGACTATGTGCGGGCGAAGGGCGGGTTCGGCGGCCCCGCGTGGAGCGTCTCGACGGCGTGCTCGTCGTCCGCGAAGGTCTTTTCTTCCGCGCGGCGGCTGCTGGCGGACGGCCTGTGCGACGCAGTGGTCGTGGGCGGGGCGGACGCCTACACGCGAACGGTCGTCGAGGGCTTTCATGCGCTGGAGGCGCTGTCCGCGCGGCGGGCGCGCCCCTTGTGCGCGGATCGCGACGGCATTAGCCTGGGCGAGGGCGCGGCCCTGTTCGTGCTGGTGGCGAGCGACCGCGCGGCGGCGTGGGGCGGGCGTCACGTGGAGCTTTTGGGCGTGGGCGAGAGTTCGGACGCCCATCACCTGACGGCGCCCGATCCGGAGGGCCGGGGGGCTGAGTCCTCCATGCGCGCGGCGTTGGCGGACGCGGGGCTTTCGCCGGCGGACGTCGACTACATCAACCTGCATGGCACGGGGACGGTCTACAACGACGAGATGGAGTGCGCGGCGGTTCGCCGCGTCTTCGGCGACGCGGTTGCCGTTTCGTCGACGAAGCCGCTGACGGGGCATTGTCTCGGCGCGGCGGGCGCGGTCGAGGCGGCGCTCGCGTGGATTTCGCTTCGGCGTGGAAAGGGTTTGCCGCCCCACGTTGCGTTGCCCGTTGACCGTGAGCTGGCGCCGTTCCCGATTCCGGCGACGGGCGACGCGACGTCCGTGCGGACGGTTCTCTCGAACTCCTTTGCCTTTGGCGGCAGCAATGCGTCGCTCCTCTTGGGCGTCGCGGGGACAGACCCCGCCGCCGCGCCTATGGTATAATACGCACCCATGGCGAAGGAAAGGCAGAGCGAGGAACTGAATCGGTCGACGGCGTTCGACAACCGGCTTCGTCCGACGGACTTTGACGGGTTCGTCGGGCAGGGAAAGGTGCGCGACCGTCTGCTGCTCGCCGTGAAGGCCGCGAAAGAGCGCGGCGAGTCGCTTGACCATGTGCTGTTCTCCGGCCCGCCGGGCCTTGGAAAGACGACGCTCAGCTACATTCTGGGCGAGGCGATGGGCGTGAACGTGAAGACGACGTCGGGTCCCGTCATCACGAAGCCGGGCGACTTGGCGGGGCTGTTGACGTCTCTGGAACCGGGGGACATCGTCTTCATCGACGAGATTCACCGCATGGCGAAGACGGTCGAGGAATACCTCTACTCGGCGATGGAGGACTACGCGATCGACATTCTGCTCGACCAGGGGCCGAACGCGCGTTCGGTGCGTCTCGACCTGCCGCGCTTCACGCTCGTCGGCGCGACGACGCGAATCGGGCTTATCGCCGCGCCCCTGCGCGCGCGCTTCGGGCTCGTAAACCGGCTTTCCTATTACGAGCCGCAGCAGCTCGCCGAAATCGTCCGCCGGTCGGCGGAGCGGCTGGGCGTGGACATTGACGCGGCGGGTGCGCTGGAGATTGCGCGCCGCAGCCGGGGGACGCCGCGCATCGCGAACAACCTCCTGCGGCGCGTCCGCGACTACGCGCAGGTGAAGGCGGGGAACTTCATCACGGGCGACGTGGCGATGGCCGCGCTGACCCTTCTGGAGATCGATCCGCAGGGGCTGGACGAGATGGATCGCACGATTCTTGAGACGATTTGCGTGAAGTTCGGCGGCGGGCCGGTCGGACTGTCGACGATTGCCGTTTCCGTCGGCGAGGAGCCGGACACGATTGAAGAGGCGTATGAGCCGTTCCTCATCATGGAAGGCTATCTTGAACGGACGCCCAAGGGCCGCATCGCGACGGATCGGGCCTATCGGACGCTCGGCCTCGGGAGGCCGGAGGCCTGACCCCACGGGCGGGGCGGTTTTTGGTATAATTCGGGCATGGTCATACTCGGCACAATCGATCTTTGCAAGCGGTTTCGCCTTCCCGGACAGAAGCCGATTGAAGTCTTGAAGGGCGTGAACCTGTCGGTTCAGCCGGGCGAGAAGGTCGCGATTGTCGGGCGTTCGGGGGCGGGCAAGTCGACGCTCCTCAACATCTTGGGCGGTCTTGAGCGGCAGACGTCCGGTACGGTGACGCGGCCGAAGAACATCGGCTTCGTTTTCCAGCAATATCACCTCATGCCGGAACTGACCGTGCTGGAGAACGTCCTCCTGCCGATGATGTCGGCCGGACGGCGGGACGAGGCGGCGGGTGGCCGGAAGCGGGCGGTGGAGCTGCTGTCGCGCGTCGGGCTGGGCGGGCGTCTCGATCATCTGCCGTCCGAGCTTTCCGGCGGCGAGATGCAGCGCGTCGCGCTGGCGCGCGCGCTCGTCACTGATCCGGAACTTGTCCTGGCGGACGAGCCGACGGGCAACCTCGACGCCTGGACGGGCGCGGGCATTCTGAAGATCCTGACGGAACTGACGGCCGACGCGGCGCGCTTTGCCCTCGTCATGGTCACGCATTCGCCGGAGGCCGCCGCCATCTGCGACCGCGTGCTGACGCTGGAGGACGGCGTGCTGCGCGGCGAGAGAGGTTCAGGCGGGGTTGGCGCGTAAAGCCCCCCGCGTTCATTTTTTAGGGAGAATATGTCATGAACAGGCTCACCGATATCGGCTGGGAAGATTTTGAACGGCTTTCGCTGGACGCGAAGCGTCCGTACCTCGAACAGGCGGGGGGCGACGGCCTTCCGTATCACACGCTTTTTGCGCAGCAGTTCGACCGCGTGCTCCTGGAACGGCTGTGCGCGCTTGCCAACCGCATCCGCTTCATCAACAAGTCGAAGGAGGGCGCGCTCTACCTCAAGAACGTCCTCGCCCACAAGCGCGCGATGCTCTACTTCTCCCAGCCGAGTTCGCGCACGTTCCTCTCCCACCTCGCCGCCTGCCAGATTCTCGGCATCACGACCGGAAGCGTGCGCGACGCGGCGACGTCGTCCGAGTTCAAGGGCGAGTCGAAGGAGGATTCGATTCGCACGTTCTCCTCCTATTTCGACATGATCATCATGCGCAGCCCCGAGCAGGGCCTGGCGGAGAAGATGGCGTGGGAGCTCTCGAACTCTGACCGTCCGATTCCGATCCTGAACGCCGGTTCGGGAAAAGACCAGCATCCGACGCAGGCGCTTCTCGACATCTACACGCTCCTGCGCTCGTTTGAGAACGCGGGCGGGATCGACGGCAAGACCGTCACCTTCTGCGGCGACCTCATGCGGGGGCGCACGGTGCGTTCGCTCTCGTATCTGCTGACGAACTTCCGCGACGTGAAGCAGATTTTCGTCGCGCCGCAGGAACTCCAGGTTCCGGCCGACGTCGTCATGATCCTGGCGAAGAAGGGCATCTCCTTCGAGGTCTGCGACAATCTGCGCGATGCGGTGAAGGTTTCCGACGCGGTCTACATGACGCGCATCCAGGACGAGTGGGATTCGGCGAAGGGCGCGTCCGCGAAGATCGACACGTCGCGCTTCAAGTTCGGCGCGGAGGAGCTGAAGCTCCTCAAGCCGACGGGCGCGATCCTGCATCCGTTGCCGCGCCGCGACGAGATCGCGACGTGCTGTGACTGCGACCCGCGCGCGATGTACTGGCGGCAGATGCGCAATGGCATGTGGATTCGCGCGGCGCTCATCGCCGCGACGTTCGGCTTCGAGCGCACGATCATGGACTGCGGCTACTGACGCCGCGTTTGTCCGCGCCGCATCTGGAACGCGGCGAGGAGAATGAGGGCGAACCCCGCGACGGACGCGGAGTCGGGTGCCTGGCCGAAAAGCGCGTGGCCGAATGCGGCGGCGAAGAGGACGCTCGCGTAGTCGAAGACGGCGATGTCCTTCGGGGCGGCGTAGCGGTAGGCGAGGGTGATGCCGAACTGCCCAAGCGCGGCGCCCGCGCCCGCGCCGAACAGGATCGCGATTTGCGCGCCGGTCATCGGGTCGGGCTGATGCAGGAGGAACGGCACGGACGCGAGGCAGGAGAACGCGCTGAAAAAGAGGATGACGAATGCGCTGGGCAGTCCGGTCGCCATCCGTCCGAGCGCCCGCAGGGCCGCATAGGCCGCGCCGGCCGCCATGCCGCCCAGAAGTCCCATGGCGAGGGGAAGGGCGGCCTCGCCGGCGAAGCCGGGTTTGGTGATCAGGACAACGCCGGCAAAGGCCAGGAGAAGCGGGGCGAGGCTTCGCCAGCCCGCGCGCTCCTTCAGGAACAGGCTGGCGAAAAGGACGGTGAAGAAGGGGGCCGTCTTGTTGAGGGTCTGTCCCTCGGCGATCGGAATGTGTCCGAGGGCGTAGAAGTTCGCGAAGATGCCAAGCGTGCCGAGCGCGCTTCGCAGGAGGAGGAGCGGCCAGGCCCGGACGGGGACGGCCCCCGGCGGACGCCGAAGCCCATAGCCCCGCAGGTAGACGGCGAGCGCGAGGCCAAAGGCGACGATGTTGCGGAAAAGGCTTTTCTGAAAGCAGGAGACGCTTCCGCCGAAATCGTCGCAGAGCCGCACACAGGCGGCCATGAGCGCGAAGCCGAATGCGCTCGCGATGAGACAGACGATGCCTTTTCCCTTGTTGTCCATGGCGGTTCAGGGCGGACATTATACTCTTTTCCTTTGGCGTTTGGGTGCGGACGGCGCATGGTCGGGACGATTGTGGTATAATGCGCGCGGCTTCGATTCCGAGGCCTCAACAACTGAAAGGAAATCATCATGATGACGAAAACGAAAACCGCCGCGGCCGCCTTGGCGTCCGCGCTTTTGGCCACGGGCTGTTCGCCCTCTTCCCCCGACGGCGCCGAGGGCGTCGATCTCTCCGCGCAGGCCCGCGCGGCCGCCGAGTCGAGCGGCTACGTCCCCCCCAATGGCGGGGCGAAGGGCGAGCTCCACGTCTACACGTGGTGTGACTACATTGCGCCGGATGTCCTCGCGAGCTTCGAGAAGGCACTGGGCGTCCGCGTCATCGTTGATACGTTTGACTCGAACGAGGCGATGTATGCCAAGCTCAAGGCGGGCGGCACGGGTTATGACATCCTGATGCCGAGCTCCTATCAGGTTGCGCAGATGGCGAAGGACGGGCTGATCGAGAAGCTTGACCACGCGAAGCTCCCGAACGTCCGAAAGAACTTCGATCCGTCCTTCACGACGCAGATCATCGATCCGACCTTCGCCTACAACGTGCCGTATGCGGTTACCTACACGGGCTTCATGTACTTGAAGGACAAGATCCCGGCGGGCGCGGACGTCGCGAGCTGGTCGATTCTCGGCAATTCGGCGCTCAAGAGTCGCATCACGTTCCTTGACGACATCCGCGAGGTGATCGGCGGGGGCCTGATGTATCTCGGCTATTCCGTCAACTCGACGGACCCGAAGGAGATTGACGCGGCGGTCGAGCAAGTCCTCAAGTGGAAGGTCAACTCGCGCAAGTTCGACGGCGAAAGCTACAAGACGGAGGTCGCCAACGGTTCGTCGTGGCTGGGGCATGGCTACTCGACTGACGCGACGCAAGTCATCGTCGGCGACGAGGAGCTGGGCGCGCCGCCGCGCGCGGACATTGGCTTCGCGCTGCCGAAGGAGGGCTATTCGATCGCGTTCGACGAGATGGTCGTCGCGAAGGGCGCGCCGCGCCGCGACCTGGCCTATGCCTTCATCAACTACATCTACGACGGCGAGGTCGCGAAGGTGAACATGGAGTACATCTGCGGGCCGAATCCCGTCAAGCCCGGCATCGAGGCCCTTGATCCCGACTACCGTGCGCTCATCGTCCTCGACGGCGAGACGATCAAGCGCGGCCAGGTCATCCGGGGGTTTGATGCGCGGCCGGAGGTGATGGAACTCTACAACAAGGCCTGGGATCGAATCAAGGCGACGGACGCGCGCTAGACGGCGCGTCTCCATGGCCGCGCGGCATCAGGCTGCGCGGCCGTCTTCTTTTGTGCGTGCCGTGCGGATCGGCGCGTCCGTTTCGGGCGCGCTTTTTGCTATAATACCAGCCCATGAAGGCGAAGACTTTTATTGATCAGGTCGAGGTGGCCGTCCGATCCGGCAAGGGCGGCGACGGCAAGATGTCCATGCGCCGCGAGGCCCTTGTCGCGTTTGGCGGGCCGGACGGCGGCGACGGCGGGCGCGGCGGCGACGTCGTCTTCGCGGCGTCCGAGCACGTCAATTCGCTTCTTTCGCTCTATTACGATCCGAAGTGCTATGCGCAGGACGGCGCGCCTGGCCAGGGGCAGAAGATGTACGGCAAGCGCGGCAAGGATCTCGTCATCCCCGTGCCGCTCGGCACGGAGGTCTATGACGCCGAGACGGGCGAACTTGTCGCCGACATTACGGAGCCGGGCCAGCGCGTCATCGTCGCCAAGGGCGGCGCGGGCGGCTACGGAAACGTCCATTTCAAGAGCGCCGTCAACCAAGCCCCGACCGAGCACACGCCGGGCGGGCCTTGCGAGGAGCGGCGTCTCCGTCTGGAGCTGAAGTCGATTGCGGACGCGGGGCTTCTCGGCTTTCCGAACGCGGGCAAGAGCTCTCTTCTCGCCGCGCTTTCGTCCGCGACGCCGAAGATTGCCTCCTATCCGTTCACGACGCTGAATCCGATCGTCGGGACGATTGTCTACGACGACTATGCGAAGGTGCGCATGGCGGACGTTCCGGGCATCATCGAGGGCGCGGCAAAGGGCGTGGGGCTGGGCCTCGCCTTCCTGAAGCACTTGGAGCGCGCGAAGGTGCTCGTCTACGTGATCGACTTGGCGGGGACGGACAACCGCGCGCCGTGGGATGACTACGCGACGCTCAAGAAGGAGATCGACGAATACTCGGCCGAGCTCGCGTCTCGTCCGTTTCTCGTCGTCGCGAACAAGCTCGACACGGAGGCGGCGCAGGAGAACCTGCCGCGTTTCGTGAAGGAGACGGGGGTCGAGCCGATTGCCATCTCCTGCACGTCGCGTGAGGGGCTGGCCGCGTTCAAGGACGCCTTGCGCGCGATCGTCAAGCCGGCGACGAAGTTCCATCACACGCATGCCGACGCGCCGGATCTCTCCGAGATGCCGGACACGACGGGTGACGAGATCCCGGCCGAGGCGCTTCGCTTCGCGACGTTCCTGAAGCTTGAGAAGCCGAAGGCGAAGTCGCATCCTTCGCGCGGCAACATTCACTGATCGCCGCGCGATTGTCGGCGACGCCGTCCGCAGGGCGGCGTTTTGTTTTGGTATAATACGCCAAGAGGCCGTTGCGGCGGGCGGGGATTCCGTCGCTGTCCGCGTGCGGCCACGAATCTCCGGAAACTCCAGTAAGGAAAACAATCCCATGGCCTTTGCGCGCGAAGACGTTTTGAAGTACCACAAGGGCGGCAAGGTGGCGGTCACGCTGCCGAAGCCGCTCCAGACGAAGGATGACCTGTGCTTGGCCTACACGCCGGGCGTCGCCCATGCGGTGAAGGAAATTGCCGCGAATCCGGCGGCCGTCTACGACGTGACGGCGAAGTCGAACCTCGTCGCCGTCGTCTCGGACGGCACGGCGATCCTCGGCCTTGGCGACCTCGGCGCAACGGCGTCGATTCCCGTCATGGAGGGCAAGGCCGTCCTTTTCAAGAGCTTCGCGGGCGTTGACGCCTGGCCTGTTCCGCTTGACGCCTGCCGCGTCGGCGGCGCGAACACGGGCAAGACCGACCCGGAGCGCGTCATCGCGGCCGTGAAGGCGATCGCGCCGCAGTACGGCGGCATCAACTTGGAGGACATCGCCTCGCCCGCGTGCTTCGAGATCGAAGACCGGCTGGACGCCGAACTTGACATTCCCGTCTTCCACGACGACCAGTGGGGCACGGCGGTCATTGCGCTCGCGGGCGTCATGAACTTCGCGGTGCTTGCCGGCAAGGAGTTGAAGGCGCTCAAGGTCGTCGTCAACGGCGCGGGCGCGGCGGGTACGCGCATCGCCGACATGCTCAAGGCCGCCGGCGTCGTCGATCTCACGATGTTCGACATTCGGGGCGTCCTTGCGACGACGCGCACCGACCTTTCTCGGCAGAATGCCGTCCATGCGCGCGACGTCCCCGAAGCCCTGACGCGGCGCGAGGCCCTTGCGGGGGCGGACGTCTTCATCGGCGTCTCCGCCGCGAACGTCCTGTCGGGCGACGACGTGCGGGCGATGTGCGATTTCCCGGCGATCTTCGCGATGGCGAATCCCGATCCGGAAATCACGCCGGAGGAGGTTGCGAAGGCGCTCGTCGGGCGCACGTACGTGATGGTGACGGGGCGCAGCGACTATCCGAACCAGATCAACAACGTCCTCGGCTTCCCGTATCTCTTCCGGGGCGCGCTCGACGTGCGCGCGACGACGATCAACACGGCGATGAAGGTCGCGGCGGCCCATGCGCTTGCCGCGCTTGCGCGCGAGCCGGTCACGGACGAGGTGAAGGCCCTCTATCCGGGCGAGACGCTGGCGTTCGGCACGAACTACCTGATTCCGAAGCCGTTCGACCGCCGTCTCCTCGTCGAGGTCTCGTCCGCCGTCGCGGCGGCGGCGATGGCGAGCGGCGTCGCGCGCAAGACGATTGACCTGGCCGCCTATCGCGCCGAGCTGGCGCGGCGGGCGTGAGACGGCGACGGTCGCCGCAGGAACGGGGCATTTTGATATAATGGCGGAAGCGGACGGCGCGCGGCGCAGTCCTTGCGGAAACCACCTCCACAACGAAAGGAACAGACGGGCATGAGCTACGCGGAAGCGAAGAAACGGTATGCGAAGATCGGCATCGACACCGAGAAGGTGCTGAAGGATCTCGCGAAGGTCTCCATCTCCCTCCATTGCTGGCAGGGCGACGACGTCGGCGGCTTCGAGACGACGGGCGGCGCGTCGGGCGGCATCCAGACGACGGGCAACTATCCGGGCAAGGCGCGCACGCCGGACGAGCTGATGCAGGATCTCGCGTTTGCGCTCTCCCTTATCCCCGGCAAGCACCGCGTGAACCTCCACGCCTGCTATGGCATCCACACGGGCAAGGTGACGGATCGCGACCGTCTCTCGAAGGAGAATTTCGCGCCGTGGGTGAAGTGGGCGAAGAAGACGGGCGTCAAGCTCGACTTCAACCCGACGTTCTTCTCGCACCCGAAGGCGGCGGACGGCCTGACGCTCTCCAGCCCCGATCCGAAGGTGCGCAAGTTCTGGATCGAGCACGGCAAGCGCTGCCTTGAGATCGCCGAGTACTTCGCGAAGGAACTCAAGTCGCCGTGCGGCGTCAACTTCTGGTGCCCGGACGGCTACAAGGACGAGCCGTCGGATCGTCTCGGGCCGCGTCAGCGCATGGCCGACTCGCTCGACAAGATCTTCGCGTGCACGTACGACCGGAAGGCGGTCGTCCCGTTCCTCGAGTCGAAGCTCTTCGGCATCGGCGTCGAGAGCTACACGGTGAACTCGCACGAGTTCGTCATGGGCTACGCGATGAAGGCGAAGATCCTCGCGCTCCTTGACATGGGCCACTTCCACCTCACCGAGTCGGTGGCGGACAAGATCAGCTCGTTCCTGATGACGTTCGGCAAGGTCGCGTTCCACATTTCGCGTCCCGTTCGCTGGGACTCCGACCACGTCATCCGCCAGAACGACGACCTCCGCGCCTGCGCGCAGGAAATCGTGAAGATGGATCCGAAGAACTTCATCATCGCGCTCGACTACTTCGATGCGTCCATCAACCGCGTCGCGGCGTGGGTCCTCGGCATGCGCAACATGCAGAAGGAACTCCTCAAGGCGATGCTCACGCCGTGGAAGGATCTCACGAAGCTCCAGGATGCGGGCCGCTTTACCGAGCAGCTCGTCCTTCAGGAGGAGTACAAGAACTACCCGGCCGAGGAAGTCTGGGCGGAGTTCTGCGCGCGTGCGGGCGTCGTCGCCGACGAGGCGTGGCTCAAGCCCGTCGCGGCGTACGAGAAAGACGTCCTCGCAAAGAGGGGCTAAGCCATGGACGCGATGGCGGGCACTCTCGTCTGTGCGCTGGGCGGCATTGCCGGCGCGACCTTTGCGCTGCCGTTTCGCGGCGTGAAGGGCATGCGGTACGAATCGTATTGGTTCGTCTATGCGCTTGTCGGGCTCGTGCTCTTCCCGCTGGCGCTGGCGGCGGCGACGTGTCCCGGCGTCCTCGGAATCATCCGGGGCGCGGACACGGCGACGCTCGGACGCTGCGTCGGCTTTGGCGCGCTCTGGGGGTTCGGCGGCCTCACGTGGGGGCTGATGATCCGCTACCTCGGCATCGGGCTGGGGCTCGCGATCGGCTGTGGGCTTTGCTCGGCGACGGGAACGCTCATCCCGCCGATCGTGACGGGGCATGCGGCCGACCTCTTCAAGGACACGGCCGCCGTCGTGACGTTCGTCTCCGTCGTCGTCTCGCTTCTCGGCATCGTGCTCGTCGGCTTGGCGGGACAGATGAAGGAAGGGGAACTCGACGAGGCGGCGAAGAAGAAGGCCGTGGCCGAGTTCGACTTCAAGAAGGGGCTGGTGGTCGCGCTCTTTTCGGGCGTCGCCTCCGCCGGCATGAACTTCGGGCTTCAGGGCGGCAAGGCTCTCGAGCAGGCGGCGGCGGCCGCCGGCGTCGATGCGAAGTGGACGGGGATGCCGGTCCTTGTTCTTGTCCTGTGGGGCGGCTTCGCCGTCAACGCGGCGTGGTGCCTTTGGCAGAACGCGAAGAACGGCTCGTTCGGCGACTACGCCGTCGGGCTCAAGCGCGTCGTGCCGGTCGCCTTGGCGGCGTTGGCGGGGGTGATCTGGGCGTGTCAGTTCGCGTGCCAGAAGGTCGGTGAGCCGGCGATGGGCGAGATGCGCTACATCTCCTTCGCCGTCGTGATGGGCAGCTGCGTCCTCTTCAGCTCGCTCCTCGGCGTCCTGCTCGGCGAATGGAAGGGCACGTGCGCGAAGACGAAGGCCGCGCTGGGCGCGGGGCTGCTTGTCCTGGCCGTCTCGATCGGACTGGCGGTCGTCGCGAAGACGGTCTGACGAGCCGGAGGAGAACCGCCTCTTGACTGCGGCACGCCGTGAAGGCGTGCCGCATTTTCTTTCATGGTGCCGGACGGAATATGCTATAATTCGCGCATAAGAAACTGAACTGAAAAAAGAAAAGAAAAGTCAGACTAAGAAAATGAACACGAACGACAAGAAGTATGTCTATTTCTTCGGTGCGGGACAGACCGAAGGAAATGCGAACATGCGCGAACTCCTCGGCGGCAAGGGCGCCAACCTCGCGGAGATGGCGGGTCTGGGCCTTCCCGTGCCGCAGGGCTTCACGATCACGACCGAGGCGTGCACGCGCTACTATGACGACGGCAAGAAAATCGGCGACGACATCCTCGCGCAGGTGATGGACTACATCGACCGCCTTGAGAAGTCGGCCGGCAAGAAGTTCGGCGACGCCGCGAACCCGCTGCTCGTCTCCGTCCGCTCCGGCGCGCGCGCGTCGATGCCGGGCATGATGGACACGATTCTGAACCTTGGCCTCAACGAGACGGTCGTCGAGTCGCTCGCCGCGCAGACGAAGAACCCGCGCTGGGCGTGGGACTGCTACCGCCGCTTCATCCAGATGTACTCCGACGTCGTCATGGAGGTCGGCAAGAAGTACTTCGAGAAGCTCATCGACGAGATGAAGGCGCAGAAGGGCGTCAAGCTCGACGTCGAGCTCACGGCGGACGACCTCAAGGCGCTTGCGGGCCAGTTCAAGGCCGAGTACAAGGCGAAGATCGGCGCGGACTTCCCGTCCGACGCGAAGGAGCAGCTCCTCGGCGCGATCAAGGCCGTCTTCCGCAGCTGGGACAATCCGCGCGCGAACGTCTACCGCCGCGACAACGACATCCCGTACAGCTGGGGCACGGCCGTCAACGTCCAGATGATGGCGTTCGGCAACCTGAACGACGAGTCAGGCACGGGCGTCGCCTTCACGCGCGACCCGGCGACGGGCGAGAAGAGGCTCATGGGCGAGTTCCTCATGAACGCGCAGGGCGAGGACGTCGTCGCCGGCGTCCGGACGCCGATGCCGATCGCGAAGATGGCGGAGGTGATGCCGGAGTGCTTTGCGCAGTTCCAGAAGATCTGCGCGACGCTGGAGGCGCACTACCGCGACATGCAGGACATGGAGTTCACGATCGAGAACAAGAAGCTCTTCATGCTCCAGACGCGCAACGGCAAGCGCACGGCGAAGGCCGCGCTCAAGATCGCCTGCGACCTCGTCGACGAGGGCATGCGCACGGAGGAGGAGGCGGTGCTCATGATCGAGCCGCGCAACCTCGACACGCTCCTGCACCCGCAGTTCGACGCGGCCTCGCTCAAGAAGGGCAAGGTCATGGGGCGCGGACTGCCCGCCTCGCCGGGCGCCGCGTGCGGCAAGATCGTCTTCTCGGCCGATGACGCCAAGGCGTGGAAGAAGCGCGGCGAGAAGGTCGTGCTCGTGCGCCTCGAGACGTCGCCGGAGGACATCGAGGGCATGAAGTCGGCGCAGGGCATCCTGACGGTGCGCGGCGGCATGACGTCACATGCCGCCGTCGTCGCGCGCGGCATGGGCACGTGCTGCGTCTCGGGCTGTCAGGAGATCGCGATGGACGAGGAGAACAAGACGTTCACCTTGAACGGCAAGACGTTCAGGGAGGGCGACTGGCTCTCGATTGACGGCTCGACGGGCAACATCTACGACGGCGTCGTCACGACGGTCGACGCGACGATCGCGGGCGAGTTCGGCCGCATCATGTCCTGGGCCGACAAGTTCCGCCGCCTGAAGGTGCGTACGAACGCCGACACGCCGCGCGACGCGAAGAAGGCGCGCGAGCTGGGCGCCGAGGGCATTGGCCTGTGCCGCACGGAGCACATGTTCTTCGAGGCGGACCGCATCGCGGCGTTCCGCGAGATGATCTGCTCCGACACCGAGGAGGAGCGCCGGATCGCGCTCGCGAAGATCCTTCCGTACCAGCAGGACGACTTCGAGCAGCTCTACGAGGCCCTGGAGGGCAATCCCGTCACGATCCGCTTCCTCGATCCGCCGCTGCACGAGTTCGTGCCGCACACCGAGGACGAGATCGCGCTGCTCGCGAAGACGCAGAACAAGCCGATTTCCCGCATCAAGGAGATCATTGACTCGCTCCACGAGTTCAATCCGATGATGGGCCATCGCGGCTGTCGTCTGGCCGTCACCTATCCGGAGATCGCGCGCATGCAGACGCGCGCCGTCATCCGCGCGGCGATCAGCGTGCAGAAGCGTCACCCGGAGTGGACGGTGAAGCCGGAGATCATGATTCCGCTCACGGGCGAGCGCAAGGAGCTCAAGTTCGTCAAGGACATCGTCGTCGAGGCGGCGAACGCCGAGATTGCCGAGGCCGGTGTCGCCCTTCAGTACGAGGTCGGCACGATGATCGAGATTCCGCGCGCGGCGTTGACCGCCGACGAAATGGCGAAGGAGGCCGACTTCTTCTGCTTCGGCACGAATGACCTTACGCAGATGACCTACGGCTTCTCGCGCGACGACTCGGGCAAGTTCCTCGCGGCCTACTACGACGCGAAGATCTTCGAGAACGACCCGTTCGCGAAGCTCGACCAGGTCGGCGTCGGCAAGCTCATGCAGATGGCGCTCGCGCTCGGCAGGCCGGTCAACCCGAAGCTTCACTGCGGCATCTGCGGCGAACACGGCGGCGACCCGACGTCGGTCGAGTTCTGCCACCGGATCGGGCTCGACTACGTGAGCTGCTCGCCGTACCGCGTGCCGATTGCGCGCCTTGCGGCGGCTCAGGCGGCCCTGCGCAAGTAAACGCGCGGGCTCGAGCCAAAGGCCCTGAGGGCAATCGCCGCGTCGGCTTTCAGCCGGCGCGGTTTTGCTTTCGCCAGGCGCGCATGGACAGGCCCGTGCGCTTCTTGAAGAGCCGCTTGAGGAAGGACGAGGCGCCGTAGCCGCAGCGGCTGGCGATCGGCTCGATCTGCTGGTGCGGATTGCGGAGAAGCCGCAGCACCTCCTCAAACCGCTGGGCGTGGATCTCGTCGAGGATCGTGTGGCCGACGGCCTTGCGAAAGCTCGCGGTCGCGAGCCGTCGAGAGCAGCCCATGGCCGCGACGACGTCGTCCGTCGAGATCCCGCGTCGAAGGGCGTGGCGGCGGATGAAGTCAAGCGCGCGGATGACGCGCGGATCGTTTCCGCCCGCCAGTGTCTGGGTGCTGCCGCGCCGGACGAGGCGGAGCGCGCCGTAGTGCGCGAGGGGCGCGGGGTCGGCTTGCCGTTCGCCGCGCCGGACGCGGTCGATTTCGTCCGCCAGCAGCTGCGCGAGCGCGTAGCCGGCGCCCTCGAAGTCCGGCTCGGCGCTCGTGAGGCCGGGCGAGACGGATTCGCAGTAGAGTTCGTCGTTGTCGATGCCCGCGACGGCGATGTCGCCCGGAATGGAGAGGCCGAGCGTCGCGGCGGTCGGCCAGATGTCAACGGCGCAGCTGTCGTTTGCCGCGAGGATGCCGCACGGCTTCGGCAGGGCGGCGATGGACGCGGCAAGGTGTGCGCGGCGGAGGACGGTCATCTTCTTCCCGGCGGCGGCGCAGAGGCGGCGAAAGGCGTTCTTGCGCTCGTCGTCCCAGAAATAGTCGCGCTCGAATCCGAGGAAGGCGTAGGAGGCGCAGTCGAGGCGGAGGAGCTCTTCGCCCGCGAGGCGAACTTCGCTTGCGGAGTCGTGGAGGAGACAGGGATGGCGGCAGGACGTGCGTGTCGGACGCTGATCCAGGTAGACGGTCGGCAGGTCTCCGAAGAGACGGTCGGGGGCGGCCCCGCACGCGAGGGCGCGGTCGACGAGACAGCCCGCCGGACGCCAGGTCGCGAGGGCGCGGCGGATTTCGCGGACGGACGAATGCCCGTCCACGACCTGCAGGAACCAGTCGTGCTCCTGCGCGAAACGGTAGGCACCGTTGAGCTTGAGCCGCCAGCTCTTCTGAAAACTGGATTGGAAGAAGAGGATGATGTCCATTGGATGAAACTATATCATATTTGGGGTGAAAGGTGGAGGTCTCCAGATTATGGTATAATCTGC
>CAYQUI010000010.1:0-16530 GCA_964420685.1 uncultured Lentisphaeraceae bacterium | reverse complement strand
CGGTTGGAATGTTGGCGGTGACGGCGTTTTCCCTGTTCGCGGCGGCGGATGCCGTGGCGGCAGACATTCGCCCGAAGGGGGTGTTTGCGGACGGCGCGTTTCGCGTCGGCTGCAACTACTGGGCCTCGCACGCGGGCATGATGATGTGGCGGAACTGGAATGCCGAGCAGGTCGAGCGGGATTTCGCCGCGCTCGCCGCCAACGGCATTCGCGCGCTGCGCGTCTTTCCCCTTTGGCCGGACTTCCAGCCGTTGACGCGGCAATACGGCTACAACAATGCCGCGCGGAGCGTCGCGTTTCGGGATGGGCCGTTGCCGAATCCGGCCGGCGTCGACGAGGAGATGATGCGTCGCTTTCGGCTGATGTGCGACGCCGCGTCGCGTCACGGGCTCAAGCTCGTCGTCGGACTGGTCACGGGCTGGATGAGCGGGCGCACGTTCGTGCCGGACGCCCTGCAGGGCCAGTGTCTCTCCGATCCCGAAGCGATCGTCTGGCAGGTGCGGTTCGTGCGGCACTTCGTCCACGCGATGGCCGACCACCCGGCCATTGCGGCGTGGGATCTCGGCAACGAGTGCAACTGCCTCGTCGCGGCGAAGACCCCGGCGCAGGCGTGGGCGTGGATGAACGCCATCGCGGGCGCGATCCGCCTGGAGGACGCGGCGCGTCCGGTCGTGAGCGGCATGCATGCGCCCCTGACCAATCCGTCCCAGCCCTGGAATCTGCGCGATCAGGGCGAGCTGATGGACGTCCTGACGACGCACCCCTATCCGCTCTGGACGCCGGGCATGCGCCGCGAGCCGTTCAACTCCTTCCGCAACGGCAACCACGCCGTCGCCGAGTCGCTGATGTATGCGGGCGTTTCGGGGCGGCCCTGCTTCCCGGAGGAGGCGGGCGACATGGGGCGGACGGTCTGCTCGGAGGCGCGCGCGGGTCTCCATGTCCGCACGGCGCTCTACTCGACGTGGGCCTATGGACTTGGCTCGTACATGTGGTGGTGCGCGTTTGATCAGGGGCATCTCGAATTTCCGCCGTACACGTGGACGGCCGTCGAGTGCGACCTAGGCCTCATGGATCGGAACTTCCGCGCGAAGCCCGTCCTCGCGGAGATGAAAGACTTCGTGAAGGTGACGGACGCCTTGCCGTTCCGGGCGCTGCCGCCGCGACAGGTCGACGCCGTCTGCCTTTTGAGCGAGCGCGAGTCCGCCACGTTGCCGGCGGCGTTCGGCGCGTTTGCGCTGGCGCGTCAGGCCGGTTTTGACATCCGCTTTGCCGGTGCGGAAGGGGAGATCCCCGAAGCGGCGTTCTACATTCTGCCGTCGGGCGAGGGCTATGACCCCTACACGGGGACGGCCTGCCGGAAGGTCTATGCGCGCGTCCGCGCGGGCGCGACGCTCCTGGTGAGCAAGGGGAACCAGACGACGCTCGCCGATCTCGCGGCTGTCAGCGGAAACGACGTGGACTGGACGCGCGACGACGGCGAGGCGACGACCGTTGTCCTCGAAGGGCATGCCGATCGGCCGTTGCGCCTCGCGACTTCCAGCACCGTGCGCATCCAGCCGACGCGCAGCCGTGTCCTCGCGCGGGACGCGGCCGGGAACGCTTTCCTGACTGTGTGCGACTATGGCAAGGGCAAGGTCATCTACGTGAACGCGGCGATCGAGCGCGACAGCTACCTTCGGGGCGGGGCCTATTTCGGCAAGGATTTGAACCCGCTCTACCTCGTCTATCGCGAGGCGGCGCGGATTGCGGGCGTGCGTCGCCTTGTCGAGAAGGACGCGGCGTTTCCGAACGTGGGCCTCACGGAGCATCCGGACGGCACGGGCGGTGCGGTTGTCGTGGCGATCAACTATGATCCCGAACCCGTGACGTGTCGGATTCGCGTGGACGGGACGGTCGCGAAAGTCTGGCGCGGACAGGTCTCGGACGGGACGCTGGTGCTTCCGGCGAATGACGCGGCAATCTTTTCCGTCCGCAAGTGAACGGCGTCTCGCCCAGGAACAGGGCGGACGTCCGTCCGATTTGGTATAATACGAAATCATGGAATTTGCGAATACGATCGGGCTGGAGACGCATGTCCAGCTGAAGACGAAGACGAAGATGTTCTGCGGCTGCCTCCTGAAGACGGGATGCGAGCCGAACACGAACGTGTGCCCCGTCTGCCTTGGCTATCCGGGCGCGCTCCCGGTCATGAACAAGGAGGCCGTGAAGTTCACCGTCATGAGCGGGCTGATGCTCGGTTGCACGATCAACCGCCATGCGACCTTCGACCGGAAGAACTACTTCTACCCTGACATGGCGAAGGACTACCAGATCTCCGAGAACGGCAATCCCCTCTGCCTCGGCGGCGGCGTCGAGATCACGCGGGCGGACGGCACGAAGAAGTTCATCCGCATCAACCACATCCACCTCGAAGAGGACGCGGCGAAGATCAACCACTACGCGGCGACGTCGGGCGTGGACTTCAACCGCGGCGGCACGCCGCTCATGGAGATCGTCTCCGAGCCGGACATGGAGTCGGCGGACGACGCGATCGCGTATCTGACGGCCCTCAAGGAAATGCTCGTCTACGCGGGCGTCTCCGACTGCAACCTCGAAGAGGGCAACATGCGCAGCGACGTCAACATCTCGATCCGTCCGAAGACGGGCGACGGCGCGCTGCCGACGAAGGCAGACGGCTCGATTGACTTCTCGCAGCTTGGGACGAAGGTCGAGATCAAGAACATGAACTCCTTCAGCGGCATCCACGCCGCCCTCGTCTACGAGGCGAAGCGTCAGCGCGCGTGTGTCGCGCAGGGCGTCCCGATCGTGCAGGAGACGCGCCGCTGGGACCCGGAGGCGCTGGAGACGGCGTCCATGCGCTCGAAGGAGAACGCGCACGACTACCGCTACTTTCCGGAGCCGGATCTCGTGCCGGTCGAGCTTTCCGAGGCGCAGGTCGCCGAATGGGGCGCGCTCCTGCCGGAGAAGCCGGAACTGCGCCGCGCCCGCATGGTCGAGCAGTACGGCCTCGCCGAATACGACGCGGACGTCCTGTCGCAGCACAAGGCGAACGCCGACTACTTCGAGGCGGCGGCGAAGGGCCTTGACAAGAAGACGGCCAAGCTTCTCTGCAACCTCTTCCTCGGCGACGTGATGGCGCTCCTGAACGCGAGCGGAAAGGCGATCGGCGACTGTGCGATGACGCCGGCGGCGCTGGCCGCGCTCGTGAAGCTCGCGGCGGCGGGCACGATCAACGGGCCGACGCTGAAGGAACTTCTGCCCGAGATCTTCGAAACGGGCGGCGACCCGGAGGCGATCGTGAAGGAGCGGGGCCTCGGCGCCGTCTCCGACACGGCGGCCCTGGAGGCGTTCGTCGATCAGGCGATTGCGGCGAACCCCGGCCCGGTTGCGGACTTCAAGGCGGGCAAGAAGGCGGCGGCGGGCTTTTTCGTCGGGCAGGTCATGAAGCTCTCGAAGGGCAAGGCCGACCCGAAGCTCGTCGGCCCGCTCGTCGCGAAGAAGCTCGCGGCCCTGTGAGACGGCGCGGCGGCGTTCGATTCCCGATGCGTTTCCGACACGACATTTTCCGAACAAGAGGAGAGACCGAACATGGACATCCACATCGAAGACTTGCTTCAGGCCACGATTGACGAGGGGGCTTCCGACCTCCACATCCGCGCGCACATGCCGCCCAAGCTCCGCGTCCACGGCGAACTGCTGCCGATCGCGGACGAGGAACTGAGCGAGGAGGACTCGTATGCGCTCTGCAAGGAGATGGTCGCGCGTTCGAGTGATCCGGACAAGATGGACGAGGTCGAGAAGAACGGCGGCGCCGACTTCGCGCTCGCGCATCCGGACGGGACGCGCTTCCGTGTCTCGATCTTCAAGGAGCGCAAGCGCTATGGCGCGGTGCTGCGCCAGATTCCCTCGACGCTCCTCACGATGGAACAGCTGGGACTGCCGCCGGTCGTCAAGGAACTCCTCTTCAAGCCGCGCGGGCTCATCCTCGTGACCGGCCCGACGGGGTCCGGTAAGTCGACGACGCTCGCGTCGATGCTGAACGTCATCAACCAAGAGCGCAACGTCCACATCATCACGATCGAAGACCCGATTGAGTTCTACCACGTCTCGCAGAACTCGCTCGTCACCCAGCGCGAGGTCGGCGACGACGTGCCGAGCTTCGCCGAGGCAATCCGCCGCGCGCTCCGCCAGGACCCGGACGTCATCCTCGTCGGCGAAATGCGCGACCTCGAGACGATTGCCGCCGCGATCACGGCGGCCGAGACGGGCCACCTCGTCTTCGGCACGCTGCACACGACGGGCGCGGCGGAGACGATCGACCGCATCGTCGACGCCTTCCCGATGAACCAGCAGTCGCAGATCCGCACGCAGCTCGCGGCGGGGCTTCAGGCCGTCATCTCGCAGATTCTCCTGCCGAAGCTCGGGCCGGACGGCCAGGTGCATGGCCGCGTCGCCGCGTTCGAGATCATGACGACGACGGACGCGATTCGCAGCCGCATCCGCGACAACAAGACGAACATGATCAAGTCGGACCTGCAGACGGGCGCGAAGTTCGGCATGCAGACGCTCGACTCGCACCTCACGCAGCTCTACAAGCAGGGACTCATCGCCTACGAGGAACTCATCACGAAGTCGCAGGATCCCGACTCGATCGTCGAGAAGCTGCGCGAAGAGGGCTACGGCTCGTAAGGCGCGGACGGACGCGGACGACAGGCACAACGAAAGGACGACATGGCCGGCGAATACCAGTTCTCACTCATCGACGTCACGAAGCAGCAGGGCACCAAGACAATCCTGAAGGACGTCAACCTCTCCTTCTTCTACGGCGCGCACATCGGCGTCATCGGCGGAAACGGCGCGGGCAAGTCCTCGCTCCTCAAGATCCTCGCGGGCCTGGACACCGACCTCATGGGCACGGTGCAGGTCGCGAAGGGCACGAAAGTCGGCTACCTGCCGCAGGAGCCGGTCCTTGACGACGCGAAGACCGTCCTGGAGACGGTGATGGAGGGCGTGGCCGACGCGCAGGCGATGGTGACGCGCTACGAAGACCTCTGCTGCGAGCTTGACGACCCGAAGGCGGCCGCCGAGATGGAACGTCTGCAGGCGATCATCGACGCGAACGACTACTGGAACCTCGAAAACCTCGTCGAGCGGCGCATGGCCGACCTCTGCTGCCCGGCGGGCGACAAGAAGGTCGCCGTCCTTTCGGGCGGCGAGCGTCGTCGCGTCGCGATTGCGCGGCTTCTCCTCTCGAACCCCGACGTCCTTCTCCTGGACGAGCCGACGAACCATCTCGACGCCGAGACGACGTTCCGGCTGGAGGCGTACCTGAAGACGTTCAAGGGCACGCTCATCGTCGTCACGCACGACCGCTACTTCCTCTCCGACGTCACGGACTGGATCCTTGAGCTTGACCACGGCGTCTGCTATCCCTACAAGGGCAACTACGAGGAGTGGCTCAAGCAGAAGGAGGCGATGCTTCAGCGCGAAGCGAAGGTCGAGAAGTCGCGCCAGAAGCTCCTGGAGAACGAGCTCAAGTGGATTCAGACGAATCCGTCGGGACGTCACGCGAAGGCGAAGGCCCGTGTCGAGCGCTACGAGGAACTGCAGAAGCAGGAGGTCTCGACGCGCGAGGACGATCTCGTCATCCGCATCCCGCCTGGCCCGCGCCTCGGCAACCTCGTCGTCCGCGCCGAGCACGTCAAGATGGGCTTTGACGGGCAGATCCTCTACGACGACCTCAACTTCGACCTGCCGCGCGGCGGCATCGTCGGCGTCATCGGCGCGAACGGCGCCGGCAAGACGACGCTCTTCAAGCTCATCACGGGCAGCCTGAAGCCGCTCGCGGGCACGTTCACGGTCGGCGACACGGTGAAGCTGTCCTACGTGGATCAGACGCGCTCGGAGCTGAAGCCGGACGAGACGGTCTACGAGGCGATCACGGGCGGCGGCGAGTTCGTGAAGCTTGCCGGGACGACGCTCATGAACGGCCGCGCCTACTGCAGTCGCTTCAACTTCCGGGGGCCGGAGCAGCAGAAGAAGGTCGGCGTCCTTTCGGGCGGCGAGCGCAACCGCGTGCATCTCGCGAAGCTGCTCGCGGCGGGCGGCAACCTCCTTCTCCTGGACGAGCCGACGAACGACCTGGACGTCGCGACCCTGCGCTCGCTGGAGGAGGGCCTTCAGGACTTTGGCGGCTGCGTGATGGTCGTCTCGCACGACCGCTGGTTCCTCGACCGCATCGCGACGCACATCCTCGCGTTCGAGGGCAAGGGCAAGACGACGTGGTTCGAGGGCTCGTACTCCGAATACCACGAGATGCTCGCGAAGCGCAAGTAAGCGGTGGGGAGTCTTCGGATCCGGAAGAGCGAGGAAGCGGAATGAAGGAACTCAAGAACGTCTACGTGATCGACGAACTGGCGAACGTCGGCCGCTATGCCGCCCTCGGCGCGAACTTCGCGACGGCGGCAGCCTTTCTCGCGAAGGGAGACTTCGCGTCGCTGAAGCCTGGCACGAACGCGCTTGACGGCAAGAACGTCTTCGTCAACAACGACGAGCCGACGTATGTCCTGCCGAACGACCGCACGCCCGAAGTCCATCACGCCTACTTCGACATCCACGTGCCGCTTTCGGACGACGAGATGATCGGGCTGGCGGCGTTCGACGATCGCGCGGCCGGCTCGTTCGACGAGGGGAAGGACTGCGGCTTCTACGACCAGGCCGTCGACTGGCTCGTCGTCCCGAAGGGCTCGTTCTGCATCACGTGGCCTCGGACGTGTGCGCACGCGCCAGCGGTGACGACGGACGTCGCGAAGGCGGCGCACAAGCTCATTGTCAAGGTGAGGGCCTAGAAAACATGGACATTCAGATTCTCCCGTCTTTTCTGGCGGCCGACCTCGGACATCTTGCGGACGAATTGCGCCGCGCCGAGGCGTCTGGGGCGGATGCGATTCACCTGGACATCATGGATCCGACGTTCGTGCCGAACATGAGCTTCGGGCCGTCCATCGTCGATTTCTGCCGTCGGACGTGCCCAGGCTTCTATCGGAATGTCCATCTCATGATGAACCGTCCCGACCTCTATCTCGACGCCTTTGCGGACGCGGGCGCGCAGACGATCCAGATCCACGTCGAGGCGGACTGCGACCTGCACACGGAACTGCGGCGCATCCGTGCGCGCGGGCTCAAGAACGCGATTGTCCTCAATCCAGAGACGCCGGTCGCGCGGCTGGAGCCTTATCTGGGCGAGGTGGACGAGATTCTTGTCATGACGGTTCATCCCGGCTTCGGCGGCCAGCGGTTCATTGCGGACTGTCTGCCCAAGATCGCGTATTTGCGGGACAGGCTGCCGACGGTTGATCTGATGGTGGATGGCGGGGTGGATGCCGAGACGGCGCCGCTCGCGGCGCGGGCGGGCGCGAACCAGTTCGTCGCGGGGTCGTACCTCTTCCGTCAGACCGACATGGCGGCGGCGGTCGCGGGGCTTCGGCGGGATCTCGCGGCGCCGTGCGGCGGGCAGGAGGCGCGATGAGCCGGAAGATTCTCCTGGGCGTGACCGGGTCGATTGCCGCGTACAAGGCGGCCGAGCTCGTGCGGCTGTTCGTGAAGAACGGCGACAGCGTTCAGGTCGTCATGACGGCGGCCGCGACGAAGTTCGTTGCGCCGCTCACGTTCCAGACGCTCTCGCGCAACCCGGTCTACGTCGAGGCGTTCGCGCCCGTGGCCGAATGGAAGCCCGAGCACATTTCCCTGGCGGAGGCGGCGGACGTCGCGCTCGTCGCACCGGCGACGGCGAACACGCTCGCGAAGCTGCGCTTTGGCCTCGCGGACAACTTGCTGACGGAGACGCTGCTGGCGACGCGCGCGCGTCTCTTCGTCGCGCCCGCGATGAACGCGGGAATGTGGGAGGCGGCCGCGACGCAGGAAAACCTGTCCGCGCTGAAGGCGCGCGGTGTCGCGGTGATTGCGCCGGGCATCGGCGAACTCGCGTGCGGCACGGCGGGCGCCGGGCGCATGGCGGAGCCGACGGATATTTTTGATATAATCATGAAATCAGTCTGAAACGGAAACGCGCGGAAGGCCGTTTGGCCTCGTGCGGAGAAAGGCAAAGAAAGAGCGATGAAGAAGGCGATTGTCAACGGGCAGGAAATCGGCGGCGAGGCCGTGAAGTTCGAGCTGGACAGGCTCGTGCGGTTCTACATGAGCCATGGAATGAGCATGGACGAGGTGAAGAAGAACCTTCCGAAGCTGGAGGAGAAGGCGCTTGACCAGGCGATCGGCGCGAAGCTCCTCCTCGACCAGGCGGCGAAGCTTGACGTGCCCCTGTCGGCCGCCGAAATCGATGGCGAAGTCTCGAAGGTGATCGAGCAGGTCGGCGGGCCGGAGAACTACCGGAAGGCCCTTGCCGCGCAGGGCGTCACCGAAGAGCAGTTCCGCAAGGAACTTGAGAAGGGCGCGAAGGTCAACAAGCTCGTCGAGCAGGCCTGCTCGTCCGTCGCCGAGCCGACGGACGACGAGGTCGCCGCGTTCTACGCCGCGCACAAGGACGAGTACGTCGCGCCGGAGCAGGTTCTCTGCCAGCACATCCTCGTCAAGGGGTCGGACGACGCCGCGCTCGACAAGATCAAGGACATTCGCGCGCGCATCGTGGACGGCAAGGCCGACTTCGCCGAGGAGGCGAAGAAGCACAGCGACTGCCCGTCGGGCCAGCAGGGCGGCTCCCTCGGCTGGTTTGGGCGCGGCATGATGGTGCCCGAATTCGACAAGGCCGCCTTCGAGATGAAGAAGGGCGAGGTCTCGGGCGTCGTGACGACGCAGTTCGGCTACCACATCATCTACAAGGCCGACCAGAAGGGCGGCGAGAAGCAGACGCTCGTCGATGTCCACGACCAGATCAAGGATCTCCTGCGCCACGAGGCGCGCGGCCGTGCGATGGACGCCTATGTCGCCGAACTGCGCGACAAGGCGCAGATCGAGTACAAGGAATGCTGCGGGAAGCATCTGCACGGCAACGGCTGCGGCTGCACGTGCGGGCATCACCACGACTGAACGGACTGAGGCGAGACTCTGCGGCGAGGCCCGTCTGCCGTCGAGCGCGTTCGCAATCGAGAAAAAGCAAATGGACATTTCTTCGCCGAGCAACCCGAAGCTCAAGTACGTGGTGAAGCTGAGAAGCTGCGCCACGCGCGAGAGCACGGGCGAGATGATCGTCGAGGGCTATCGCGAGTGCCGTCGCGCGCTGGACAACGGCTATCGTCCGCGCGCAATCTTCCACTGCCCCGACTTCTATCTCAAGAACGAGAACGAGCCGACGCTTGTCGCCGACTGCGCGAAGCTGGGCGCGGAAGTCTACACGTGCTCGAAGACGTGCTTCGAGAAGATCGCCTACAAGGAGCGGCCCGACGGGCTGCTCATGGTCGGGCCGCACGTCTCGATTCGGCTCGACGACCTGAAGCTTCCCGACAACGCGCTCGTCATCGTGACGGAGGCGATCGAAAAGCCGGGCAACCTCGGGACGATCCTGCGGTCGGCGGACGCGGCGAAGGTCGCGGCCGTCATCGTCTGCGACCGCACGACGGACATTCACAACCCGAACGTCGTCCGCGCCTCGACGGGGACGATGTTCTCCGTGCCGATTGTCGAGGCGACGAGCGAGGAGGCGTTGGCGTTCCTGAAGGCGCGCGGCTTCAAGATCCTCGCGGCGACGCCGCACGCCGAGAAACTTCACTTCGAGGTCGATCTGACCGGGAATGTCGCGATCGCGCTTGGCGCGGAGCAGTATGGCCTGACGGCGAAGTGGATGGACGGCGCGGAACTGCGCGTCCGGATTCCGATGCTGGGTCTCGCCGATTCGCTCAATGTCTCGGCCGCTGCGACGATTCTCGTCTATGAGGCCGTCCGCCAGCGCATCGCCGCCGGGCTGGACGCGGTTCCCGCATTCGTTCCCTGGCATGGCGAGGGCCAGATTGACCATTAGCGGTCTCGTGTCTGCCGCTGACGCGCATTATCGTCTATGAGATTCGTCAATCCCGTCTTCTTGGTCTTGGCCGCGCTCGTCCCGTTCGCGGGGCTCTGGTGGGCGTTTCTGCGGGCGCGGCGCGAGAAGGCGCTCGCGAAGATCACGCTCGTCGTGCCGACGTCGCCGGTCGCCGGCTTTCAGTTCGCGCTGGTTCTGGCGGGCCTGGTGCTCGTCCTCTTCGCCGCGTCGCGTCCCCAGTGGGGGCAGGTCACGGAGAAGACGGTCGCGCGCAGTCGCAATGTCGTCGTCGCAATCGACGTCTCGCGCTCGATGCTGGCGGCGGACGTGCGTCCAAACCGGCTGGAGCGCACGAAGGCCGACGTCGCCGACCTGATCGACTCGTTGGACGGCGACCGCTGCGCGCTCGTCGCGTTTCGGCGGACGGGCGTGCAGGTCTGTCCGCTTACGACCGACCACGCCTATCTGCGCAGCGCGTTGGAGCAGCTGACGCCCGAGTCCGCGCCGCGCGGCGAGACGGATCTCGGCAGTGCAATCCGGGCCGCGCTGGACGCGCTTGACCCGGCGGCGGACGACCACAACGCGATTATCCTGATTTCGGACGGCGGCGACCTGCGGGGCGAGGCCCTTGCGAACGCCGCGCTCGCGCAGAGGCGCGGCGTTCCGATCTTCACCGTCGGCATTGGCGATTCGCGCGTCGGCGCGCCGATTCCGTCCGAAGACGGGCGCGGCTACCAGATGTACAAGGGCGGGACGGTCAAGGTGAAGCTGGAGGAGGCGGCCCTCAAGGCAATTGCCGAGGCGTCGAAGGGGCGGTACGTGCCGCTCGCGACGGCGGGCACGGTCGAGACGACGCTTGGCGCCATCTACCGTCGGTTCCTCCGTCAGGTCGCCGCCAAGGAGCAGAACGAGGAGGCGGAGCGCGCGGCCGAGCGGTATGCCTTTTTCCTTGTGCCGGGTCTTGTTCTGCTGATGGCGGGCTCCGCGCTTTCAAAGGGGCGTTTCGGCGGGCAAAAAGGGAAGGGGGGCGTTCATGTTTAAGGCTGTTATTCTTGCGGGCGGGTCGGGCGAACGGTTTTGGCCGCTGTCGACGCCGGAAAATCCCAAGCAGTTCCTGCGCGTTTTCGGCGGCGAGAGCCTGATTCGGCAGAGCGTCCGTCGGCTCGACGGCCTCGTGCGCCCCGAAGACGTCTACGTCGTCACCTCGAAGGCCCTTGTCGCGGCGACGCGGCGCGAACTGCCCGAGATTCCGAAGGCGAACATCCTCGGCGAGCCGATGCGGCGCGACACGGGTGCGGCCGTCGCCCTGGGCGTCGGCGTGGCGGCGGATGCGGGCAATCCCGTCGTCGGGTTCTTCCCGGCCGACCAGATGGTGCTCAAGCCAAAGGCCTTCGCGAAGGCCGTGCGGGCGGCGGTTGCGCGCGCGAAGCGGACAAAGGCCGTCGTCACGCTGGGCATTCGTCCCGAATATCCGGCGACGGGGTTTGGCTATGTCGACCCCGTGTCGGGGCGGTTCGTCGAGAAGCCGGACGAGCGGATGGCGCGGGCGTATCTGCGAAAGGGCTATCTCTGGAACGCGGGGATGTTCATTGCCGAGGCGGCGACGTTCCGTGCGGCCTTCGCCGCGCATGCGCCCGCCCTGGCGCCGCTGGCGGCCGCTGGCCGCCGTCCGGCCCTCGCGAAGCTCTACGAGTCCCTGCCGCGCCTCTCCTTCGACTTCGCCGTGATGGAGAAGCTGGCGCGCGTCGAGGTCGTCGCGGCGGACTGCGGGTGGGACGACGTCGGCAGCTACGGCGCGTTCGACCGCTACTTTCCGCATGATGCGCGCGGCAACGTGCGCGAGGGGCCTTGCACGGTCGTCGAGGCGGACGGCAATATCTGCGTCGCGCGGTCGGCGCGCATTTCGCTTCTGGGCGTGAAGAACCTCGTCGTCGTCACGACGCCCGACGCCGTTCTCGTCGCCGACAAGTCGCGCATCGCCGAGATGAAGAAACTGTTTCGATAAACCGAACGAATCGCACAGGAGGCCTGTCCGTGGAAGTCTCTCCGAAGTCCCTTGAAAACGTGCGCGCCGAGATCGACGCGATTGACCGTGACCTGGCCGCGCTCGTCGTCCGCCGCCTGGAGGCCGTTCGCGAGATCGCCGAGGCGAAGCGGCGGACGGGTCGGGCCGTCTGCGATCCGATGCGCGAGGAGGCCATTCTCGACGCCGTCGGCGCGTTGGCGGGCGACGGCTTTTCGGACGAGGTGAAGACCGTCTTCCGCGCGCTTTTCGAGGTCGCGAAGTCCCGTCAGCGCGCGCAGCTTGCGAATACGGCGAAGGCCGGAGACCTGACGCTCGCGGTTGTCGGCATGGGCCTCATCGGCGGCTCGTTCTACAAGGCGGGGCTGCGCGCAGGCTACGAGGTCGTGCCGCTCCACCATGGCGAGTGCGCCGGTCTCGAACGCGCGGACGTCGTCTTCGTCTGTCTGCCGCCCGACGTGATCGTGCCGTGGATTCGCGACCATGCAAACGTCTTCAAGAAGGGTGCGACGGTCATTGACATCTGCGGCGTGAAGACGGCGATCTGCCAGGAGTTGGCCGCGTCGCCGAAAGACGGCTGGCGTTTCGTCGGGGGGCATCCGATGGCGGGCAAGGAGGTGACGGGCTTCGCGAACGCGACCGCTGACCTCTTCCTCGGCAAGTCGATGGTGCTGTGTCCGCCGACGCCGGATGCGGACGTGGCGACGTTGCGCCGTCTCTTTCACTCGCTTGGCTTCGCGCAGGTTGTCGTCACGACGCCGGAACGGCACGACGAGATGATCGCCTTCACGAGTCAGCTCGGACACGTCATCGCCTCGGCCTACGCGCAGGATGCGCGCGTTGCCGATTCCGTCGGCTTCTCGGCGGGCAGTTTCGCGAACATGTCGCGTATCGCCACAATCGACCCGGAGACCTGGGCCGCGCTCTATCTCGCCGACCGCTCGGCTCTCCTGCGGGTTCTGGACGATTTCCTCGGACGGCTTTCGACGTTTCGCGCCGCATTGGACGCGCGGGACGAGTCCGCGCTCAAGGCGTTCATTGCGGCCGGTGCGGAGGCGAAGCGACGGGAACGCGAACGGGCGCGCGAGATTCTTTCGGGCGAAAAGACCGGCGGAGGGCCGGCATGAGCCTTCTCCCCGGGCTTTTTTTGGCGGCCTCCGCTGCCGTCACGGCACTTCAGACGGCCCTCGATTCGCGGGCGGACTGGACGATGACGCGGCAGTTGGACGGCTCGGATCGTGTCCTCGTTTCGTCGGGGACGGTGACGTGCAGGGCGGGGCAGGGCATCGTCTGGGAGACGACGAAGCCGTTCGCCGCGTCAGTCGCGATGACGACGAACGCGATGGTTTTCGTGGACGAGGACGGTCGACGGGAGAAGCCGCTCGACGAATTGCCGCACTATGCGGAAATCCGGGCGGCGACAGATGCGTTTGCCGCGGGACAGACGAATGCCTTTGACGGCGTCTTCGACATCCGCGAGACGACGTGCGCGGACGGCGGCTGGCGGCTGACGCTCGTGCCGACGGTTGCGGCGATGCGCCGGCTTGTCACGGAAGTCGAGCTGTCGGGGACGACGCTCCCGACGAATGCCGTTTTGCGCGCGCCCGGCAGCGTGTCGATCATCCGCTTCCGAGACCGGAAGACAGGAGGACGGTGACGGACGCGCCGGGAACGGGACGGCGTGCCGTCCGTCGATGGACAGTGCCCGCGCTTCTGGCGTTGGCGGTGGGGCTGGCTGTCGGGCGGCCGGTCGTTTTGCGCACGTCCTTTGACGATCTTGTCGGCGACGGCGTCGAGGCCGTGCCCGCCTCCGTGCGCCGGGCCTCCTCCGACCTTGTGCCGGTCCTGCTCTGGTCGCCGTCTGATCCGGCGGCGTCTGTTGCCGCCGCACGGGAACTCCGCGCGAGATTGCCCGCCGACCTGTTGGCGGAAACGCCGGACGACCCCTTTGCGGCGTTGGCGGCCGACCGTTGGGGCCTTGCCGCGCCGGCGGACGTCCAATTGCTGGAGACGCCTGAAGGTCGGGCGCGCCTCGCGCGGCGGGCGGTTCGGCGTTACGTGGCCTCGCCGCTTCCGCCCCTCTTCCCGGTTGCCGATGACCCGTTTGCGCTGGCGGACGGCTTCGTGCGCGCCCAGCGTGACGCGCGCGCGAACTGGGGACTGCGGGACGGACAGCTTGTTGCGCGTGGCGCGGACGGCGTGGACTATGTCGTCCTTCTCGTGCGGCTTCGTCCGTCGGTCGCGGCGGATACGGACGCGCTCATCGGTTTTCGCGCGCAGCTGGATGCGGCGCGGGCGGCGGTCGAGGCGGCGCATCCGTCCGTTCGGACGGCGGCATGCGGCGTGCCGTTGCACACGGCCGCGACGGCGGGGAACTGCAAGCGGGAGATCAACGTGCTCAGCGCGCTCTCCCTCGTGTTCATTGCGCTTCTCTCGGTCTTCGCTTTTCGCAGTGTTCGCTGGATTCCGCTGCTCGCCGCCTCGTTGTCCGTTGCGGGATTGGCGGGGGGCATCGCGTTGCTTCTGCTCTTTCGCGAGATACACTTGATGACGGTTGTCCTTGGCACGACGGTGATGGGGCTTGTCATTGATTACTCGTTTCATTGGCTGCTGGCGGAGACGCGGCGCGGACTCGTGCGCAACCTCGTCATTTCGTGGCTGACGACGGAAATCAGCCTCGTGCCGTTGATGATTGCCTCGTTGCCGGTCCTGCGGCAGTCGGCTGTCTTCCTCGGAACAGGCCTCGCCGCCGCGCTCGCCTACGTCGTCTGGGGGTATCCGAGGAGGGAAAGTGGGAAGGCGGGAAAGTGGGAAGGTGAGAAGGTTGGAAGGTGGGCAAGTGGGACGGCGAAAGCCCTGCGTTTGTCCTTTGTCCGTTGCCCTTTGTCCTCTCTCCTCCACCCGCTCGCCTTTCCACCTTCCCGCAATCTCTCTTTCACGCTTCTTCTCTTTCTTCTCTCGGCCCTTGCTGTCCTTGGCCTTTTCCGCGTTCGCTTCGGGACGAATCTGACGGCGCTCTACCGTCCGCCCGCCGATCTCGCGGCGGCGGAACGGCTCTTTGCCGGACTGGGCGGCTCGGACGAGGGGAATCGGGGATTCCTAGTCCTTGACCGACGGGTTGTCGCGGCGAATGTCGAGAAGCTTTTTGACGAGCAGGGCGAACGCCAGCGCGCCGCGCTGGGGCTTTCCGTCCTGAAGCGTCCTGTCTGCGGCGACTCGGAAACGGTGGCTCTTGCCGCGATGCCGCGTCCCGAAGGCGGCTTGCCGGCGGGCGTTCGTTTCCTCCAGCCGCGAACCGTTCTCGCAGATGTCCTGTCTCGCTGGACGGACGAGACGCTGGTACGGCTGGGGTGTGCGCTTGCGCTGATGTTCGTCGCGCTCCTCCTGTTTGACCGTCGGCGAGCGGTTCGCCTGTTCCTGCCGTCGGCGGCGGCCATTGCCGTCGTGGTGGGTGCGCTTGGACTGTGCGGCGAGTCCGTGAACCTGTTTCATCTGCTGGCGTGTTTCCTCCTGGCGGGCATGAGCGTCGATTACACCGTCTTCCTGCACGGCGGCGGCCCTGCGGCGTGGAAGCCCGCGTTCTGTTCGCTTCTGACGAGCGTCGTCGGGTTTGGCGCGCTGGCCTTCGTCTCGTTCCCGGTCGTTCAGGGCTTCGGATTCGTCTTGGGCCTTGGGCTTCCGTGCGGGTTTTTCGTCGCCTGGATGACACGGCGAAAGGGGGCGACGGCGTGCGCCCCCGCCGACGGGGACGAGCGGACGGAGGTCGCGGCGACGCCGGTGGGTCTGGAGATCCTTTGGCTTCTTTATCGCCTCTTCGGTCTGCGCGCCTTGCATGCCTTTTCGGCGGCGGTCGGACTCTGCGCGTGGACGTGCTCGCGGAAAGTCCGCCGTGCGACGGGCGTGCGCAAGCTCGTGAACTTCACGCGCGCGCTGGCGGACAAGCTCGTTGTCATGGCGGACGGCCGCGACCGTCCGCGTGTCGAAACGGACGGATCGGCGGACGCGGCGGCGTTTCTGGACGACGTGCGCGCGGGACGGGGCGTGTTCGTCCTCTCCTCGCACGTCGGCACGGTCGAGGCCTTGACGGCCTTGGGGGCTTGCGACCGCACGTTCCACGCCTGGATGGATGTGGCGCGGACGGGCGTGTTCAACCGCTTTTACCTGCGGCATGCGAACCGTGCGCGCGTCGTGATTCATCCGATAGCCGAAATCGGGATGGCGACGGCCTTTTGGGCGGGCGAGGCATTGGCGCGCGGCGACTGTCTCGTCATGGCGGGCGACCGGGGGCGTGGGGCGTTTCGCTTCGCGCACGCGCTGGAGCATCCGGCCTATTTCGTCGCCTGTATCTGGACGGGGCGTGCCTACCGGGCGGTCATTCGCCGGCTCCCGGACGAGACGCGGGCGATGGAGGCAGCCTACGGCCTTGTGCTGCGTAAACTGACAGAAGAATATCCAGACCAGTGGTTTACATGGGGTTCTGTGTAGCCATGGCAACGTCTCCTGTCAGATTATCTGGCCAAGATGCCCTGAAAAC
>CAYQUI010000009.1:0-39213 GCA_964420685.1 uncultured Lentisphaeraceae bacterium | reverse complement strand
CTTCTCGCCGATTTCCGCCGCAAGGTTCGCCCGCGCCTGTTCCAGCGAAATGAGCGAGACGCCGACCTGAAGACCGCCCGGCACGCGGCGGACACATCGCCAGCCACGGAAATTCGGCAGTTCCGCGCCCAGGTTCGCGTCGTCGCGGTTCGACGAATAGCCGTCGAGAAGCCGCACGTCGCGAAGGTCGCCGCGCAGCCACGCGGCGTGCGCCGTCGCCGTGAACTCATAGGCCCGGCCGCCCGCGACAACGCGGGCGCGATACGGCGCATACTCGGCTCGCTCGATTCGGCGCGGCTCGATCGGGATGCGAACCTCGCCCCAGTCGCCCATCCAGATTGCGGGCTGGCGCGTGAGGATGAAGCCCAGCAACGCCTCGTCCGCGCTGTTGAACGAGAGCTGTCCGACCCGGTTGAGGCGCGTCATGGGCACCATCTGGAAGCTGCCGAACGGCACGCCGACCGTCGGCATCATCCCGCCGTATTCCGAGCCGGTGCCCTCCGTGCCGATCAACGGGTCGATGAAGTCCAGCGACGCCGCCGCACGCGCATCCGCCGATGCCGCCACCGCGAGCGCCGCCGCCGCAACGCCCCGCAGAAACCGAGTTGCCATGGCCTTCCCCTTGGTTTTAGGCCGGGAAGACCCCGTCGCGGACTTCGCCGACGTAGGTTGCGAAGGCGTCGCGCACGACAGTCGCCAGATCCGCGTACTTCTTCACGAACGACGGCACCCGCTCGTTGAGCCCGAGGAGATCGTGCATGACGAGCCACTGCGCGTCGCACACCGGGCCAGCGCCAATGCCGACCGTGACGATCTTCAGGGCCGCCGTGATCTCCGCCGCGAGTTCCGACGGGATGCATTCGAGCGTGACGGCGAACGCCCCCGCCTCCTCAACGTCCTTCGCGTCCGCAAACACCTTCTCCGCGTCCTCGCGCGTCTTGCCCTGCTTGCGGAAGCCGCCATAGGCGTTCACGCTCTGCGGCGTCATGCCGACGTGCGCAAGAACGGGAATCCCCGCCGCCGTCAGGCGCCGGATCAGCCCGCGCACGGACGCGCCGCCCTCCAGCTTGACGGCGTCCGCCCCGGCCTTGATGATCGCGACGGCATTGCGCATCGCCTCGTCGTCGCCGCACTGGTAGGAGCCGAACGGCATGTCGCCGACCACGAGCGCGTCCGTGACAGACCGCGCGACCGCCGCCGTCGCCGCAAGCGTGTCGCTCATGTTGACGGGCAACGTCGTCGGATAGCCGAGCGCGTTCATGCCCAGCGAGTCGCCGACCAGGATCATCGGCACGCCCGCCTGGTCCGCCAGGCGCGCGAACGCCGCGTCATAGGCCGTGCAGCAACCCAGTTTCGTCACGCCCTTCGCGGCGCGAATCGCCGCCACATTCCACTTCTTCATTTTCTCAAGCCTTTCCTTTGCAAATACGTTTTCGCCGGACGCGGCGCAGGCACGCGAGACGCGTCCTTGACCAGAATCGCCGACGTGTGCATCTTCTCGCGCTGAAGCAGGAAGAAGAGCAGGGACTCGTCCGTCTTCAGCGTCGCGACCTCCACCGCGCGCGTCGCGCCGACGCGCGCCGCCTCCGCCTCCAGCATTCGGAACTGGTTCGCGACAGACAGCGTGTCGGTGAACCAGAGGCTGGCCCCGGCATTCGGCGACGTCGGATCGCCCGAGGCAATCGGAATGAACGAGAGGAGCAGGAGATTCGCGTTCGAGACCTCGACGGACTCGATCGGCACGACACCCGGCTCCCGCGCGAGCGCGGCCGGCGGCGGCAAGCGCGTCACCGTCGTCGAACAGCCCGCACAAGCGGCCAGCAGGGCAGCAAGAAGAATCGCGCGCGTCATCGCGCCACCCCCTTCCGGACAAGCGTCGCGGAAATGTCGACTTCCTTGTACTGGACAATCCACGGAATCGGCACGTAGCCGATGCTGAGCGGCACGAACAGCGCCTTGCGGTCGTGGAAGATCTGGAAGTCATGGATGTCGTAGCCCGTCTCCGCCGCGTGGCGCGCCAGCACGCGATGGACGACGGCGGGCGTCACTTCGTCGACGAAGAACGTCGAGCCCCAGATCGAGTCTACGTCCGCATTGCCGCAGGCCAAGGGAATGCTGCCGAACAGATTCCAGCCGTAGTTCCGCACGACGACGTGCGCCTCGGCGTCCGGCGCCAGCAGCGGGGACTTCGCGCGGTCAAGCGTAAAGCACCCCGAACAGGCAAGCGCAAGAGCCAGCGAACCGACGAGTCTCCGCATGATGACGCTCCGTTTCCTTCGGTCAAATCTTCCAGCCGCCGATTCCGAGCGCGCGGCAGACCTCGGAAACGAGAATCGCGATCACGAGCGCCGGCGCAAACCACTTCACCATCACGGCATAGAGGTGCTTCGCCTGGAAGACATGGCCCTCGGCCTCCACCTCGTCGATGATCGCCTTCGGCTTCAGGATCCAGCCGACGAAGATGCACGTCGCCGCCGCCGTGACCGGCATGAGGACGGAGTTCGTGATGAAGTCGAAGAAGTCGAG
Organism: uncultured Lentisphaeraceae bacterium; assembly: GCA_964420685.1. GTDB lineage: Bacteria > Verrucomicrobiota > Kiritimatiellia > RFP12 > UBA1067 > UBA1067. Next base: position 36,687 of record CAYQUI010000009.1, on the reverse strand, counting down.
GAACTGCATGCCACAGACCGTCACCTTCGCCCACGGGCCGTAGCCGACCGCCGAGAACGTCGCGAGGAACATGATGAGCGCGGTCGTGAAGAACGTCGCGGACTTGCGCTCGATGTGGAGGACGTCGCAGACGGACGCGACGCAGGCCTCGAAGAGCGAGATCGCCGACGTCGCCGCCGCGAACGTGACGAGCAGGAAGAACGCGAGGCCAATCCACGGGCCGGCCGCGCCAAGGGTCGCGAACACCTTCGGAAGCGTGATGAACATGAGGCCCGGGCCCGCGTTCATCGCCTCCTTGACGGGCGTTCCCGTCTTCACCGCGAACATGTAGACGACCGGGATGATCATGAGGCCCGCGACAATCGCGATGAACGTGTCGAAGATCTCGATGCGACGGACGGACTTCTCGATCGCGTCCTGCTTCTTCATGTAGGAGCCATACGTCACCATGATGCCCATCGCCAGCGAGAGCGAATAGAACATCTGGCCCATCGCGCCGAGAATCGTCTTGCCGAGGAGGGCGAAGGAGAACGCGCCCTGCGCGTCCCGAAGGCAGTCCATGTTCGGAACGAGATAGTACTTGAGTCCGTCGGCCGAGCCGGGCATGAAGATGACATAGAGCGAAATCGCGATCGCCATCAGGAAGAGGACGGGCATCATGACGAGATTCGACTTCTCGATGCCGTTCTTGACGCCGAGCAGGATGACGCCCGCACACGCAAGGATGAAGACCATGGCGTAGCCGAACGGCGCGAACGGGGCCGAGATGAAGCCCGCGAAGAACGCGCCCGACTCCGCCGCCGCCTCGCCCATCGGGGCCGCGCCCGCAAACGCCATGAGCGCGTAGGCCTTGAGGTAGTAGAGCACCCATCCGCCGATCACGCAGTAGTACGGCGTGATGAAGACGGGGATGATCGTCGCGACGACGCCGAGGACCTTGAGGAGTCCGTGTCCCTTGAGGTGGCTATAGGCCGTCAGCTGCGACTGCTGCGTCTTGCGCCCGATGGCGATTTCCGTCAGCATCAGCGTGAAGCCGAGCGTGACGACGAGGCAGAGATAGACGGCGATGAACATGCCGCCGCCGTACTGCGCCGCCAGGTACGGGAAGCGCCAGAGGTTGCCGAGACCGATTGCCGAAGCGGCCGCCGCCAGCACAAACGCGAGCTGGCCCGACCACGATGCCCTTTTCTTTTCCATCTTTCCTGATTCCACTTCTTGTTTCGTTTCTTTCAAAAAGCCGAAGGCCCCCGCCGAACGAGAGCCCCGACTTTCATGCGATTGCCATCCAGCCTGTCAGCCCCGACATTAGAAGTCGTAGAACGCGCTGAACTGGACGCGGTTGGCGTCGGCATCCGTCTCGGAGCCGTCCTCCTCGGCGTACCGGGTCATGAGACGCGCGTATTCCAGACCGAGCTTGAAATTGTCCAGAATCCGGTAGAACGCCGCCACATACGCACGGTCGTTGTAGAGGATGCCGTCCGCATTCCGGGCACAGCCGTCCGACGGATTGTCCATGCCGTAGCCGAGCGCGAACGACCACGTCTCGTTGAGCTCGTACGACAGGTCGATGAAGCCGCCCGTCGTCCGGACCTCCTCGCCCTTCGCGCCGATCCGGTCGAAGGCGACGCCCTGCGCACAGCCGGCCTGGACGCGGCCGAGGTTCTCGCCCGCAAAGAACTGGCCCGTGAGCATGAACTTCTCGAGGAACGGGATCTGCGCGCCCAGCATGATCATCTGCGTGTTGTACTCGTCCGACTCGCCGTCGTACACGCCCACGCCGCTCAGGCGGTTGCTGCGGTCGCGCCCGTACATGCCGCCCAGGCCGATGAGCCAGCGGCGCCCCTCGTCCCACGCGGCCTCGCGATCGTAGACAAGCGCGCTCTCGAAGATGCCCCACGCGGACGCCGTGTTGTCCTGGACACCGTCGTCGTCGCGGTCGCTGCCCATGCCGGGGCCGCCCTTGACGAGGCCGACGCGCCATTCAAGCGAACTGTCCTCCCAGTCCCACTTCTTCGTCACGCGAACCTGCGGGCTGCGGCGGTAGGGATGACCGGCGTTCTCCATCCACGCGCCGTCGATCTCGCTCGGCGAGACCATCTTCCAGAGATGCCACGTCTGACCGAAGAGGATCGACCAGCCGCTCTCGTGCTGCGCGTCCACATAGAGATGACGCCAGTGGAAGTCATACGAGTTCTGGTCGCCGCCCGCAAGGTCGAACTCGGCCTTGCCCGAGAACTTCCAGCCGTTGTGCGCCTCCGGCGTCATGAACTGGACGCCGAGAATCGAGTCCTGCATCGACAGCGTCGTGTTGTTCTGGCGGCCCTTGTTCTTCACGAAGTCCGTCGACCAGTCACAGTCAAGCGGACGATCCGAATAGACGCCCTCGAAGACGAGGTAGCCATACGGCGTAATCTGAAGGCCCGACTCGGACAGCGGCTCGAAGATCTTTGCCGTCGCGTCGGCGAGGTAGTACTTCCTGCCCGACTCGGTCGTGAAGATGCGGCCCGACTCGGAGACTTCCGTCGTCTTGTCGGCCTTGACCGCCCCGTCATCCTTCGCCTGCGCGACCGCCACCGTCTCGACCTTCTTCTCCGTCGCGGCCTGCTGCGCGACGAGGGCCTTGTTCTTGCCCTCAAGCTCGGCGATGCGCGCGGCCTGGGCCTTGTTCTCGGACTCCAGCTTGTTCAGCCGCTGAATGATCGCCTGCAGGTCGGCCTGCGTGACGGTATCGGTGGGCGCCGCTTCGACCCCAGCCACCAGGCCGGTCGCAAAAAGCGCGGAAAGGACGAGTTTTTTCATTGTTAACCTACTTTGAGACAGAATAATTGGGAATAGTTTACCTTTTTTGGGCTAGACCGTCAAGTAGACGTCCAAACGGCGCAGACCGCCCTCTCGTTCGCTGGCCGACCTTTGGGACCTAGGCCAGTTCGCGTGACCGCTGCGCGGCGGCCGCAAGCGTCCGCGCGACAATCCGCTTGAACGTCGGCGTCGCCAGACGCTTCATCCCGGCGGCCGTCGTCCCGCCCTTCGTGCAGACGCCCTCGATGAACGCCCGGAGCGGCATCTTCGATTCGCGCAGGAACTTGGCCGTGCCGTACATCGTCTGCTCCGCCAGCAGCCGCGCAACGGCCGGCTTGAGGCCAAGTGCAACGCCGCCCTCGGCCATCGCCTCCTCCATGTAGGCGAAATAGGCCGGACCCGACCCGGAAAGCGCCGTCACCGCGTCGAAGTCCTTTTCCTTCAGGACAACCGTCTCGCCCGCACCGCCGAGAATTCGCGCGACTTCGGCGAGATGCCGCTTCGGCGCCCTCGGCCCCGGACAGATCGCGCACATGCCCGCCCCCGCCCGAAGCGCGAGGTTCGGCATAACGCGAATGAGGTTCACCTTCGCGCCAAGGGCCGTGCGCAGTTTCCGCAGCGTCTTGCCCGCGACAATCGAGACGACCGTCTGCTTCGCCGTCAGATGCGGCTTCACCTCTGCCGCAACCTCGGCCACGTCCTGCGGACGAACCGCCAGGAAAATCAGCTCGCACGTCCGCGCGATCTCGACGTTCCGGTTGTCGTCAACCGACGAAAGGACGACGGACGACGTGTCCGCCATCGCCGAGAGAATGCCGTGGGCCATCTTGCCCGCGCCAAGGAATCCGATCTTCATGCCTTTTTCTCCTGTTCTGTCCCGTAAAGCCCCAAACGGCCATTCGTCCCCGCCTGTCCCTCTCGCCCCAGCAGCTCCGACGGGTCGAACCGCGTCGCGGGCCACGGATACGCGCCCAGCGCGACAAGCGCCTCGCCCGCCAGGAAGAGGGAGCCGCAGACAAGCGCGGCGGGGCCTGTCCCCGGCGCGGCCGACGCCGAGGCGCGCGCCAACGCCTCCGCAAGCGACGCGCACGGCGTCGCGTCCAGCCCGACGGCGCGCATCGCCGCCGCGAGTTCGTCCGCCGAAAGGGCGCGCGGATTGTTCGTGCGCACGGCATAGGCCTCGCCGACGAACGGCGCGAGCAGGCGCAGGACGTCCGCGACGGCCTTGTCGCCGCACGCCCCGAAGACGAGGTTGAGGCGACGCGAACCGCCAACGCGCATCTCCGCCAACGACGCCGCCAACGCCCGCGCGGCCGGCGGATTGTGCGCACCGTCCACGAGAAACGCGCCGACGCGCTGAAACCGCCCCGGCCAGACGACGCGCGCGAACGCGGACGGCGGGCGGACGACGGACGACGGCAGAGACGATTCGGCGAACAGAACCTTCAGCGCGGCGAGGGCCGTGACGGCGTTCTCCCGGTTGAAGGCCCCCGGCAGGGCGAAGTCCGCCGGAATCTCCTTCTCGTCGACGAGATCGGGCGCGTAGTGAAACGGCGCGCCGTTCGCCCGGGCGGCGGCGCGGACGACGGCGACGACCGCAGGCTCGTTCCGCGCGAGCACGACCGGCACGCCCGGCTTGACGATGCCCGCCTTCTCCGCCGCGATTTTCTCGACCGTGCCCCCCAGCCAGTCGCAGTGGTCGAGTCCGACCTTCGTGATGACGCACAGCGCCGGCACACAGACGTTCGTCGCGTCCAGCCGCCCGCCCAGTCCGCATTCAAGCACCGCGTGCGCCACCCGCCGCTCGGCGAAGAGCTGGAACGCGACGGCCGTCAATGCCTCGAAGAAGGTCAGTTCGACGGCCGGCGGCAGACGCCCGGCCGCCGCGTGCACCTTTTGCGACAGCCGCTCCAGCGTCGCGTCCGCGACCGGCGCACCGTCCAAGAAGAAACGTTCGTTGAGCCGCACGAGATGCGGCGACGTGTAGCGGCCGACGGGTCCAGCCCCCGCCGCATTCAACGCCGCGTCAAGAATCGCGCAGACCGCGCCCTTCCCGTTCGTCCCGGCGACGTGGATCGCGAGAAACCGCCGCTGCGGATCGCCCAGTTCGCGGCAGAGCGCCGTCATCGTCTCCAGCCCCGGCTTCATGCCGAAACGCCGCCGCGCCGCCAGTTCCGCCAGAAATGACCTGTCCATGCGCCTCAGCCCCAAAGAACGACAAGGACAGCCGTCAGCCCGTAGCCGGCGATGATCAGCCAAAGCGGCCAGTCCGTGAGAAGGATGCGTTCCGGCCGCCCCACGTCGGCCTTTCGTCCGACGAGGACGAGGTAGCGCACGATGCCGGCGGCGACGAAAAGCGCCGTCGTCCAGAGAAAGGGAAAGCGCGCCCCCATCTTCGACGTCAGCGTGTAGGCGAGGTACTCGCCGACGGACGCCGCGCCCGCCAGCAGGATGAGCGCCGTCAGCACGCGCGGATGGTAGTGGCGAAGGACGGCGCGCGAGGCGATGGCCGTCTCCATCTCGGCGCGCCGCTTGCAGAACGCGAGGAACATCGAGAGCGTGAACGTGCAGACGAGAAGCCAAGGCGAAATGTAGGCCGAAATGATTGCCGCGCCCGCGACGGCGCGCAGGACGAACCCCGCCGCGAGCGTCGCGACGTCGAGGTACGGCACGCGTTTCAGGAAACCCGTGTACAGGCACTGCATGACCGTGTAGGCGAGCATCGTCGCGAAGGCGGCCGTGCGCGACGGCAGGAAGATGACCACGAGCGCCGGGTAGAGAAAGCCGACCGCGAAGAGGACAAGCGCGACGCGGACGGCGGACAGGCGCGAGACAAGGCCCGCCGCGACCGGGCGAAAACGCTTGACGGGATGAAGCCGATCCGCCTCGTAGTCGGAGACGTCGTTCAGGAGGTAGAACGCCGACGAGACGAAGGAGAACGCGCCCGCCATCGCCACGGCCATGAGAAACGACAGCCAGCCGCGCGCGATTTCGCGCTGGGAGGCGTCGGCGACGGAGAAGAACCACGCCATCAGGACGACGCCGTTCTTCGTCCACTGCTCGACGCGAATCGCACGCGCCCAGACGAGCGCGCGCGCGGCGACAGCCCGCCACCCGACTCGCGCCGACGCCGAAACGCCCTCGCCGCCCGCCGTCACGACGCCGCCCCCCCGCCGTCCAGGTTCAGCAGGTCGCGCAGACGCGCCTCGTCAATGACCTCCGTCCCCAACGCGCGCGCCTTCGCCGTCTTCGTCGCGCCCACGTTCGCGCCGGCAATCAGGTAGCGCGTCTTCGACGTGACGGCGGACTGGACGACGCCGCCCGCCGCCTCGATGAGGGCGGCGTATTCGCCGCGCGGACGCGAGAGCGTGCCCGTGAGGACGCATCCCGCGCCGACGAGCGGCCCGTCCGCCCGCACGGCCGCCGGCCGCTCGGAAGCGGGATCGAGGCCGAGTTCGGCCATGCGCGCGGCAAACGTCCGCCCATACGCGCTCGCGAAGAAGTCGAGGACGGCCCGCGCCGTCTCGACCTTGATCTTCAGGATCTGCCGTTCCTTCCCCTTTCGCGCGTCGTTCGCCAGGACGTCCTTCAGGACCGGCGAATCGGCCAGTTCGGAAAACCGCGCGTGTGCGGCGGCAATGTCCTTCGCGACCGTCACGCCGACGTTCGGGACGCCGATCGCGTAGAGCCAACGGTGGAGCGGCAGGCTCTTCGCGGCTTCCAGCGCGTCTTTCGCCGTCTGCGCGTTCTTGCCGAAGCGATGGCCCGAAATCTCAAGCGCGTAGAGATCGACGACGCGCAGGGTGAAGAGGTCGAGCGGATCGGCGATCATCTGCCGCGCGACAAGCGCCTCGACGACCGTCTCCCCAAGGGCCTTCACGTCCAGCGCGTTGCGGGAGGCGAAATGCACGACGCGCCGCACGAGCTGGGCCGGACACGCCGGATTCACGCACCGCACCGCCACCTCGCCCGGCTCGCGCACGACCGTGCCGCCGCAGACGGGGCACGCCGTCGGCATCTCGAAGACGCGCTCCGACCCCGTGCGCTTCTCGACGATGACGGAATCGACCGCCGGAATGACGTCCCCCGCCTTCATGAGCCAGACGTGGTCGCCGATGCGGACGTCCTGCCGCGCGACCTGGTCGGCGTTGTGCAGCGTCGCGCGCGCGATCGTCGAACCCGCCAGCGGCGTCGGACGCAGTTCCGCGACGGGCGTGAGGATGCCCGTCCGGCCGACCTGGACAGTGATCGCCTCGACGACCGTCTCCGCGCGTTCCGGCTCGTACTTGTAGGCGCGCGCCCACCGGGGGCCGTGCGCCGTCGCGCCGAGCGCCGCGTAGAACCGGCGTTCGTCGATCTTGACGACCGCGCCATCGATCTCGAAGCGGAACGTGTGACGCTTCGCCTGAAGCGCGTCAATCGCGGCAAAGACCTCGTCCATCGAACGGCAGGACTGCGACCACGGCGCGACGGGAAAGCCCCACGCGCGGAACGCGGCAATCATCTCCGTATGGGAGGCGAAGCCCTCGCAGCCGACGCCGCCCGCGTTGTAGACGACCACGTCGAGCGGACGCTGCGCGGTCACCTTCGCGTCCAGCTGCTTAAGCGAGCCGGCGCAGGCGTTGCGGGGATTCGCGAACTCCTCCAGCCCCGCCTCGGCCTGTCGACGGTTCAGCTCGACGAAGCCTTCGCGCGTCATGAACGCCTCGCCGCGCACCTCCAGCTCGCGCGGCGCGTCCGGCGGCAGGGTCTTCGGAATCGACCGAATCGTGCGGACGTTCGCCGTGATGTCGTCGCCGACCGTGCCGTTGCCGCGCGTCGCCGCCTGGACAAGACGTCCGTCCAGATAGCGCAACGAAAGCGAAACCCCGTCGACCTTCGGCTCGACGACATAGGTGAAGCCCGAAACCGTCTTGCGGACGAATGCGTCGAACTCGGCAAGCTCGCCCTTCGCGTGCGCCTTGTCGAGGGACTGCATCGGCGGATGGTGCGTCACCTTCGCAAAGCCCTCGGAGACGCCGCCGGCGACATGGCGAACGGGCGAGGCCGCGTCCCGGAATTCGGGGTTCTCGTCCTCCAGGCGCAGAAGCTCCGACTCCCAGAGGTCGTAGTCGCGGTCGCCGACCGTCGGCTGGTGCAGGTCGTAGTAGTCGTGGTTCGCCTTTTCAATCAGCCGCCGCAGCTCGTTGATCCGCGCCTTGACCTCGGTCTTCTTCATTCGTCGGCCCCCTTGTAGCGAATCGACTTCTTCGCGGGAGCGGCCTCCGCGCGGCGCGACGGCGCGGACTTCGGCTTTTTCTCGGCCACGTACGATTCGGCGTGGCGCGCCGTCACGAGCACGGGGCGCGTGTAGCCGCCCTTGCGCAGACAGGCCATCAGGACGCGCGCGGGACGAAGGTCGCGCACGTCGGGATCGAGCAGGATGTGGATGACGCGATCATGCGGCACCTCGTAGTCCGCCAGGATCTCCGGCACGCGCGCGGGCGTGACGTAGACGTCGCCGAAGAGGACGCCTTGCGTCGAAACGCGGACGGCCGGGTTCTTCGCGTCCAGCTCCAGCGTCCGGCAGGTCGTGCAGCCACAGGCAAGAAGGCACATGTAGAGGGCCGTTCCCGCGACGATGGAGACGAGCGGATTGCGCTTCCAAAGCTGAAGCCCCACCGTGAGCGCGCCCGCGAGATACGGCCACGCCGTCCGCCACGCGAGGCCCGAATAGGAGTAGACGACAAGCGCCGTGATGATGACGGGGGAAATCAGGTTCCCGAACCGCTCGACCCACGGCGGCAACGCCCGGCTGCGCCCGGCGAACAGGAGAAACGGCAACGCGCGCAACGCATAGGTCACGACGAACCCGACCGCCACGACGCCCAGCATGTAGAGAATCTCGTCTTTCATCTTCTTCCCGTCCTCATCGCCCGAACCTGATCCGTCAGAATCACGATGAACAGCGCCGCCATCGAGAACTCCATCCCGTTCGTGTAGCGCCGGATGACCGCCGGATCGACGAGATGCCCCAAAACGCTGACGACGAGCGCGCCGGACACGACGCCGACGATCCAATACGAATGGTTCAGCGCAGAAAGGACGGTGCAGTAGCGAAGGTTCTTGTTCGGATCGCGATAGGCGCACGCCGCCTCCAGCGCGTAGTTCTCGTCCGTCAGCATGAGGACGAGATACGCCTTGTGCAGGAACGGCACGCCCTGCCAACGCTTGAGCATCGTAAACCCGTAGAACGCATAGCGGAAGTTGACCGCAAGCGTCAGGAACGCAAACGTCACCAACGGCGCGCGCGCGGCGATTTCAGGCACGCCCGCGATCGACATCGTCCCCGTGACCCAGAGGGCCGACGTCAGGAACGCCCAAAGCGGCGCGAGGACGACGTCGCCCTTCGCCGCAAGGAGGACGCCCGCGACGAAGCCCATCGTCGTGTAGCCCATCAGGACCGGCAACGAATCGATGAACGCACGGCGCAGAATCGCGCGGCGTTCACGCGGCGGAATGGCGACGGCGTCAGACATTGCGCGCAAGGAGCAGCTTTTCGACGCGCGCGGCGTCTTCGGGCGTGTCAACGCCCACGCCCTCGTCCTCCGTCCGCACGACCGCAATCTTCGCGCCCATCCACAGCGCCCGAAGCTGCTCAAGCTTCTCCGTCTTCTCCAGTTCGCACGGCGGCTCGGCGATGTACCGCTTCAGGAACGCGCCGCGATAGGCGTAGATGCCGAGGTGGCGGACGTAAAGCGAAGAGGGCCGGGACGCCTGGAGGCCTGGGAGTCCGGAGGCCTGAAACGCCGGGGCCGCGTCGCGGTCGCAGGGAATCGGCGCGCGGGAGAAGTAGAGCGCGCCGTCGTCGCGGTCGAGGACGACCTTCACGACCGTCTTCGCCGCGAAGTCCGCCGCCGTGCGAATCGGCGTGACGGCCGTCGCCATCGACCAGCGCGCATCGCCCTTCAGCTTCGCCGCCAACGCCTCGACGAGCGCAGGGTCAATGAGCGGCTCGTCGCCCTGGACGTTCACGAGAATGTCGTCGTCGCCGAAGTCGCCCCCCAGGTAGCGGCGCGCGGCGCAGGCGATGCGGTCGGTTCCGCTCGGCAACTCGCTCGGCGTCAGGACGGCGATGCCGCCGCACGCCTCGACGGCCTTCACGATGCGTTCGTCGTCCGTCGCGACAAGGACGGCGTCGAGGCCCTTCGCCTTCTTCACCGCCTCGACGACCCATGCGACAAGCGGCTTGCCCGCGAGGTTCGCGAGCGGCTTACCGAGGAAGCGGCTCGAACCGAACCGGCTCGGAATGATTCCGTAAGTCTTCATCTTCAATGACCTTCACTTTCTCGAAAAAGAGGCGGCGCAGACGCGGGAGACGTCGTTCGTGCCGCTCCAGCGACCAGAGGGCGAACTTCCACTTCGCGTCAAAACCGAACCGCGCGGGCACGTCCGGACGGAACGACTCGAACCGGTCGCGCTGGACGGAGAGCTGCCATTCAAGCGCGCGAATGCGGAACTCGAAGCCGCTCATGAACCGCTCGGCGACCTCCGCCATCGTCACGCACGGATGCTGCGCCGCATACGCCTTGACGGCATGCGCGAAATAGCCAAGGTAGAAGTTCGCGATCGCGTCCAGGTTCGCGTCCGTGTAGGAGAGATCCGGCCAGCCGAAGCTGCCGCGCACGGAACACGTCGTCACGCGCTTCGGAGCGACCAGTTCGCGCACGAGGTCGTACTCGAACTCGTAGATCTCCTTGCCGATGCCGTAGAGCGGCGTCCCCGTCGCGGAGTCGAACTTCTTCATCGCGAGATTCTGCGCGGCCGCGTCGCCCATCAGCGTCGCGAGCGAGAGGACGACCTCCTTCTCCTCCGCGCCCGATCCGTCCGCCGACTGGAAGTAGTTCGCGGGAATCGCGTCCATCGGCTCGCCCTCGCACCGCCGGCGGATGTAGTGCTCGTGCGCGCCGTGCCGCCGCCCGGGCCGGTGCTTCAGCAGCTGGTAGTAGTCGCTCAGCGCGATGCCGAGCGAACGGAGCGCGCCGATGCGCGAAAGGAGATAGGCCGAATAGCCCTTGCCCGACCCGGCGAGACGCTTCTCGACAAGCGCGTTCTCAAGCGGCCGGCGGCTCGTCTTGTAGACGATCTCGCGCGTGTCGCCCCGCCCCAGCGGAACGTCCTCGTCCTTCGTGCGCAATTCGTAGACGTTCGCGTACTCGACGACCTCGTCCTTCGACATGAAGCCGCGCAGGTTCGCGAGCAGGATCTCCGTGCGCACGTCCGCCCCCGGATGGAGGACGGGCCGCCCGTCCACGAACGTCGCGCCGGGGAGCGCCGTGCGCCGGTCGTCGAACGCGGGCGTCGCGCCCTCGCCGCCGACGGCATAGACCTCGCCCGTGATGTGCATGTACAGCGTCTCGGCGAAATCCTTCGACGCCTCGTCCGCAAGCGCCGGACGCGCGAGAAGCGACCGGTAGAGCGAGACGATCTCCTGCACCTTCTGAATGACGCCAAGCTGGCCGAGGCGTCCGAGCGCGACGGCCTCCATCAGCCGCTCGATCTCCGGCACAAGCCGTTCGCTCGCAACGCCTCGCAGGAGGCCGAAGAACTCGATCTCGTGGTGCCCGCGATACTTCGCCTGACGCATGAACGAAACGCGGTTGCCCTCGTAGACGCCGACAAGCTCCTTGAGCCCGCGCAGAAATGCCGACGGGTCCGACTCGGCCAAGGCGGAGAAGCGACGGAACTCGGCGTAGGTCAGCCAATGGACGCCGCGCGCCGAATGGTAGTAGGACAGGCTCGTGCCGATGCGCTTCTTCGCGGCGGCAAGCGCGACGCGCATTTCGCCCTCCGTCCACGCAAGAGGCTTCACGCGCCACTCCTGGCCAAGGCGGCGGTAGTGCTCCAGCGTCGCCACGTTGCGCTCGCCCATGACGATGTCCGCGTACGAGAAGCCGACCGTGCCGACGAGCCAGGCGTCGGCGCGGACGAGCGCGGCGGTCGAGACCTCGCGCTGTGAAATCTCGATCGTGTCGCCCGTCACGTTCGCGCAGAGGACATGGCGCATGAGGACGTCGCCGCGCACGTCGGCCTTGAGCGCCGAAAGCCGCCAGAAGCGGCCGTCCAGAAGCGGAAACGCCGCGACGGCATGATTTCCCGTCGTAAGCGTGAGGACGCGCCCCCGCGCGCGGCGGCGCAGCACGCCCTTCTCGACGATGAGGACGCTCGCGCGCGCCGAGAGCCGCGAGCCAATGCCGCGCTCGAAGACGAACGTGTCGTCGCCGACGTCATAGGCGTCAAACGTCCGCGCGACGCCCATCGCGACGGTCTTGACCACGCCTGACCGGCGGACGCCGCCCGTCTTGACGCGCGCGAGGAACTGTCGGATGGCGCTCATGCGTGTGCCGTGTGCCCGCAGTCGCACGAGCCTTCAGAAGAGTGTTCGTGCCCGCACGCGCAGGCCCCGTCCTGCGCCGAGGCGCGCGTTCGCCGCGTCTCCTCGGCAATGAGGTCTTCGGCCAGCGCACCGACCGCGTCCAGTCCCGCCGCGTCCGCCGCGTCAAGCAGGTTCTCGAGCGCCGGCAGGACATGCCGCCCAAACTGCGGCTGACCGACGGACGCCAGGCGCCCATAGGCCCCCAGGCACTGCACGAGCCGCTGGACGGCCGCGTACGGCAGGACGCGCGGCAAATCGTCGCGTCCGGCCTTCTTCGCGTAGAGCGCGACAAGCGCGCGCCGCTCGCCCGCCGTGAACGTCACGTAGGGATCGTAGACGAACGAGGCGAGGTCGTAGGCCGCCGGCCCAAGGCGCATGCCCTGAAAGTCGATGAACGAGAGACGACCGCCCTTCCAGAGAATGTTCGTGGACTGGAAGTCGCGATGGACGAGAGCCTTCGGCTCCCGTTCAAGGCGCGCGGCGACGTCCGCCAACTCCGCCTGAACGGCCGCCGACAGCGTGCGCCCGAAGCGCGTGCCAAGGCAGTGCTCCGCAAAGAGGTCACGCTCCCACGCCCATGTCGCCGCATCGAACGGCGGCAGGAGATCCGGCAAGTCCGGCGCAGACCCCAGCGCGTTGAACGCGACCAGCGCCTCGACGACCTTCACCGCGTCTTCAAGCGTCATCTTCCGCTCAATGCCCGCATGCGCAAGAACCATCGTCTTCGTCGCCGGATCGTCGAAAAGGACGTCTGGCACGGGCGCGCCCTTCGCCTTAAGCCACCGCGCATGGCCCGCGTACTTGCCGTTCTCGGCGCGGCTGCCGTCATCGTAGAGAATGGCGACGCCCTTGTCGCAGCCGAAGAAGACGCGGTCGCTGCCGCGCGCGCCCAGGAACGAGAAGTCCGCCGCACCCGTCGCCTTGAGCTGGGGAATGTCGACAAAGGCATTGTCGTCGCCGTCGCGGTTGAGGTCAATGTAGCGCGCAATCGTCCCCGCGTCCTCCCAGAGAAGGTCGTCCGAACGGACAACCTTCATGAAATGCCCGGCCATCATCGCCGCCTCGTAGGCCTCGACAATCGACGAAAAGCCCGCCGGCGGCACGAAGTCCAGGACGCGCGGCTTCAGGATGGAAAGCCCGCAGTAGGTGAACGTTCCGTCCAGCCCCGCGTCGTCGCTCTTCCAGTTCGTGACGAACCCCGACTCCGGCTCGACCTCGACCGTCCGAGGGCCGGTCTCCGTGACGAGGCAGACGCCCAGGACATCGTCCTGATCCTGCACAGCCGCAAACGCCGCGTCCAGGTCGGGCACGTTCTCGACGACGACATCCGCATTGACGAAGTAGAACGGCTCGTCGCCGATCCAGTCGCGGAGCGGATTGAGCGCACCGCCACTGCCGAGAATCTCCGGCTCGTCGCTCACCGTGAGGCGCAGTTTCTCGCCCGCCGCCTGCGCCTCGCGGCAGACGGCTTCGCGCCACCGGCCGATCTGCTCGCGCAGATGATGGGCATTGACGACGACGTCCTCGACGCCGCGCGCGCGCAAGAGCGCAAGCATGCGATCGAGCATCGTCTCGCCCCAAACCGGCAGGAGCGGCTTCGGCGTCGCACACGTGAACGGCCGCAGGCGCGTCCCGTACCCCGCCGCGAGGATAACTGCTTTCTTGACCAAACTACCTAACCTCCGCAAACGTCAGCCCGCCCAAACGCCTCAGTCCCCAATGTCGAAACCCCCAAGCACCCAGACTCCTCAACGACCCAACCCCAGACATCAGAACCTCCAAACCTTCCAAACGCCCAAACTCCCCGCCCCTACCGGTACACGCTCCTCGGCCGCTGCTGATGCACCTTCGGCTCTTCGAGGAGAAGCGAATACCACGGATCGCCCAGGCCCGAATTGGTGAAGTGGGCGACGCGGTTGTTCATCAGCGTCTCGTGATTGCGCTTCAGCGTCGCGTCATCGCTCTTCTTCAGGGCCTCCGTCAACGTCTTGAACGCGCCGTCCGCATCGCCGCGCCGAACCTGAATCCAGCTCATCGTCGCCGCGAGGAGCACGTTGCCGTTGTAGCGCACGCGCCCGGCGGCCTTGCGGTAGACCTTCGCGATCTCGTCCGTCGGCTTCTCCAGCATGTAGAGCCGCGCCATCTTGATGCAACTCATCGTCGGGTCGAGGCAAATCGCCTGCGGCAGGAGGCGGTCGACGGTCTTGAAGTCCTTGACCATCCAGGAGAGCTGCAGCTGCGCCGTCGCAATCTGCCGCCCCATGAGCGGCACCCACGGCTTGAACTTCCGCAGTTCTTCCGTCTGGGCGAGAGCCTCCCTCACGAAGACCTTCGTGTCCTCGAAGACCTCCTTCTGCGCGGCGGCAACCGAACTCGGCGGACGAATCTGCCAACGCTGCATCTTCGTCTGGAGACGCTTCTGCCCCGCGAGGAGAATGGCCTGAACTTTCTCCATCTCCGCCTTGACCCGCTTCTGGATCAGGAAGCCCGCGACGCCCTGAAACGCCCCGAAGCCGAGCACGCCCGCGAAGACGCTCCACCCGGTTCCCCAGTCCCCCACGAAGTACGCGAGGGAAAAACAGCCGCACGCGGCGGCCACGGCAATGACCACGGTTATCATGATGCAAACTTATCCAATCGTCGCGAGAACCTGCCCCTTCTGGACGCTCGTGCCGTGCGCGACCAAGAACGTGATCTTCCCGGCGGCCGGGGCCTTGATCGGGTTGAAGAGCTTCATCGCCTCGACGACGCAGACGGCGTCGCCCGCCTTGACGGACGCGCCATCCGCCGCCATGTGCGGCTTTCCGGGCGCATCGCTGCGGTAGAACGTGCCGTTCAGCGGCGCGAGAACGGGCGTGCCGGAAACGGCGGCCGCCGGACGGGCGGACGCGGCCTTCGGCGCGGCGGCGGCAGCCGCCGGCTCGGCCGCGCGCGCGGCCTCTTCCGCGTCCGCCGGGATCGGGCCGCCCTCCTTGCGCCACTTGAAGTAGCCCAGCGCAACCTCCGGGAAGAGCGCGTAGGAGAGGATGTCTTCCTCAGCCTGGATCGTGTTCGGCGGCAGTTCGTTCGCCGCCGCGACGAGACCCGGCTTCAGCAGGTCGGCCGGACGACAGTCAATGGGCTTGAGCGTGCCGATGAGCTTCTTGCGGAGCTTCGGATCAATCGGCGCGGGCGTCGCGCCATAGTAGCCCGCCGCATAGCGCTTCGTCTCGTCCGTCACCATCGAATACCGCTTGCCGGAGAGAACGTTCAGGACGGACTGGACACCGACGATCTGCGAGGTCGGCGTGACGAGCGGCGGATAGCCGAGGTCGGCGCGCGTCTTCGGCAGCTCTTCCAGAACCTCGTCAAGGCGGTCCAGCGCGTCCTGCTGGGCGAGCTGCGAACGAAGGTTCGAGATCATGCCGCCCGGAATCGCGTGGACGAGGACGCCCGCGTCGACGGCCTCGACCTTCGTCGAACTCGCCGGCTGGCGCTTCTTCTTCAGATCCTTGAAATAGGCGTTGATCTTCGTGAGCGCCGCGCGGTCAAGCCCGCAGTCGAAGCCGACCGATTCGAGAATCGAGACGACGGACTCCGTCGGCGGCTGGCTCGAAAACGAGGAGAGCGTCGAAATCGCGCAGTCAAAGCACCCGGCGCCCGCCTCGGCGGCCGCGAGGTACATCGCCGCCGCCATGCCGCTCGTCATGTGCGAATGCACCTGAATCGGCATGTCGGGGAGGGCCTTCTTCAGCGCGGAGACGAGTTCGCGCGCCGCGCCCGGCGTGAGAATGCCCGCCATGTCCTTGATCGCCAGCGAATCAACGCCCATCGCGGCCTGACGCTTCGCAAGCTTCACATAGGCCGCGACGGTGTGGACCGGCGACGTCGTGTAGCAGATCGTGCCCTGCGCGTGGCCGCCGTACTTCTTCACGCTGCGGATCGCCGTCTCCAGGTTGCGCGGATCGTTGAGCGCATCGAAGACGCGGAAGATGTCCATCCCGTTCTCGCAGGCAAGCGCGACGAAACGATCGACGACGTCGTCCGGATAGTGCTTGTAGCCAAGGACGTTCTGCCCCCGGAGGAGCATCTGGAGCGGGGTCTTCTTGCAGACCTTCTTGATTTCGCGCAGCCGCTGCCACGGATTCTCGCGCAGGAAGCGCATGCACACGTCGAACGTCGCGCCGCCCCAGCATTCGAGCGAATAGAAGCCGGCGTTGTCCATCGTCTCGGCGATCTTCAGGATGTCATCCGTCCGCATCCGCGTCGCCCACAGGGACTGGTGCGCGTCGCGGAGCGTCGTGTCGGTGATGCGGATCCGGTTCTTCGTCTTCGTTTTCATCATGCGCTTATTATACCACATTTCGGGCCGACGCGGCTTTCCGAATCGCAAATGGCAACAGGCGAGAATACGACCGGGGGTGGCTTCTGGCGCGGCCCGGCCTTCGCGATCTGCCAAAAAAGAAAAACCCCGCTTTCGCGAGGCTTTCAGATGGAGGTGGGAAGCGGAGTTGAACCGCTGTAAGCGGATTTGCAGTCCGCGACCTAACCGCTCGGCCATCCCACCACAAGCAAGTGGCGCGTAGTATAGCAAAAACGGCGAGGCCTCGTCAAGCGGGCTCGCAAATGCGCAAATGGTAATATCTAACGCCATGCGAACTCAATGCTGTAGTTCAACTCCCGCAAATCGAATCCGGCGGGGACTCCAAAAGGGAATCCCCGCCGGAAGGCCGATCTATCGACCGCGTCAGTCGCGCTCGATTTTGACGCGCAGCGAACCGTAGTCGCCCCTCACATAGCGGAAGCGGGGCGCGGCCATCTCCTTGATGAGGGCGCCGCCAATGCCGCCGTGGACGGTGTAGTCCTTCTCCTCGCCGAAGTAGGTGAGGCGATACTCCTTCGCGTTGTTCCGATACTGATAGGACTCCTGATGGAACCAGACGCGATAGGACCGGCTCATGTTCATCGGCTCATAGACGGTCGCGTCCTTCTCGATGAGCCGGAACTTCATGTCAATCTTGTGCTCACGGCCATAGGCGCGCGCCCATTCGCCCGGCGTCTGGACATCGTACGGATACCACTTCTTCAGCAGCTTCTTTCCGAAGTTGAACATGTAGACCTTCTTGTCGGAGACGCTCGCGTAGCAGAACGGCGCGCGCTGGCCCGGCACGTAGATGACATGATCCGCATTCTTTCCTTCCCCGTCAATGCCCTCCTTGATCTCAAGCTTCGGGAAGTGGTGCGAGAACACGACCTTCATGTCGTCAAAGGACATCCCGAGGTAGAACCCGTCCAGCGCGAACGTCTCCTTCTCCGCCGCCTTCGCCTTCTCGCAGACGGACGCGAACGCCTTCTCCTTCGATTCGGAAATCGCCTTGCGCGCTTCGGGCGACAGCGCGTCATAGACGGCCTTCTTCGCGACATCCGACCGCACGCCCCGATAGAGGCCTGCATCCATCCGGTCTTTCGGCAACCGCTTGAACAGCGCCATTTCAAGTTCGTCCGATGTGGCCTTCCCGCCCGAAAGAACCTTGTAGGCGACATCCGCCGACACAAGGTCAATGAAATACGGCCAAATTGCCTCATCGCCGCAGATCAGCCCCTCAAGAGCCGCATCGTCAAGCTTCGGAATCCGCTTGCGCAGGGCCTCGACCTTGGCCGTGTCCTTCTTCGTCCACGTATACCACGTCCCGCTCTTTCTTTTGAGGGAAGCGACCTTCTCGAAGACCTTCGACACAATCTTCACCACGCACGCGCTGTCCTTGATGGCCGAAGCGTCCTGCAAGACGCCCTCAAACGGACGCGGGTCACGATCCCACGCGCGGAGATCGCAGAATGTAAATTCGTAACTGTCCAGGATAAGCTTTGTAGCCTCTTCGTCCGACAGCCGCGCAATCAATCCCCTGCGCAACGCGGCATCTTCGACATAGGGCTTCGCATTGATATAACCTGGCGCCTTCAGGACCTCGAGAACCGCATCTGAATCGGGCAGCTTGTCCGGCATGCCCGCCAACTTCAAGATGACTTCCTTCTTTCTGGCGTCGTCATTACTAAACAGGTCATAAAGAGAAAAGAGCGACGGGACATCCTTCGCGCCATCGATCATGCGGCGTTCGATTCTTTCCTCCAACCATTTATCATCATAGTGTTTAGACCGTGCCTTCTTCAACTCGTCTTGGCTGAGCATCGCCAGTACCTTGTCGGAGAAAGTAGTTGCGTCCGGCTTCCCGGAACCATGAATGTCTTTGAAACTGTTATCAATCTTTTCGTGCCAAGAGAGAGCTTGCAGCCTCACATCCGGTTTCGAAAGATCAATTCGCTCTGCCGCCGCCTTGACAATTTCTTTATCGTCCGAGAGGCTAATGATGCGAAACAGCAACTCGTCGTCTGAAACAAGCTTGACGTACTCAAGCCGCTCCGCCGTCTGGAAGTCCTGAAATCCATAATGCCCGTGCAACACAACTCGCTCGATATTCTCCTTTGCCTCCTCCCGAACCTGCGGGCTCGAGGACGCCAACTGCGCCCGCGTCGATTCGACGCTCACGCACCCCACGATTGCCAACGTCCCCGCCAGAAGCGCGCCGCCGACAATCGGCATGAATCGGTTTCTCATTTCTCTTTGTTCCTTTTTGATGCCCACATTCATTTCTGCCTCAGCGCCGCAGGGCCGACGACGCTTCAGCCCGCCGATAGGAAGCCCACCCAAATCGGCGACTGTTTATAGAACATCAAAAACATTCCGACATGTCTGTCGCATCTGCGACAACTCAAGAGGATTTTCTTCGCCCCCGCGTTGGACGGTTTTCGAGCAGGAATCTGTGTAGTCGCGCAGTTGCATCTACACCATACTGCCGCGTCTGCGCGCTTTCTTACGCGCCTGTCTTTCTTGACCTCTCTCGCAATATATCCAATGCGAATCTTGAACGCTCTCTTATGTTATGCGCCATAACAGCGGCAATCACCCCCAAGACAACATCATATGCAACACCCCCGACTATCCACCAAAGAGCTGCCATCCAACATCTTTCAAAATCCCAAACGTACGACAGCGCGCTTGAGATTCCGAGCCAGACACCATATAGAGTCACAGCGTAGCCCAGAAGAAGTGTTGCCATGCCAATAAAATACTCACCAACATAAAAGAACCCGCCGCCATGAAAATACAGGCACCCCACAAACGCATCCATCTCACTCTTATCGACAAATTCCTGCAATTTGCACATTTCATCGGTAATTTGCTGCCTCGTCTTCTGGCGTTGTAACTTCTCCATCTTCGCCATTATGCGTTTTTCAGCCTCTGCTGTAAGAGCCATCGATCACCTTCTTCTTTTGTCTTAAAAACAAATAGCTTCGTCTCGTCGAGGAACTGCCGCTGCCACGGATATCGATAAAATGCTGATTTCAATTCCCCATAATGTTCGCCATGTCCAATTTCCTGCAGAACCATTCTCACGACTAACCGATGGCAAGGAACACCGAAAAATTCTCTAAAGGAATCCTTGTGGAAATCCTTCAAATTCCTGCGCAACAACGTCAAATAGATTCTCTTCTTTTCAAGATACGTGCCATGGATGCCTATCCCGCCGTAGAGGGAAAAGACACCCATGACACATATTGCAACCGCAAGCATCCGCCGTGAATGCCACATGCAACATGACAAACACATGGCCACCAATGCCAAGACATCCAAAAGGAGTGCATAGGCGTTGATCGTCAACCAGAATCGGATGCGACGCATCATTATTTAACGGTTCTTCAACAGCGCGTCGAGCGCGGCGTTGGTGATCTCCATCGCCTGACTCCTACCGCCCTTGAGCACAAACTCATAGCCTACGCCAGACGTCGTCCTGAACAAGAACACATACTTGCGGCAAAAGCAGAGGATCTGGCCCTTGAACGCATAATCAACATTCGCGATCGAATTCGGCATCAGCGTCGAATAAATCGCGGCCGTGTCAAAACACCAGAAGATCCTCTGATGCTGTTCAAGGACAATGCGCTTGTCGGTAATGGTCAGCTGACCCGTCCTCTTGATGCCGAGGAACATCGAAATAATCCCGAAGATCTTCGCGATGATGTTCTCGATGATATTGGTTGACTGTGCGTACATCTCCGTCTGGAGTGCCACAACAACCTTTTCGCCGTCCATTAAGGCGATATCTGAACTTGCCATTTATTTTTTCCTTTGTTTGTGTTTGCCCAACTTTCTCACACACGAACAACGGGCACTCATTCGCATGTGTTTTGGAGTATTCCAAAATAGTTACGTTTCAAACGGCACTCCTCGCGAATCGATCCTTACCGTGCAGATTTCGACAACTGCCCATAACCATGAGACCCAGAACAAGAGGCCAAACGTCAACACGGTGATAAGAAGCTTGAAAATTCCTCTTGCAATGTATCCCGAATAAAAGTTGTGAATCCCGAATGAGCCGAGGAACACGCCAAGCAATATAAACACCAACCTATTCTTCGCATTTACGTGAACATTCGTACAGTCAGAATATTTGGGAGAATCCGAGCTTGAAATCTCTCGTTGGTTGGCAGTGACCTCGACTTGCCTGAGAATTGGTTCTGCGTATCTTACTGCTGCGCCGCAGCTTGGACACCGCGTTGATCCGGCGGGGACTTCATTATCACAATATTCGCATTTCATACATTATCTCCAAGTGACACGCGCACGTTCAATCTTCTGCTCTGGCTCGTCGTCCTTCGACATCTCTTCGACGTGATGCTCCGCTATTCTGAAAAACAAGTGTGCCACGACGAAAACTGTCAATCCAATGAGCTGCAACAGAAAGAAATACTTTGTTTCGCAACCCGTAAACAGGGCCAAGAACAGCACCCAAACAAGATACACGACATTCACGCCCCAGTTGCCAAGCGAGAGCGGCAACAAGGCATCACTCTTGCCAATCTGCTGAACCCAGAATCCGCCAAGCATGAATTCTGCGAAGAGAATAAAACCGATCGCGATCTTAAAGTTTGTCGAGTATGGCGCATCAAAGCATGTGGACACTGCCGCAACGGTTATTCCCAACAGGAACACCGTCATCAGACTCACGATTTTCTGGTTATAGGTCATGCGCTTTCCTCCCCTTGTCCCGCCTTTGCACCGCACACTGAACAATACTTGGCATCTGTCGCCAAGGCTGCGCCGCAATGGCTGCAGAACCGATTGCCAACTGGACGAATCACCTTTGCGACATCCGACATCGCCTGCCCCATGGAAATTCCAACGCCCGCCCCCATGCCAAGCCCCATTCCCGCGCCCATAACCACACCGGCCGTGCCCACATTCCCAGCGGCGGCTTGCAAGGCGTCGAACGAGCGCTCTTGCGAATACGAATAGCCAAGAATGTTCATCTCGGCTTTCTTCGCCAATGCCCTGCGCAACTGGACGACAGTTGGATCGTCCTCGTCGGCCGAGATGGAATTGACCGTAAAGAGCCTCGGTTCGACGCCATAGTCAGCGAGGTCCTCTGTCACGCGACGTTCCAGTTCGCTCGAGAGGTCATTGAGCTTCGTACCAATTTCAAACAGCGAACATCCACTCGAGGACATTGCGGACGCGACAACATCCTTCGTCCTTGTTACAATCACGCCCCTGAAATATCCCGACAGGGTCTTTTCCGTAAACGCCGGCATCCGCCCCATCAAACGGGCCAAGAACCGGCAGGAGTCGACAATGCGCAGACCATATTGCCCAAACGCACGGATGGGCAGGGCGACATGGTATTTGGGATCCTCTATCAGAATGGGATCTGACGTTCCCCATTTCATGTCCAGAGGCACGGATTTTGCAACAAACCAAACATCGGCCGTATAAGGCGATTTCCGGTTGGTCGTCAAAGCCGATATCATCTTCGTCAGGAACGGGAAATTCTTCGTCTCAAGCGTATGGCGACCAGGCAAGATGGGCCCAAAGAACCGCCCCTCTTTCACCAGCACGGCCTCTTGCGATTCCGACACGATCAACTGCGACTTATAGTTAAGTTCGCAGCCCGGATAATGATATGCCAATACACGCGGTGCAGCATCCCATTGCAGGACATCAATCATAATTCTCTCCTCCCGCTATTTTCACCGCCCTTGAATTTGGACACATCGTGACTCTGCCTCAACGCCGTAGGACCAACGACGCATTCGCGCCCGCCGATAGGAAGCCCACCCAAATCGGCGACTGTTTATAGAATATCAAAAACATTCCGACATGTCTGTCGCATCTGCGACAACTCAAGAAGATTTTTTTTTCGCCGCCGCGTTGGACGGTTTTCGAGCAGGAATCTGTGTAGTCGCGCAGTTGCATCTACACCATACTGCCGCGTCTGCGCGCTTTCTTACGCGCCTGTCTTTTCACCCTTATCCCGGATTTTCTGGCTGGGCACTGGCAGGCAGACCCGTTGTCCGACGCTGCGGCGCGGGAAGCAGCTCGCTCCGAGCTTTTTCAGGCACCCCGCCGACAGGACTCAGCAAGGTGAACGGAGCCGCTGGCCTTCGCTTCCGCATCAGCCCCGCGAGGTGAACCGGCGCGTCGCCAGTCCCGTCGGGCCCGGAAAACTCTCCGCGACTCGTCCCGCGCCTCCGCTGCCTCCGCGCGAAAGGCATGCCGTGACGGCGTTCGCTCCCGAAGCGCCTGCGGCCGACGGTGCCGTGCGCGCAGCGGAAGCGACGCGGGAGTTGCACAAGAGGCAGCCCGCAGCCAGGCGACGCGCTGGGTCTCGCTTGCCGCGCACGTCTCGGTGAGGGGAATGGCTGAGGCGGGCCGATTGACTGTCGGCGGTCGCATCGTCCGGCTGCGGGCGTACGGTTTGGGCGACACCCGTGGCGCTTCCGGCGGTGTCCGAGCATGAGCCAACGATTGCCGGGGAAAGGAATCAAGGCAAGTCGTCCCGAAAATCCGGGATAAGGGGCCTTTTCACGCGCATGGACGCCGCGCGAACGAATTTCGCGACTTCCGTCGTCCCACCATCAGACGCATCGTTCCGTCTGCTGTGCAATCACACGGCAGATTTTCGCATAGACTTCGCTCGGCCATTCGGCCGACAGCTCTTCTGCCAGCCGTCGCGCGGTTTGCAACATTTTCCTTGCAAGAGCGTCGAGTCGTCGCCAGACAAGCTGCGGTCGCATACCGACCTCACGGGCCATTGCCGCAAACGAATCGCACGAGACCTCATCAAATATCCGCGCACCGCCAATCGACAAGGAAGGCGAACGCCATCGACGTCAGACTCCTTTCGGTTCTACAAGCCGAAGACCAATGCCGAGGACGGACAGAACCTTCAGCAATTTCCCGCTTTGCAATGTCGCTTTTCCAGCCTCCAACTCGACCACGAAGCGGCGACCGACATCCGCCGCAAGCGCAAGCTCCAACTGCGAAATCCCCTGCGACTTGCGCACTCTGGCGACGAACGCACCCACCTCCTTCATGTCCTTCACGGAAACCTCCTTCTTGATACCGAGCGGTATCATACCATAACGGGCGCCATTGCGCAACCGCAGATATTCCCGTTCGGGAACATTCACACGCCATGCCTAAGTTTTTATGAGCGAGATAACACCGTCAGCTCAAATCCGCCAGCGGCAGGACTTATGCAATTTTGACTTGCGAAGTAAAATCTGCATACATCAACACCGTTTGCACTGGCCACTATCAGAGCAACGGACGCCCTTCCGTAACCGCAAATGCTCACGTTCGGGACGAACCTGACCAAGGCTCAAAGGCATTCCGTGGTTCACCCCCATCAAAGAACCTTGAGCGAGACTTTGCCGCCCGAAACGGAGACGCGCCCGACCTTCTGCAGTTTGGCGACGGCGCGGTAGAACGATGTCCGGTTGACGCCAAGATAGGCGACAAGCTCGGCAACGCCGACCGGGGCCCAGTCGCCCTCCTCGACGCGGTTCCGAAGATGCAGGAGGACGCGATCCGCAATCTCGTAGCAGCCCAGCAGCGCCACTTTCCGCCAGGCGTTGAAGCCCTGCCGCGCGGCGGCAGCATAGAGGTTCGTGACGAACGCCGGACACCGTTCCGCATGAATCAGCTGCCGGACGCACGCGACGTCGCAGACGAGAATGCGCATCGCCTCGGCGGCGACCAGCATACCAGGGCTTGTCTTGAGATCCAAGACGGGAAACATGGCGCCGTAGACCTCGCCCGCGCACAACGTGCGGACAAGATGTCGGTCTGCATCCTTGAGTCCGCACTCGTAGACGTGAAGCCGTCCCGAAAGGACACAGACAATGCGGTCGGCGGGGTCGCACTCATGCCCCACGATTTCGGCGGCTTCGCACGCCTTGATGCGCACGTTGAGCGCCGTCGCCAGGAACGCACGGACGGATTTCGGCAAGTTCGCGAAGAGCGGCACTTCCGCCATGCAGGAGAGAATGTCGTCGTTGCAGTCTTTCATCTGCAACATACTGTCGGCCGCGCGTACATTCTTACGCGGCCGCTCCGCATGTCTCTCATGCGCACAAAAAGGATGGCGTGCCTTCATCTCCGTGTCTTAAGCAAGGCATCGCCAAACGCCCGAAGAAAAACACGACGACAAAGACACGCCACGCGAATTCTCGCGTTGCGTGTCTCCGTAGAACGCTTTTCTTCTGAAATTGGCGATTTCTGCTTAAAGCGCTGTTACGTAGCGACGGAGATTATAGCATATTCAACCGTCGCAGATGCGACAACCCTCCTTGGAACGGGAACGGGACGGGGAAGGAGGAACGTAAACGACCGAAGTCGTGCGCAGAAATTCGGCCAGTCGTCGCGCGCCTTCGCCCCGCCGCCGAGCGACGGATGGCGCGCGCCGACCGCCCGCGATCGCGGCGAGCCCTCCCTGCGCGCAGCAACGACGTTCAATTCTCCCTGTGATTCGTCTCTGCTTGCTGGCGTTTCTTTCGCAAATCCCGCACCGTCGCGGGGCCACCGAACTCAAGGGCGTTGAACGCCCCGTCGAAGCCCTCCGACATTCGGAAGACCTCGCCCCGCCGCCACAGGTCATCCTCTTCGTCCTGGTCGATGAAGTTGAGATACGCCCCCGGACGAAAGACGTAGCGCAACGCAGCCTCGCTCGGACTGCGCCGCGTCCGGTTGAGCAGCACGCAGTTGTCGAGACGCACCCGTGTGCAACGCCCCGTGTCCGCGCCCGACAACGCCGCGTCCAGCGTCCCTGGCCCGACAATCCACCAGTCGCGATCGGGAGACAGGACGATCGGGCGGCGGAACGCCTGCGTGACGCCACCCAATCGAAGGCGCGTCACAGAACGGCCATTCGTCACGACGTTCTCACAGAGCGACTGCCAACGCGAAGCCTCGTCCGCTTCGTCCGCCACCGCCAGCACACGGCGCAACGCCTGCGGGTCGCGCGGCAATTGCGGACGGCTCCCCCACCAGACCACGAGGCCGGCCATCAGAAGCAGCCCGCCCCACAGGAAAACGCGTCCAGCGTGCCGCCACCGGATGGCCTGCATCAGCTCCTCCACGTCGCGATAGCGCCGCTCCGGCAGGGAGCTCGTCGCGCGACGGACGATGCGCGCCCAGTCGCGCGGCGGCTTTCCGCCAAAGCAGTCGTCGATCAGGACGCCTAGCGCATGGATGTCCGTCGCGGCGGAGAGGCTTCCGCCGTCGAACTGTTCCGGTGCGGCGTAGTGCGGCGTTCCCGCGCCGACGACGCGTCCTTCCGCCAAGGTCGCGGTCACGCCCGTGTGGCCCGCCGTCGGCGCCGTCCCCTTCAGAAGCCCAAGGTCGGACAAGACGAGGTCGCCGTTCGCACGCCACAGGATGTTCGCCGGCTTGATGTCACGATGCACAAACCCCCGGCGATGCAGGGCGCGCACGGCCCGGCAGACCGCGAGGAGGAACGCGGCGACGGCACCGTCCCGACGCGGCAACGGCTTCGCGTCCAGAAGTTCCATCACGACATACGGACGACCCTCCGCTTCGCCGATGGCGAACGCCTTCGGGAAGAACGGCGAATCATTGCGCACGAGGAAATCCGCCTCTCGAAGGAAGCGCGACCGCGCCGTCGCCCGCCTTTCCTCCGACGCATCCGCTTTCAGGCACAGCACCTTGAGCGCCGCCGCCCGCCCCGTCCCGACCTGCTCGACGCGATAGACCTCGCCACTGCCGCCACGGCCGAGGAAAGCCGTCACGCGCCAGCTCTTCACGGCATCGCCCGCTTTCCATGTCGCGCCGTCGTTCAGCGGCCGATGCGCCGCAAGGAATGCCGTCAGGTCAGAGGTCATCGTCGGCATGGTCCGCCCGCTCCAATGCCTTGACGAGCGCGCGCAGACGCGTCCGCGCCCGGCTCTTGATCTGATCGACCGCGTTGCGTGCGAGGCCGAACGCGGCGGCGACCGCCTCCGGCTTCTCGCCGTTCACCGCCACACGCGCGAAGACCTGCCGCGTCCGCGCGCTGACCGTCTCATCCGCCAAGTACTGCTGCAACGCGACCTCGAACATCGCCTCGCGCCAGCTTGCGCGCGCCTCCGCCGTCGCCTCGCACGTCGGGTCGTTCGCATAGGCCGCCTGCTGCGTCGCGCGCCGCGATTCGCGGGCGACGAGCCGGAGGGCCTTGTGGCGCAGGATGCCCGTCAGGTAATTGTGGAACGCCCCTTTCTCGTCGGGAACATAGCGGAAGGAGGGCAACGCCTTGATCAGCGCGAGCAGCGTCTCCTGAATGACGTCGTCGGCATCCAGCGACGGGAAGCGTTCGCGCAGATAGGCCGCCATCATCGGACGATAGCGCGCGATGAACTCGCCCCAGCGCACGTGCTGTGCGTCGCTCGCCACGTCACGCAAAAGCGTCGCCGATGTCACTGGTACCATGCGCATCCTGTCTCCTGCCTCTCAATTCCACCAACCAGCAAAGCTCACGCACACTCAGGCCGATCAACACCGAGCCCTAAATAGAAGGCGCTGGCCACCCGCCGCGACGGCTGGACGAACCGTGGCGACGGGCGGCGTTTGTGTTCGGCCTTGGGGCGCGATCAGGAGGCGGGCTCGAAATCGGCCTTGCCAACGCCACAGACGGGGCATGTCCAGTCGGACGGCAAGTCCTCGAACGCCACGTTGTCGTGTTCAGCCGGATCGTAGACCCAACCGCAGACCTTGCAGACGTACTTCTTGTTCATGTGTTTCCTCGCTTTCGTTTGGCGCGACAGGACGACCCTGTCGCAGACGCCGAATAGTTTACCAAAAGCGCCGCCGCACGGTCGCAATCACCCCGCCGCCTGGACGGCCGTCATGGCGACGGTGTTGACGATGTCTTCCGTCGAGCAGCCGCGCGAAAGGTCGTTGCACGGCTTCGCCAACCCCTGAAGGACCGCGAAGCAGCTCGCCCCGCCGATGCGCTGCGTGAGCTTGTAGCCGATGTTGCCCGCCTGCAGGTCGGGGAAGACGAGGACGTTCGCCCGGCCGCCGACCGGACTGCCCTTCGCCTTCAAGGCCGCGACTTCCGGGACGAGCGCCGCGTCAAGCTGAAGCTCGCCGTCCAGCAAGAGATCGGGCGCAAGCGCGTGCGCCATCTCCGTCGCCTCGCGAACCTTGTCCACGAGCGCGTGCTTCGCGCTGCCCTTCGTCGAGAACGACAGAAGCGCGACGCGCGGCTCGGCGATGCCGCAGAGCGTCCGCGCCGTCTCCGCCGCCGCGACGGCGATGTTCGCGAGTTCCTCGGCGTTCGGACAGGGATTGACGACGCAATCGGCATAGACGAGCAGACCGTCTTCGCCCAGATCCCGGTTCGGGCACTCCATCAGGAAACTCGACGAGACGAGCTTCATGCCCGGCTTCGTCTTGATGACCTGCAGCGCGGGACGCAGCATGTCGCCCGTCGAATGGACGGCGCCCGAAACGAGTCCGTCCGCGTCGCCCGCCTTGACCATCAGGATGCCGAAATACATCGGGTCGGCGACGAGTTCGGCCGCCTTCGCCTCCGTCACGCCCTTCGCCTTGCGCAGGTCGAAGAGCGTCTGCGCATAGGCCGCCGCCTTTTCGCTCGTCGCCGGATCGACGAGCGCGACGCCCGCAAGGTCGACGCCTTTCTCCGCCGCGACCGCGCGGATCTTCGCGGGATCGCCCAGGAGGACCGGCTTCGCCAGCCCCTCGCGCACGATGTCCGCCGCCGCCGCGACCGTGCGCGGCTCGTCGCCCTCCGGCAGGACGATCGTCTTCACGTTCGCCCGCGCCTTGCCCCGAATCTTCTCGATCAAGCTCATGTCATACCTTCCTTTCTCTTCTCCCTACAGGTCAATGTCGCCGAAACCGCTCCAGACGTTGCGGCCCGCATAGCGATTCGGCGTCAGCTCGCCCTTGAGGACGCGCAACGCCGGATACGCCATCGCCTCCTGCTCCATCTCGCCGGGATACGTCGCGATCGGCGCGATGAAGCCACAGCGGCGCCGAATGCCCGCCTCGACGTCGGGAAAGCGCAGCAGCCCGCCCGTCAGGAGAATCGCGTCCACCTGCCCGCAGAGGACGGCCGACATCTCGCCGATCATCTTGCAGACCTGGTAGATCATCGTCTGCCAGACGAGCGTCGCCTTGCGGTCGCCCGCATCGACCTTCGCGTGGATGAAGTCGGAGTTGGACGTGCCGAAGAGATCGACGAAGCCGCCCGCCCGCGAACAGCGAAGGCGCACGTCGTCGATGGAATGCGCCTCAATGTAGTCGAGGAGCTGCAGGACGGGCACCGAGCCGATGCGCGTCGGCGTGAAGGCTCCTTCGCCGTCTGCGCCCATGTTGCCGTCCACCATCCGCCCGTGGTCATGCGCGCCGACGGTGACGCCGCCGTCGATGTGCGCGACGATGAAGTTGCAGTCCTCGTAGCGTCGCCCCATCTTCTCGGCATGATACTCGGCGACGGCTTTCTGGTTGAGGACGTGCGAGTGTGGCGTTCGGTAAACGCCCTTGATGCCCGTGAGGCGCGCCAGCTCGCCGTACTCGTCGACGTTCGTCGGATTGAGCGTGTAGGCGGGCTTTCCGTACTCCTGCGCGAACGTCCACGCGAGCATGACGCCGAGCTTGGCGGGATGCTCCGAGCCGCCGACGCCGGCGACCGTGTCGTCATAGAGCCTCTGGTCGATGACCGTAATGCCGCCCGGCTGGGTGCAGGCGCTGCCGCCGCGACCGACGAAGGCGTCAATCGCCTTCGGGTCGACGCCCTTCTCCTTCAGGAGAGAGACGACGAGGTCGTAGCGGAACGCGAGCTGGTCGTTCACGTGCGCGAACTTGAGCAGGACGGACGAGTCGTGGAAGACGCTCTTCTCGAAGACGGCCCGCCTGTCCTCGAACAGGCTGACTTTGGTCGAGGTCGATCCGGGATTGAGGACGAGTATTTTCATGGCCGAACAGGCTCCGTCGCGTCAGAACGGCATGAAGACGATGCCGTAGATCGAGGCCGGCTGGCCATTCAAGGCGCGCAGGCCGTGCTTGACGACCGCGTTGTAGTAGGCCGTGTCGCCGGGCTTCAGGACGGTCTTGTCGTTGCCGTAGGTGAGCTCGACCTCGCCCGCGAGGCAGATGATCAGCTCCTCGCCCTCGTGCGACGAGACCTCGTCCACGCCATTGGCCTCGAACTCGATGCGGAACGGGTCCATGTGGCGGTCGGGCTTGCCGCGCGCGAGCGAGTGCGACGAGTAGCCAAGCGTGTTCACGCCCTCGCCCGCGACCTTCGCCGACGCGATGTCCGCCGCGCGCGTGACGATCGGATCGGGCTTGAACTGGTCGTCCATGAACGTGCCGAGACGCTGGCCGAGCGCCCGCGAGATCTTCGTCAGCACGCCCAGCGCGGGCAGCACCTCGCCCTTCTCGATCGCGTTGATCGTCGCTTCGTCGACCCCGCTCTTCTTCGCGAGGTCGCACACGCCCATGTCAAACTTCTCGCGATACGTGCGAATCCGCTCGCCCACCTTGTTTTCCGTGTTCATTTCTTCGTCACTTTCCTTTAGCTTGAGATTTTGATTCGTTCCTTGCCCTTTACGCTTCCGGCCACAGCTGAGCGGCCATCTCGCGCAGCTTGTACTTCTGGATCTTCTGGCTCGCCGTCATCGGGAAGACGTCCAGGAAGTGGACGTACTTCGGAATCTTGAACCAGCTGATCTTGTCCTTGCAGAAGACCGCGACGTCATGCTCCGAGATATCGGAACCCGCCGAGCGGATGATGAACGCCGCCGGCTGCTCGCCGTACTTCTTCGAGGGACAGCCGACGACCGCGACGTCCTGGACGCCCGGCATCGTGCCGAGGAAGTCCTCGACCTCCTTCGGCGAGATGTTCTCGCCGCCGCGAATGATCAGGTCTTTCAGGCGCCCCGTGATGTAGTAGTAGCCGTCCGCGTCCATCTTGCCGATGTCGCCCGAATGGAGCCAGCCGTTCTTGTCGATGCACTTCGCCGTCTGCTCCGGCATCTTGTAGTAGCCCTTCATCGTGTTGAACCCACGGCAGCAGATCTCGCCGTCCTGCCCGATCGGCGCGATCTCGCCCGAATCGGGGTCGATGATCGCGACCTCAACGCCGGGAAGCGCCTGGCCGATCGTCTGGCACTTGCGCACGATGGACGTCTCGAAGTAGCGCGTCATCGTCATCACCGGGCCAGACTCCGTCAGGCCGTACGGGTTCGTGATCTCGCGCATGAACATCTTGTCGTTCGCCTGCTGCATGCGGTGCGTCGGACACGCCGAGCCGGACATGATGCCCGTGCGGAGCGAGCGGAAGTCGAAGCGGTTGAACAGCGGATGATCCAGCATCGCGATGTACATCGTCGGCACGCCATACGTCGCCGTGCACTTCTCGCGCTCGATCGAGGTCATCACCTGCACGGGGTCGAACTTCTCCAGGAAGACCATCGTCGCGCCATGGTTGACGCAGCTCATCACGCCCAGGACGCAGCCGAAGCAGTGGAAGAGCGGCACGGGGATGCAGACGCGGTCACGGCACGTCAGGTTCTGGCACGCGCCGATCCAGAAGCCGTCGTTCGCAATGTTGCGGTGCGTGAGCTGCACGCCCTTCGGGAAGCCCGTCGTGCCCGACGTGTACTGCATGTTCACGACGTCGTTCACGTCCACCGTCGCCTGCCGCGCAAGGTAGTCCTCCTGCGAGACCTCGCACGCGAGGGACTTCACCTCGTTGAGCGAGTACATGCCGCGATGCTTCTCGCCGCCGAGGAAGAACACGCGCTTCAGGTGCGGATAGTTCGCGCTCTTGAGCTCGCCGCGCGGACACTCCTTCAGCTCCGGCACCAGCTCGTTGATGACCTGCACGTAGTCGCAGTCGCGGAAGCCGTTGATGACGAAGAGGTTCTCCGCGTCGGACTGCTTCAACGCGAAGTCCATCTCGTGCGACTTGTAGTTCGTGTTCAGCGGCAGCAGAATCGCGCCGATCTTGGCCGTCGCGAACATGAGGACGACCCAGTGCGGCACGTTCGTCGCCCACAGGGCCACCTTCTCGCCGCGCTTGACGCCCAGCGCCATCAGGCCCTTCGCGACGAGATCGACCTCTTCGCCGAACTGATACCAGGTCAGGCGATAGTCACGGTCGGCATAGACGACGGCGTCGTTCTCGCCGCAGCGCGCAATCGTCTGGTCCAGGAGCTGGCCCAGCGTGTACTCGCGGGTAATCGGCAGGTTGTGCCACGGCACGCCCGTCGAGACGGACTGGGTGAACGGCGCGGTCTTCGGGGCCGTGCCAAACGGATCGGTGAGCTTGAATGGCTTGTTCATGGTTTTGTTTCCTTCTGTTGAGATAAAGGTGGGAATGTGGGAGAGTGGGAAGGTAAAATCCTTTATGCTGGAATTCCGAGCAGACGCGCGGCGTTGCCGCCGAGGACGGCGTCCCAGTCCTCCGGCGCGCGGACGGACTTGACCCACGCGAGTTTCTCCGGATAATGCGTCCACGGCCAGTCGGTCGCGAAGAGGATCCGCTCGCGCGGCCACGACCGCAAAAGGCGCATCTCCTCGTCCTTGTAGTGATCCAGCACGAGCGCGGACGTGTCGATGTAGGCGCCGAGTTCCAGAAGCTCGTCCGTCGCGTGCGGCGCATAGCCCGCGCAGCCGCCCAGATGCGCGGCGATGAAGGCGAGCCCCTTCACGTTCCGGAGAAGCGTCGCGACCTCCGTCGGCCCGCAGGCGTCCGCGCGTCTCGGATAGCCGAGGTCGCGCCCCGCGTGGCACTGGACGACGAGTCCCAATTCCGCCGCCTTGCGGAAGATCGGCCAGACGGCCGGGTCGGCGAGCGAGAAGTCCTGGTAGTACGGATGAAACTTGAGGCCCTTGATTCCGGCCTCCGCCACCTCGTCGAGATGGCGCGACCAGTCCGCGTCCTTCGGATGGACGGACGCGAAGGGAATGATCTTCCGCTGCGCGCGTTCGCCCGCCTCGCCGGACAGGATCGCCACCGACCGCCGCAGGATGACGTCGAACTGTCCGGGCTTCGTGGCGATCGGGCACATGACCGCCTTGTCGACGCCCGCGAGGTCGAGGTGGTCAAGATGCGCGACGAGCGTGCCGTCGCCGGAGGGCGTCAACCGCCCGTCCAGCGCACGGCACATGCCGGTCATGGCGCGCGCCGCGACAGACGGCGCGAAGTCATGAGAATGGACGTCAATAATCATACGCTTACAGCTTGTTGCGCTGGATCTTGCCGCTGATCGTCTTCGGCAGCTCGTCGCTGAAGACGACGATGCGCGGATACTTGTACGGCGCGGTGTGCGTCTTGACGTAGTTCTGCACGTCCTTCTTCAGCTCCTCCGACGGCTCCTGGCCGCGCACGAGCTTGATCGTCGCCTTGACGACCTGGCCACGCACGGGATCGGGCGCCGCCGAGACGCCGCACTCGAGGACGTACGGCAGCTCCATGATGACGTTCTCGATCTCCGCCGGGCCGATCCGGTAGCCGGACGACTTGATCACGTCGTCGGCGCGGCCGACGTAGTGGTAGTAGCCGTCCTCGTCCTTCCACGCGAGGTCGCCCGTGTGGTAGACGCCGCCGCGCCAGGCCTCGTCCGTCTTCTCCTGATCCTTGTAGTAGCCGAGGAAGATGCCGGGGTGGGCGTTGTCACGCGGCGTGCGGACGACGATCTCGCCGTGTTCGCCGGGCGCGACGGGCTGGCAGTCCTCGTCCACGAGCTCGATGCCGTAGTCCGGCACGGGCAGGCCCATCGAGCCGGGCTTGAGCTTGTCGCCCGCCAGGTTCGCGAGCGCAAGCGTCGTCTCCGTCTGCCCGAAGCCCTCGTAGATCTTCAGCCCGGTCACCTTCTCGAACTGCACGAACACCTCGGGGTTCAGGGCCTCGCCCGCCGTCGTCGCGTGCTTCACCGACGAGAAGTCGTACTTCGAGATGTCCTCCTTGATGAGCATGCGGTACATCGTCGGCGGCGCGCAGAACGTCGTGATCTTGTACTTCGCGAACATCGGCAGGATCTTCTCCGCGTCGAAGCGCGTGAAGTCGTAGGTGAAGACCGCGCCTTCGCAGAGCCACTGCCCGTAGAGCTTGCCCCAGAGCGCCTTGCCCCAGCCCGTCTCGGAGATCGTGAAGTGCAGGCCGTCCGGCTCGACGAGATGCCAGTACTTCGCCGTCACGTAGTGGCCGAGCGCATACGTGTAGCTGTGCAGCGCCATCTTCGGGTAGCTCGTCGTGCCGCTCGTGAAGAACATGAGCATCGGATCGTTGCCGCCCGGCGCGTCGCTCGGCCGCACGTAGACGGACGAGTAGCCGTGGATCTCGCTGTCGTAGGCACGCCAGCCCGGCCGCTTGCCGTTGACGACGACCTTGACGAGGCTCGCGCCCAGTTCCTTCTCCGCCTCTTCCGCCTGCGCGGCCGTCTCGCCGTCCGCCGTGCAGAAGATCGCCTTGACGTCGCCGGCCTTGAAGCGGTAGGTGAAGTCATGCGTCATGAGCTGGTTCGTCGCCGGAATGACGACCGCGCCAACCTTGTGGCAGGCAAGGACGACCGGCCAGAACTGGTAGTGCCGCTTCAGGACGAGCATCACCTTGTCGCCCTTGCCGACGCCGAGCGCGTGCAGGTAGTTCGCCGCGCGGTTCGAGTCTTCCGCCATGTCCTTGAAGGTGAAGCGGCGCTCCGTCATGTGATCGGAGACGTGCAGCATCGCCAGCCGCTCCGGATCGCGCCGCGCGATCTCGTCGACGATGTCGAAGGCGAAGTTGAAACGCTCCATGTTCTTGAACGAGATGTGCTTCAGGCGGCCTTCGCCGTCCTCCTCGACATCGACGAAGCGCTGCACCGCCTTCGGCGCGACGACCGGCGCCGGCGGCCGGTGGAAGATCGCCTGCGCCGTCGGCAGCGACTCCTCGTCGCCCTCGGTCGGCATGATCATCGCCATGAACGTGCAGGCCTTCCCGCCGACGGCGATCATGCCGTGCGGCACGGACGAGCGGTAGAACGCCGAATCGCCGGGACGCAGCGTCGCCTCGTGCTCGCCGACCTTGAGGCGCATCTCGCCGTTCAGGATGTAGTCGTACTCCTGCCCGCCGTGCGTCGATGTGGCGATCGGCTTGTCCTGCAGCGCGGGGTCGTAGTCATACGTCACGAAATACGGCGTCGCCTGGCGGTTGCGGAAGTTCGCCGCCATGTTGCGGATCTCGATGCCGGCCTCGCGCGCCGTCACGACGCCCGCGCCGGCCCGCGTGACCTGCAGATCCGACAGCTTCGCCGTATGCCCTTCGAGCAGCGCCATAAGGTCGACGCCGAAGACAAGTGAACATTTATGTAGGAAAGAGAACGGAGGATCGCTCTCGGCCGCCTCGATCGCGCGGCACTCGGCCTCCGTCACGCCCGTGCGGACAGCAAGCTCCGCCGGCGTGAGCCCCTCGATCTCGCGCATCTCGCGGACGCGCGCGGCAATCCCCTTCAAGGTTTCCTGTGTCTCGACCGTGTTCATTTCGTTTGATTCCTTCTTTTGTATTTTGTCTTCGATTGTTTCTTAAACCAGAACGGCCCCTCTCGTTTCCGAGCGGGGCCGTTAGCGTACCTGATGTGATTTCCTTCACCTCAACGACAACCAACAACCCCGCGACTAATAATAATCGCGGCAATGTTAAGGCCAAGGTTAAGAAGAAGGTTCGTGTTCATTTTTGAGTTGTCTGCTTTCTCGCAAACGGCGCGTATGATACCAAAAAATCGGACGCGCCGTCAAGGGGGCTATTCAAGAAAAGCGAACTTCCGTCTTGTCGACGTAGAGGTAGCCGCCCCCGACCAGGTTCGAGAACGTGTCGGCGTCTGTCGCAATCGGCTTCATGATTCGGTATTACAGCAAAACCCTCGCACGACACCCGACAGCCCGCTCACACGAGGCGATCTCCGCCGACGGGGACGAATGCCGCACCGCCCGCCGCCTCCGCGTCGCGTTTCGCATTCAGCCCGTGGTCGTATGTCCAGCGCGCCTGGCCACGCGCGTGCCCAAACTCGTTCAAGTGAAGCACCGCCGTCCGCGCCGGCCTGAACTTCCGAATGCCGTCCGCAACCTTCAGCCCGCAGTAGGGGTGGACAAGCCAAAGGTCGGGTTGCCGCGTCGGATTGAGTTTCGTCGCCGCACAGCAGTCGCCCGTATGGTAAAGGGTGTAGCGGCCGACACGCACCTCGAACGCCGTCGTGAAATCGACGAGATAGGGATTGTGGTCGGTCAGCGTCGTCCGAACCTCAACGTCCTTGAACCGGAACTCCTTGGTCGCGCGCGTATAGCCGCCCCGCGTGCCCCACGGCTGCGCGCCGTAGTTGTCCTTGAAGTTCGAGACGACGGTCTTCCCCGCACCGTTCACCGCCCGATAGAACGCCTCGGTGAAGTGGTCGCCATGATTGTGCGTGATGAGCGCAAAGTCAAGAAGCGGGACAATCTTCTCCGCATGGCGATGCACGAGGTCGATCGTGAAGACGGTCTGCGGCGTCTTCACGACGAGGCCCATGTTGTAGACGAACCAGACGGCCGGACGCTCCGTCACGACCGTTTCACGGACGTCCGCAAGAACCTTGTCAAAAGCCCTGTCCAGCCGTGCCAACGCCGGCTTCAAGGCCGAGGTTTCGCCGCCCGCCATGTAGGCCTTGTAGTCCTGCGGCGTCACGTCGTCAACCTCCCGCTGAAGACGGGCGTAGTCCGTCTCGCCGTGCAACGGGCCGACCTCGGCCTCCGACCGCCCGACCGCCGTCGGCAGAAGTGCCGCCGCCCCCGCCAGTTGAACAAACTCTTTTCGCGTCATTGGCACTCCTCTCAAAGCAGACGAAAGGTCATTATCAACGGACACGAACGACGCGGGAGGCCTGTCCGCCCGTCAACGTATACGTGCCCTTGAAGCCACGGAAACGAACCACGCCCTTCGCGTCGGCCCGGACGGTCAGATGCGTCGCCCACTCCTCATGGACGAGGCGGCGAAGCATCTCGCCTGCGGGCTTGATGGTGAGGTCACGGTTGAAAAGGCCCGAACTCATGCGTTCGTTCGCGGCCCCGCAGTCGTCCACGAGATTCCAATAGGTGATGCGGTAGACGCTCGGCCAGG
>CAYQUI010000008.1:0-43414 GCA_964420685.1 uncultured Lentisphaeraceae bacterium | reverse complement strand
GCAAGTGGAAGGGGTCGAAGTTCTCCCCCACGCGCCCGGCGCTCCTTTCCGAACTCCTTGAACTCGCGGTGGACGGCCGCTGGATCTACGTCGAGGTGAAGGCCGGCCCGGAGATCGTGCCGTACGTCAAGGAGATCTTCGCGAAGCAGTCGAAGGCAACGCCACGAAACACCCTTTTCATCACCGGAAACGCGGCGAGCGGCAGGGCCCTCAAGGCGCAGATGCCCGACTACAGGGTCTTGTGGGTGGCGGGTTCCTGGAAGGGCGGAGCGCCGACGCCCACCCCCCTCACGACGGGCGACGTGCTGAAGGTGCTGAAGGAGATGGGGGCGGACGGCGTGGACATGCTGTTCGACCCGAAGGTCGTCACGGCGGCGTTCGTCAAGACGATTCGCGACGCGGGCTACGAGTTCCATGCCTGGACGATCGACAACCTCATGACGTCGCTGCTCGCGTTCGAGCGCGGGGCGCAGACGGTGACGACCAACTGCGCGAAACGCCAGATGGACGAGTTCAAAGCGCTGGACGACTGGCGGATGAACCGGTATGAGCGACTGAACCCGTATCTCCTGCCGCCGCGCTGACGTCGGCCAAATGGTATAATTCGCGGCATCATGCTGTCGTTCGCCTTTTTGTCCCTGGCCTTGGCCGCGACGTTTACGCGCCCGATGGAGCGAGTGTCCTCGCTCGACCCCGCCCAGTCGCGCTCGGTCTACGACGCGCACGCGATCGGGCTTCTGTACGAGATGCCGTTGGCGATCGACTACACGGCGCGTCCCTACCGGCTCGTGCCGGGCTTCTGCGAGTTGCCGGAGGTTTCGGCGGACGGGCTGGTCTACGTCTTCCGCGTGGCGCGGCCGGCCGGGCCGCTGACGGCGCACGACCTCGTGCGCTCCCTGGAGCGTCTGCGCGATCCGAAGGCCGTCTCGCCGAACGGCTGGATCCTGTCGGAGGTCGCGACGCTGGCCGCACCGGACGCGCGGACGTTCGTCGCCACGCTGAAGCGGCGCTGCCCCTACTTCCCCTGGCTCATGGCGATGCCGCCGGCGGCCGTGCGCGGCCCGCAGGGCGAGGGGACGGGGCCTTATGCGCTGAAGCACTGGCGCAAGAACCACGAGATGGTCTTTGAGCGGCGGGAAAAGACGGGCCTTGAGGCGGCGCGCGGATTCGATGCCATTCGCTATCTCGTCATTGACGACCTCTCCACGCAGTGGCTCATGTTCCTGAAGGGCGAGATTGATTTCCTGGGCGAGGTCTCGCGCGACAACTGGGATGCGGTTGTCGGCGCGGACGGACAACTCGATCCCGCGTTGGCGGCGCAGGGCGTGCGACTGCACGCGATTGACGCGCTGGAAGTCCTCTACGTTGGCGTCAACATGCGCGACCCGGTGCTGGGGCCGAACCGCAAGCTGCGCCAGGCGCTGAACGCGGCGTTCGACTCGGCCGCCTGGGAGCGGTTCTGCAATGGCCGCGTCCGGCGCGGCGACGGCCCGGTGCCGCCGGGCGTCGAGGGGCGCCTGGAGACGCCGTTCCCCTATGCGTTCGACCTCGCGAAGGCGCGGCGGCTCATGTCCGAGGCGGGCTATCCGGACGGGCGCGATCCGCAGACGGGCCGCCGCCTCGTGTTGACGCTGTCGGTCGGGCGCGCCTCGCAGGAAAGTCGCGAAGCGGCCGAGCTGATGGCGGCGTTCTACGAGAAGATCGGCGTGAAGCTCGTCAGCGACTTCAAGACGTGGGACGCTTTTCTTCGCGCGACGGCGGAAGGGCGGGTGCAGCTCTTCCGCATGGGCTGGGTCGGCGACTATCCCGATGCGCAGAACTTCCTGCAGCTCTTCTACTCGCAGAACCGTGCGCCGGGTCCGAATCGCGCGGCCTATGCCAGCGCGGCCTTTGACCGCGCCTACGAAGCCGCGCTCGCCGCGCCGACGGCGGCGGAGCGGAACGCGCAGTGGGCGAAATGCCAGGAAATCGTCCGCGAAGACTGCCCCTGGATCTTCACGCACTACAGCCGCGCGTATTCGCTGACGCGGCCGAATGTCGGCAACTATGTGCCGACCGATTTTCCCTATGGAGTCGAACAGCATTATGAAAACGTTGTACCTTGAGCGCTCGACGGGGTCGAGCCGTGACGGACGTTGGGTCGAGACGCTGGATCTGGACGGCGTCGAGCGGATTGTCGTGGGGACAGGCCCCGGCAGCTTCGCCGGCATTCGCGCGGCGCTCGCGTTCGCGCAGGGCTTCGCGCTGGGCCGTTCCTGCGAGGTCGTGGGGTTGCCGTCGCCGTGTGCGATTGCCGCGCAGCAAGGCGGGACAGGGGCGCTCGCGGTTGTCGGCGATGCACGGCGCGGCAAGATCTGGATTGCGCTGTTTGACGGATTTTCGCTTGTTCGCGACGTTTTTCAGGTTGATTCAGCGGATGTGCGGGGGTCTGTCCCCAAGGGGTGGCCGGTTGTCTCGCCAGATGCGGCGCGGCTGGGCGAGTTTCTCGCGACGACGTTTGGGGCGGACTACCGTGGGGGACAGGCCCCGACGGCCGAAGGCCTGCGGGCGTTCGCCGAGGCGAATCCGTCGGCCCTTGTGCGCGAGCCGAGGCCGATCTACCTCAATCCGGCCGTGCGTGAGCCGAATGTAATATGATATAATAAGGGAATCATGAGCGAAGAGAACGGAAACATCCTTGACCTCGGGTCGTTCGACTTCACGCCTGCCTGGGCGAAGGCGGACGCCAAGGTCAACGTCGGCAAGATCCGTCCCGAAGGGGACCGTGACGCGGAACGTGGGGACAGGCCCCGCAAGCCGTTTGGTGACCGCAAGCCCCTGGGGGACGGTCGGCGGCCGCAGGGCGGCCGGAAGCCGTTCGGGCCGCGCAAGCCGTTCGGCGACCGTCCGCACGTCGAGGCGCGTCCGCGTCCGCTCGACTGCGACGTGAAGATCCTGCCCGAAACGAAGGCGCTGGGGACGATCTTCCGCAAGCTCCAGGGCGATGCGCACGCCTACAAGCTCAAGGATCTCGCGTATTTCTTCCTCGACAATCCGCAGTCGATTCTCCTGAAGATCACGCCCAGGGCCTCCGAGTCTTCCAATGCCCAGCCTCCCGTCTTTTTCCAGTGCAAGGCCTGCGGGTTCGCCTCGACGCGCGAGGAGGACGTGCTGTCGCACGCGCTCGCGGCGCATCTCGGCGACTACTACGACGCGAAGGAGCTCGACTGCGAGCCGCCGAAGGGCAACTTCAGCTGTGTCGCGAAGTGCGGGCTGTCGGGCGTTCTCCTGGGGCCGCCGAACATCCACGAGTTCAACGCGACCGTCCGCGAGATGGTGCGGACGCGCTACCCGGACATGAGCGAGGAGCAGTACCGCGCGCACATCGAGATGGTGCGTGACGCGGACGCGATCGAAGAGTGGCGCAAGGGCGCGACGAAGAAGACCGTCTTCTTCGCGAAGGGGCAGGCCGACGTCGAGGGCGCGGCGCAGCTGACGCGCGAACAGGCCGAGGGCGAGTTCCGCCGCACGATCCTGCCGTCGCTCCTGGAGCGTCCGAAGAGCCTGATGATCACGGCGGACGTCGTGCAGAAGTCGCCGGTGAAGCCGCTCGTCTGGGCGGTCAACGACGCGATTCAGGCCGAGCGGCGCGCGCCGGCGGCGATGTGCTTTGCGCTGCGCGGCGCGTTTCACCACCGCAAGCTCCATTTCTTCCGCGCGAACGACGCGCGCGGCCCGGAGTTCGTCGCGGGCGTCGAGTACAAGCCGTTTGACGCCGCGCACGCGATTCCCGAACTGGCCCGCGCGGCGACCTTCGTCGCCGAGAACCCCTGTTGCGACAAGTCCGAGTTCCCGACGGACGACCCGGAGTTCGAGCAGCACCTGAACTGGCTCGTCACGACGGGGCACGTCGTCGCGTTCACGAACGGCGTCTTCTCGGCCGTCGAGAAGTTCCCGAAGTACGGGCCGCAGTGGAAGAAGCGCGGGAAGAAGACGGCGTGTGCGCCTGTCGAGAAAACGGAAAACGTGAAAGAAGAAGTCGAGGTGAAGGATGAGACTGCCCCTGTCGTGGCTGAATGAGTATGTCAAGGTCGATGACATCGATCCGAAGGAACTGGCCGAGAAGCTGACCCGCGCGGGGCTTCAGGTCGAGTCAATCGAGACGGTCGGCGGCAATCCGCTCTCCGACCTCATCGTCGTCGCCGAAGTCGTCGCGTGCGCGGCGCACCCGAATTCCGATCACCTGCACGTCTGCACGGTGACGGACGGCACGGACTCGTTCCAGGTCGTCTGCGGCGCGCCGAACATGCGGCAGGGCATCAAGACGGCGTTCGCGAAGATCGGCGCGCCGATTCCCGCGTTCCTCGACAAGAACGGCAACCCGGAGAAGATCAAGAAGGGCAAGCTGCGCGGCGTCGAAAGCTTCGGCATGTGCTGCAGCGAGAAGGAGCTGTGCATCGGCGAGGGGGCGGACGGCATCATCGAGTTTCCGGCCGACACGCCGAACGGCACGCCTGTGCGCGACGTCGCGAAGCTGGAGAAGCCAGAGGTCGTCTTCGACATCGAAGTGACGTGGAACCGTCCGGACGCGCTGTCGGTCGTCGGCCTTGCGCGCGAGTTTGCCGCGATCCTGGGCCGTCCGCTCACGTTGCCGCCCGTTGACTTCGTCGAGGGCGCGGCGGACGTGAACGACGAGGTCAAGGTGCGCGTCGAAGATCCGGCGAAGTGCCTGCGCTACACGGCGCGCGTCGTCACGCGCGTCACGGACGGGCCGACGCCGGCCCTGATGGCGAAGCGGCTTGAGCTCTGCGGCGTCCGTTCGCTTGGGCTGGTCGTGGACGTCACGAACTACGTCCTCATGGAACTGGGCGCGCCGCTGCATGCGTTCGACTACACGAAGCTCGCGGAGCGGACGGTCGTCGTGCGCGACGCGAAGGCGGGCGAGACGATTCGGACGCTGGACGGCGTCACGCGCACGCTTGACCCGTCCATGCTCGTGATCTGCGACGCGGCGCGTCCGAACTGCGTCGCCGGCGTCATGGGCGGCGAGGAGTCCGGCGTCTCCGAGGGCGCGACGAAGAGCGTCTTCCTCGAGTCCGCGCTCTTCGAGCCGACGGCGACGAAGTACACGGCGACGAAGCTCGGCCTGTCGAGCGAGTCGTCCTACCGCTACATTCGCGGCGTGGACAAGGACGTCGCCGACTTCGCCTCGCGCCGTGCGGCGCATCTCCTGCAGAAGTACGGCGCGGCCGAGATCGCGAAGGGCGTCATCGACATCGACAGCCGCGCGCAGCCGCTCAATGCGCCGGTCGCGCTCGACTTCGACCGTGCGCGCAAGCTGATCGGCATCGGCATCGACAATGACACGATGGTGTGCCTTCTCGTGTCGCTCGGCCTGAAGCCGACGGCGCCGGCCGCGTCGTATGCGGACGCGACGGGCGTGACGTTCGAGATTCCGTCCTGGCGTTGGGATCTTTCGATGGAGGCCGACCTCGTCGAGGAGGTCGCGCGGCTCTACGGGCTGGACAACATTCCGGACACGATGCCGAGCGCGCCGTCCGTCTCGTCCCTCTCGGACGCGCCGTTCCGCGCGAAGTGCCGTCTGCGCGAGATTGCGACGGGCCTTGGCTTCTCCGAGGCGATGCACTACTCGTTCCTTTCCGCGAAGGAGCTGAACGACTTCGATTCGCGCGAGGAGACGAAGGCCTCGCGGCTGGCGATTCCCGATCCCGTGTCCGCCGAATACGGCGTCATGCGCGACAGCCTCTTGCCGCAGCTCTACGCGACGCTGGGCAAGAACGCGGCGCACGAGACGGCGGCGATGCTCTTTGAGACGGGCAAGGTCTTCGGGCAGGTGACGATTCCGGCGAAGGGCGAGATGCCCGCCAAGGCGCAGCCGACGGAGAAGGAGATGCTGTCGCTCGGCTTCGTCGGCCCTGTCGGTCGCGAGGCCCTGCGCCGCCGTCTGCCGCTCAACGAGGAAGAGGCCGTCCTTTGGCTGAAGGGCGCGGTCGAGGAGCTCGTCTGCCGTCTGCATGCCGGGCGCGTCGAGTTTGTCGCGGCCGACCATCCGGCGTTCGCGAAGGGCGCGGCGCTTCAGGTGAAGCTCAACGGCCGGGCGATTGGCGTTCTCGGCGCCGTCTCGGCGAAGCTGCGGCATGCGTTCCGCCTGACGACGCAGATGGCGTTGTGCGAGCTGGAGACGAAGGCGTTGCTCAAGAAGTTCAACGAGATCGGGCGCGTTTCGGCCGTTCCGGCGTTTCCGGGCGTCCGCCGCGACATTGCGCTTGTCGACAAGGGCGGCGTTCCGCACGCGAAGGTCGTCGAGACGATTCGGAAGAACGGCGGAAAGGATCTCGTGAAGGTCGAGCTCTTCGACGTGTTCAAGGACTCGCGCGCCTATGC
Source organism: uncultured Lentisphaeraceae bacterium (assembly GCA_964420685.1). Lineage (GTDB taxonomy): Bacteria > Verrucomicrobiota > Kiritimatiellia > RFP12 > UBA1067 > UBA1067. Next base: position 37,030 of record CAYQUI010000008.1, on the reverse strand, counting down.
GCTCGAGTTCCGGAGCGCGGAGAAGACGCTGACGGACGACGAGGTCGGCCGCGCCTTCCAGCGGATCGTCGACGCCCTCAAGGCGACGGACGGTCTGGAGGTTCGGGAGGGCTGAGCCTTTTCAACGACGTGGGTCCTGGGTTGCACGCGGATTCAGCAGAAGTTTCTTCGACCGACATTTGAATAGGGGGCGTCAGCTCCACATTTGGAACGACGGGTTCCGGGGATTCTGTGCTACGGCAGTCTGGGATCTTTTTAGAATTTAGAATATGATATAATACAGGCGTTTCTTCAAGGAGCATCCATGTCAGAGATCAGCGAACAGCAGAGACGGCATTCGGCCGCGCACATGATGGCGCGGGCGGTCATGAACCTTTTTGACGACGTGCAGGTTGACATCGGGCCGGCGACGGACGACGGCTTCTACTATGACTTCGATCTTCCCCATCGCCTTTCGCCGGAGGACTTCCCGAAGATCGAGGCCGAGATTGCGCGGCTCATCGCGCTGGACGAGCCGTTCGTGAAGAAGGAGGTCTCGCCCGACGAGGCGAAGGCCCTCCTCGCGGGGCAGAAGTACAAGCTTGAGCGCCTCGCCGACGTCATCGCCGACGGCGGGCCGATCTCGACCTACACGGTCGGCGACTACGTCGAGATGTGCCGCGGGCCGCACGTCGAGCACGCGAAGCAGATCGGCGTCGTCAAGCTCACGAAGATCGCCGGCAGCTACTATCGCGGCGACGAGAAGAACAAGATGCTCCAGCGCGTCTACGGCATCGTCGCGAAAGACCAGAAGGAGCTCGACGAGATCGTCGCCCGCGCGGAGGAGGCGAAGAAGCGCGACCACCGCGTCCTCGGCAAGCAGCTCGGCCTGTTCACGATTACCGAGCAGGTCGGCCCGGGCCTCGCCCACTGGCTGCCGCGCGGTGCGCGCGTGCGCGTCGCGATCGAGGACTACTGGCGGCGGAAGCACTACGAGGCGGGTTACGAGATCGTCTACACGCCGCATGTCGGCAAGTCGAACCTCTGGGAGACGTCGGGGCACCTTGGCTTCTACAAGGAGGGCATGTTCCCGGTGATGAAAGTCCAGGAGGGCGAGGGCAAGGACGCCTACGTGCAGGACTACTACGTCAAGCCGATGAACTGTCCGTTCCACATCCAGTGCTACCAGTTCGAGAAGCGCAGCTACCGCGACCTGCCGATTCGCTACGCCGAGCTTGGCACGGTCTACCGCTACGAGAAGGACGGCGTGCGGCATGGGCTTTTCCGCGTGCGCGGCTTCACGCAGGACGATGCGCACATCTTCTGCACGCCCGACCAGATTGTGCAGGAGATCAAGGACACGGTCGAGTTCGCGAAGAAGATGCTCGGCAAGTTCGGCTTCCACGACATCCAGGCGTATCTCTCGACGAAGCCCGCGAAGGCCGTCGGCGATCCCGCGCGCTGGGAGCAGGCGACGCAGTCCCTGCGGGACGCGCTGGAGCAGGAGGGGATGAGCTACGAGGTCGACGAGGGCGGCGGCGCGTTCTACGGCCCGAAGATCGACATGAAGATCAAGGACGCGCTCGGCCGTCCGTGGCAGCTCGGCACCGTCCAGTTCGACTTCAACCTGCCGGAGCGCTTCAATCTCACCTACGTCGGCGACGACGGCAAGGAGCACCAGCCCTACATGGTGCACCGCGCGCTTCTTGGCTCGATCGAGCGTTTCTTCGGCATCCTGATCGAACACTACGCGGGCGCGTTCCCGCTTTGGCTCGCGCCGGAGCAGGTGCGGGTTCTTCCGATTTCGGACAAGGCGCTGGCCTACGCAAAGAAGGTGCAGGCGGCCTTGCGGGCGGCGGGCTTCCGCGTGGACGTGGATTCTTCGGCGGAGAAGCTGGGCGCGAAGATTCGCGCGGCGACGCTCATGAAGGTGCCCTACCAGGTCGTGGTCGGGCCGCGTGACGAGGCGGCGGAGCAGATTTCCGTGCGCAGTCGCGCGGACGGCGACCTGGGCGCGATGAAGCTTCCGGATTTCGTCGCTCGGCTTCAGGCGGAACTGGAGGCGTAGGCAAGGGACGGCCTGCGGGATGCCGATGCGGACGGGACAGTCGCTCCTGGAGTACGTGCTGGCTCTGGCGGGCGTCGCCGCCGTGGTCGTCGTGCTGGGGTTTCTCGTTTCGGGCGCGGTCGGCTACGGTGTCCGTACCGAAGGCCTCGTTTCAAGCGAATATCCGTAGGTAACAGAAGGAGAACAAGAAATGATGAAAACGCTTCGCAAAGGTCAGACGATGGTCGAGTACATCATCATCGTCGCGCTCATCGCCGTCTCCCTGATCGCCGTCTTCACCTATCTGAGCCGCGCGATCGGCAAGAAGGCCGCTGGTGCGACGGAGGCCCTGTCGTCCGAGGAGGGCGGAAAGGCGAAGTCGGCGGCGGACGCGATCAGTTCGGATTCGATCAAGTCTCTCGGAGAGTGAGGCCGTGCGGCGGGCGCGCCGAGGCCAGGCGATGGTCGAGACGGTCTTGGCCGTCTTGATCATCACGTTTGCGTTCATGACGCTCTTTCGGCTCTCCACGATGCTGACGGGAAAGATTCTCCTTGAACACGCCGCGATGCGCGTGGCGCGCGCCCGCGCCGTCGGCTTCAACGACTACATGTGCCGCAAGGCCGCGCGCGTCGCCGTCATTCCTGTCGCGGGGCGGCGCACGTGGCCGGAGGCGGGGACGGACTGGCAGGACGGGATGGAGCGTGCGCGCGTGTCGGCCTATCTCGCGTCCGAGCACGAGGCCGAGGCGCGCGGCATTCTCGACTACGAGCGCTGGGGCGACTTGGCGGTCGCGCCCGGCGACGGTACGGACGCGCGCGTTTCCCTGGGATTCGACCTCCTCGACGAGGCGGCGCGCGTCGGGCTGTCCGGCGAGGCCGGCATTGAGCCGAATCACACGCTTTACCTGAATGACGCGGGGCGATGAACGCGCAGCGAGGACAGGTTGCGCTCTATCTCGTGTTCGCGCTTGTCGCGCTCACGGTGCTCGTCCTCATGAACGTCGGCGTCTATCTCGCGGTCACGGCCAAGAACCGCTCGATGAACGCGGGCGATGCGGCGGCCCTCGCCGTGGCGCGCCATCAGGGCGAGCTCCTGAACGAGATCGGGCGTCTCAACCTCGCCCACCTGAAGGCCGCGCTCAAGGGCGGCGAGGACGCGCGGGAAGAGGGCGCGCGGCTTGTGGCGGAGCAGACGCGCCTCTGCTTTCTGGGGCCTTTGCAGGGGCTGGCGGTCGGCAACGCGGCGGCCCAGGCGAACGGCGCGGAGCCGAGCGACGAGATGCGCGAGGTTTTGGCGCAGCATGTCATTGACGTGCGCACGGTCTACGCGATGACGCCGGAGGCGTATCCCGAGCCCTGGGCGGGCGCGTGGGAGGAGTACGCGCAGGCGCTGGAGGTCGCGATCGGCGCGCCGCTTTACGCCGGGCCGGACAACATCACGTTCATGGACGCGGCGGGCGGGCACCTCCTCTGCAGCGCGGCGTTCTACGAGGCCGTTGCGGGCCGCAACTGGTGCTGGTTCCATTTTTACGCGGCGGGGCTTTTGGACAACTATTCGAGCGTCCGCGACTGGGGCCCGCTGCCCCGCGCGGACGACGCGACGCGGCGGCTGCGGTGCGCGAACAGCGAAGTCTACTCGCTTCATCTCACGCCGCGCATGGGGCGTGCGACCGACCTCCTTGGCGAAGAGCTGATTGGCCGTCTGACGGGCGCGACGCCCGAAGAGATTGCGGATGCGCCGCTGCTTGCCGATCCGGAACAGGTCTGGTTCTTCTACGACACGACGGACGGCGCCTGGGGGCGTTGGTGGGAGATCGACCCCGACGGGGACGCGCGTTTCCCCGTGGTCGGGTCGGTGAAGCCGGAGTACGACGTGCAGGGGGCGGCGGCGGCCTGTCGCGTGCGGATGCCGATTCCCAATCTGCTGGAGTCGGATGCCGCGCGCGTCGCGAACTGGTCGGCGGCCGCCAAGCCCTTCGGAACGGTCTCGGACGAGGCGGGGCGGGTTGCCGTCGTCACGGCGCTCAAGGGATTTGTCACGCCGGCGTTCGACGCCGTGCGGCTGGTGCCGCTGGACGCCGTCGGCGGCAGCGACCTCTCGACCGCCGATCCCGAATGGATGCGCCATTTGCGCGAAGACCTGCCGGCCTATTTCCTGGGCGGGCCGGACGTGCTGAAGGGGTGCTTCTACTGCCAGCAGCTGGTGGCGTGGGAGAAGCCGTCCGTCCGCGAGCAGGGGCGCACGTGGCTGAAGCTCAATTCGTCAAGCTGTCTGCGTCCCACGGGCGGCGGCGGCGGACGGGGAGGGACGCCGCATGGGCATTGAGCGCGCCGCGCCCGGCCAGGCGCTGATGGAACTGGCCGTCGGGCTGTTCGCGCTCGCGCTCGTCGTCAGCGCGCTCTGCGGCTTCGCGCACTACGTCGCCAAGTCCCTGCGCGTCCAAAACGAGCTGCGCGTCGGCGGCAAGCGGTCGGATGCCGTCGAGGTCTCCTCGTGGGCCGCGCAGCACGTCTTTGGCGCGGAGACCTTGAAGATCTCCGAAAAGCTGAACTGGCCCTCGACGATCATCGTGAAATGAAAGAGAGAGCCGGCCTGACAACCTTGAAATGACGCCAGCCCGAAGACCTGAAACAAAGCGGCCCGATGATTTTGAAAAGAAAGAGAACGTGATGAGACTCAGCGAACTCGAAAAGCTGGCGAAGCGGCGGCGGCTTGACGCCGTCCTCGTTTGCGCCGAACCCAACATCCTTGCCTTGACGGGCGTTCGGTGCGACAACGCGGTTCTCGTGGGGAAGGTGGGACGGCGGGAAAGCGGGAAGGTTGGTGGGCTGAATGGCAGGGAAGCCGGCAAAGGGGCGGCATGGGCCCTCCACACCGACTTTCGCTATGTGCCGATGGTGCATCGCGTCGCGCCGGACCTCGACTGCCGCGACCTCAGGGAACTGAAGGTCCGGGGGCGGCGCATCGGCTACGAGTCGTCGATTTCGCATGCGCAGTTCCTCAAGTTCCAGAAGCTCGCGCCGCGCGGCGCGACGTTCGTCGATGTCGCGGACGACCTCTTGGCGATTCGCGCCGTGAAGACGCCGGACGAGATCGCGAAGATCCGCGCGGCGGAAGCGCTCACCTGCGACATCTGGCGCACGGCGTCCGCGCGCTTCCGCGCCGGCATGACGGAGCGCGACATGGCGCGGATCATCCAGAAGCTGATGATCGAGAAGGGCGAGGGCGAGGCGTTCGGAACGATCGTCTGCGTCGGGAAGAACGCCGCCGAATGCCATCACGAGCCGGACGACACGGTCTGGGACGGACGCGAACCCGTGCTGGTGGACATGGGCGTGCGCCTGGGCGGCGTCTGCGGCGACCTCACGCGCAACCTCGTCCCCGGGCTCTCCCCAACGCCCAAACGCCCCAACCCCCGCCCCTCGAAACTCTATCGTCAGGTCTATGCGCTCGTCGCGGAGGCGAACCGTGCGGCGATTGCGGCGGCGAAGCCGGGAATGACGGGCCAGGCGCTGGACAAGGTTGCGCGCGACGTCATTGCGAAGGGCGGCTTCGGGAAGTGCTTCGGACACTCGCTGGGGCATGGCGTCGGCTACGAGATTCACGAGGCGCCCGTCGCCTCGCCGAAGAGCAAGATGATCCTGAAGCCGGGGATGTGCGTGACGATCGAGCCGGGCGTCTATCTGGAGGGCAACCTCGGCGTCCGCATCGAGGATCTTGTCCTGATTACGGCAGACGGCTGTGAAGTTCTTTCCGAAGCGCGGCCCACTTGACAGGTTCGCCGACAAAAGAGTATACTTCACGCCAAAATTTACGCAGAGGAAGGGTTCCGAAGCGGAAACAGAAAGGTTCAAAGAAAATGGCTATCAAGATTGGCATCAACGGCTTCGGCCGCATTGGCCGCATGGTTTTCCGCGCGGCGGTTGAGAACTTCGATGACGTCGAAGTCGTCGGCATCAACGACCTCCTCGATCCGGACTACCTCGCGTACATGCTGAAGTTCGACTCCGTGCATGGCACGTTCAAGCACGACATCAAGGTCGAGGGTTCGACCATGATCGTCGATGGCAAGGCGATCCGCCTCACGGCCGAGAAGGATCCGACCCAGCTGAAGTGGAACGAAGTCGGCGCCGAGATCGTCGTCGAGTCCACGGGTCTCTTCCTCACGGACGAGAAGGCGCGCATGCACATCACGGCGGGCGCCAAGAAGGTCATCATGTCGGCTCCGTCGAAGGACGCGACCCCGATGTTCGTCTACGGCGTCAACCACACGACCTACGCGGGCCAGGACATCATCTCCAACGCTTCCTGCACGACGAACTGCCTCGCGCCGATCTCGAAGGTCCTCAACGACAGCTTCGGCATCAAGCGTGGCCTCATGACGACGATTCACGCCGCCACGGCGACGCAGAAGACGGTTGACGGCCCGTCCAAGAAGGACTGGCGCGGTGGCCGCGGTATCCTCGAGAACATGATTCCGTCCTCGACGGGTGCGGCGAAGGCCGTCGGCAAGGTTCTTCCGGCGCTCAACGGCAAGCTCACGGGCATGTCCGTCCGCGTTCCGACGTCTGACGTCTCGTTCGTCGACCTCACGGCCGAGCTCGAGAAGCCGGCGACGTACGAGGAGATCTGCGCGGCGATGAAGGCGGCGTCCGAGAAGTGCGTGTGCGAGGGCGGCCTCAAGGGCGTTCTCGGCTACACGGACGAGGCGGTCGTCTCGACGGACTTCCGCAACGAGGCGCGCACGTCGGTCTTCGACGTCAAGGCGGGCATCCAGCTCGACCCGACCTTCGTCAAGGTCTGCGCGTGGTACGACAACGAGTGGGGCTACTCGAACAAGGTCGTCGAGATGGCGCGCGTCATCGCGGCGAAGTAAGCTTCGTTCGAGCATCTGAAAATCTGCCGCAGGGTCTTGCCCTGCGGCGATTTTTTATGCTATAATACGCCCAAGTTTTCAAATCCGAACAAGGAGTGTTGGCATCATGAAGTTCTCGATGATTCTGGCGGTTTGCGCGATGGCGCTTTGCGTGGCGGGCTGCAAGTACGACAAGGCGAAGAAGGGCGCGAACGCGGGTGCAGACGCGGCGAATGCGTCTGACATCTCGACGCAGGAGGGCGGCGAGAACGCTTCCGAGGTTTCGCTGGCGGGCGCGAGCGAGGGTAAGTTCGAGGATCTTTACCAGAAGTGCACTGACGTCCAGTTCTCGCCGGTCTACTTCGGGTTTGACTCGACGGTCGTTCCGCAGGGCGAGCTGGGCAAGATTGATGCCGTTGCGCAGCACTTGTCGTCGAAGTCCGACCGCGTCGTGGTCATCGAGGGCAACTGCGACGAGCGCGGCTCGCACGAGTACAACATGTCGCTGGGCGAGAACCGCGCGATCATCGTCCGCAACTACCTTGTCCAGAACGGCATTGCGGCCGACCGCATTCAGACGCGCAGCTACGGCGCGGAGAAGCCGGCGGTCGAGGGCCATGACGAGAGCGCGTACGCGCTGAACCGTCGCGGCGAGTTCGTGATCTTCCAGAAGTGAGGGTCGCGGCTTGTTCGCGCTTATCTTTGACAGCGTGGGGGCCGGCGAGTGGGTTGTCCTGCTCGCCGTTCTTCTCGTCGTGATGGGGCCGAAGCGGCTGCCGTCCACCTTGCGCACGTTTGGCTCGTACTATGCGAAGTTCCGCCGTGCCGCCGAGAGCTTCAAGCGGCAGTTGCTGGAGATGGACACGGAGATCCAGCGCGAGTTCTCGAAGGTCGAGCAGGAGGTCGAGAACGCGACGCGCGCGGCCGAGCGCGAAGTCGACGAGGCGATGAAGGCCGTCGACGACACGGCGGAGAAGCCGGCCGAAGATGCGGCGAAGGGTCTGAACGATGGCAATCAAGCTTCTTGAGAATCCGGACGCGCGGAACGATCCGCCGCAGCCGCTTTTGGCGCATTTGCTCGCGTTGCGCGACATGATCGTCTTCGCGGGCATTTCCTGGGCGCTTGGCATGGTCATCGCGGGCTGCTTCGCGAACCAGATTCTCGCGCTCCTCAAGTCGCCGGCGGCGAGTTTCCAGGATCTCCTGCAGGTCGTCGGGATGACGGCGCCGTTTGACGTGTGGCTTTCGATCACGGTCTGGGGCGGCACGGTTCTGGCGTTTCCGCTCATGTCGTTCGCCGTCCTGCGCTTCGTCTTTCCGGCGCTCACGAACCGCGAGAAGTTCGTGATTCTTTCCGGCATTACGGCGGGCACGGCGCTCTTCCTCGTGGGCGGCGTCCTCGCCTACATGAAGACGGTGCCGCTCGTGGTCGTCGCGTTTCGCCAGATCGGCGACTGGATGGGGATTCCCCAGCAGATCATCACGATTGACACGTACGTGCCGGTCGTCCTCAAGCTGATCGTCGCCTTCGGGCTTGTCTTCCAGATGCCGCTCATCATCTTCGTCCTCGGCTGCTTTGGCATGGTGACGTCGAAGGGATTGCGCGAGAAGCGGCGCGCGGCGATTGTCATCGCGTTCGTCTTGTCGATGTTCCTGACGCCGCCCGATCCGATGAGCCAGATTCTCATGGCCGTTCCGCTCTGCCTGCTCTACGAGGTGTCGGTCTGGGCCGTGTGGCTGAAGGAGAAGAGCGGTCTGCGCAAGCGCGAATGACGAAGCGGCCGTCTATCGCCTTTGGCTTCCTCGCGCTGATTTTTGTCGGCGCGATTCTGCTTTCGAGCCCTTGGGCGCGGACGGCGGGGACGTGGGGCGGCTGGTCGGACGCGCTGTTCACGGCGTGTTCGGCCGTCTGCGTGACGGGGCTGACGGTCGTGGACATTGCGCGCGAATACACGCGGGGCGGTCAGCTCGTCCTGATGGCCCTTGTCGAAGTCGGCTGTCTCGGCCTCATGACGTGCGGCACGTTCCTGCTCGTCGCGATTGGCCGTCGCCTTTCGCTCAGCCGCGAGTTCTCGCTCATGAGCGCCTATGGCGTTGCGGGCGTTCGCGGTCTCAAGGGTCTGATTCTCTGGACGGTCGGGTCGATGCTGGCCTTGGAGGGCCTGGGGGCGGCGTTGCTCTACTTGCGTTTCCACGACTGGTATCCGTCGGTCTTCTACGCGGTGATGGGCTTCTGCAACGCCGGCTTCGGCCTGTCGCCGGATTCGCTGGCGGGCTTTGCGGGCGACCCGTTCGTCCTGTTCGTCCTCGCGTCCGAGACGATTCTCGGCGGCATCGGGTTTCTCGTCCTCTACAATCTCTGCACGTACCGTTTCCGGCGGCGCACGTCTGGCGCGCGCGGGCGGCTTTCGCTTCACAGCGCGGTTGTTCTGCGCTTTACGCTCTACCTGCTGGCGTTGGCCTTTGTCGCGTTCCTCGTCCTTGAGTGGAACGGCGCGCTCGGCGGCTTTGCGCCGCTCCAGAAGCTGGGCGTCGCGTTCTACCAGGCCGTCACGCCCCGGACGTGCGGCTTTACGGTCGTGCCGACGGACAGTCTTCGCGCCCTGACGATTGACGTCTACGAGGCTCTCATGTTCATCGGCGGCGGGCCGGGTTCGGCGGCGGCGGGCATCAAGGTGACGACGCTCGCCGTCCTCGTCTACACGTTGCGCGCGATGTGTCGCGGCGAGACGGAGACGGTCATTGCGCGGCGGACGATTTCGGCGGACGTCGTGCGCGAGTCGTTCGTCATCGTCTGCGCGATGCTGGCGTTCATCTGGGTCGTCAACGGCGCGCTTTCGGCTACGGAGGCGGGGCGCGGGCTCGGCGGCGAGGCGCTCTTCTTCGAGGCGATTTCGGCCGTGACGACGACGGGCCTTTCCCTGGGCGACACGACGGCGCGCCTTTCGCCGGCGGGGCGCTTCGTGGTCATGTGCGCGATGTTCGTCGGGCGGCTTGGCGCGCTGACGGTCGTCCTCATGATTGGCGACCGCGAATCGAACCGTCAGGTCCGCTTCCCGGGCGAGGAACTCGTCGTCGGCTAGTCGTGGCGGCGGGGCGGGACGCCGAAGCGGGCGCGGTAGACTTTGCGAAACGCCGATTCGGAGGCGTAGCCGCAGAGGTTGGCGATGGCCTTCAGCGGGCGCGAACCATCGGCGAGCAGTTCGCGTGCGCGGTCTGTCCGCACGCGCAGGATTTCCTCGAGGATTGAGTGCCCCGTCGCGTCCCGAAAGCGCATCTCGACGGCGCGGCGTGAGCCGGGGAAGCGCGCCAGGACGTCGCGGGCGCGCAGACCCGTGCAGGCTTTCTCGCGGATGAACTGGATGGCGTCGAGGACTTGGGCGTCTCGGCAGACGAGGCGGCGCGTCGATTCACGGCGGATGACCATGAGCGGCGGGACGAAGATCTGCCGGGGCGGGGCGGTCGGATCTTTGAACTGTTCGGCGAGGAGACCGGCCGCGCGGAAGCCCATCTGCTCGTTGTCGGCCAGCACGCTGGAAAGCCGGGGACGGGCGGCGAGGCAGACGCTGGCGTCGTTGTCCACGCCGACGAGGGCGATCGCGTTCGGGATGTCGAGGCCCTCGACGGCGCAGATGCCGCGCAGATGGTGCGCGACTTCGTCGTTCGCGGCGAAGATGCCGCAGGGACGCGGGAGGTCCCGAATCCAGCGGCGCAGTCGTTGCGCCCAGGCGAGGGGGGACACCGTGGCGTCGCACAGGAATTCGGTGCAGGCGCCGCCGTTGAGGCGGATGGCTGACTTGAAGGCCTCGGCGCGTGCGCGCGACCAGTCGCGCGCCTGGGGGTAGTGGACGAAGGCGTAGTTCGCGTAGCCGAGCTGCAGGAGTTCGCGCGCGGCGGCGTCAGCCGTCTCCTTCGCGTCCTCGACGACGGTGAACGCGCGCGCGCGTCGGCTCGTCGGCAGGCTGAAGAAGACGACCGGAATCGCGCCAAGGGCCGTTTGGCCGGGGGGCGCGGCGAAGCCGCCGCAGTCGAGGACGAGGCCGTCGGCCTTCCAGAAGGCGATGAGTCGGGAAATGTCGGGGGCCTGGTTCGGCTGGAGGGTCAGCGCGTGGACGCGCCAGCCACGGAGCGCGGCACCACGCCGGAATCCCTCGCATTTCTGAAGCGAGGGCGTGCGCTCGCTGCCCTTGACGTAGAGAATCGTCTTCACGGACGCGAAGTATAGCATTCCCGGCGGGTCTTGCGCAATCGTCGGGTTGGGGCGTCTAGGCGATATGATATAATCTGCGGCATGAAGAAGATTCCAACCGAGAGGCCCGTGTTCAAGCGTCTCGTCCTGCTGGCCGGGCTGGCCCTTGGACTTGTGGCGTGCGCGGGCGACGTGTCGCTCACGCTCAGTCCGGCGGCCGTTCTGGAGGCCGTTCCGCTGGCGCTGGAGGCGGCTGACCTCTTTGCGCGGGCGAGCGAACGCGCGGCGCGGCACGCGGCCGAGCTGAAGCGCAAGGGCATCGCCGAAGTGCCGCCGAGCGACGGGGCGCGCCATGTCGTCAATCTGGCGGGGCTGGGCGCGCTCGCGTTTGACGACTGGGGCGAGATTTCAATCGACCGCCGGTTCGTGACGGACGAGGAGATGGAGACCGTCCATGCGGTCGAACGCTGGATCGCCCGCTGGTTCCCGGCGGAGACGAAGGCGCGGGCGCGTCCGCGCGGGACGTCCGGCGCGGCGGGGCTGCCCGTCTTTCGCGGCTTCGAGGACGCGCGCTATCAGGCGCATGACGGGCTGATCGCGCGTCTGACGGCGGAGTTCAACGCGGACAAGGCGGCGGGCTGTGGCGGAACGGCGCAGCAGGCGGCGGCAATTGCCGACCTCTCCCCGGCGCTCGTGAAGGCGCACATGATCGAGGAGACGGGCGGAAACGGGCCGCGCGCAAAGGCGGCGTGGGCCGTCGATCCGCTGCAGGTCAACGTGCCGGGCGACTGGGGCGCGGAAAAGGAGCTGGTCGGGCTCGCGAAGCCCGAACGCCGGAACGAGGGCACGGTCGAGCAGAACGTCCGCGCGGCGATTCGCTACCTGTCGCGCAAGGGGTTCTCGACGGCCGCGCGTCCCGCCGCCGAGCGTCCGAAGGGCGCCTTCGGCGGCTGGCTGAAGGCCTTGCGTCGCTACAACGGCCGCCGCGATCGGACGGAGACCGACCGCTACTATTCGGACGAGTATGCGGACAAGATCGTGCGGCGCGCCGGCAACCCGGATCTCTTCGTCCCGATCGAGATTCGACTCGCGAAGAAGGAGTGACGGTTCGTCGTTCGGCCTTTTGGTATAATACGACCTTTAAGACGGCTTTCAACGGAAGACAGGAAACGCAGACTATGTACATCAAGCTGACGCGGCTGGACAACACGCCGATTTGGATCAACGCAAGCTTTGTCGTGACCATCGAGCCACGGAAGGGCGGCGGCTCGGTCGTCGTGCCGATTGGCGACGGCCTTGACTACGACGTGAAGGAGACGCCGGAGGCCGTCCTGTCGCTTCTGGACGGTGCGCCCGCGCCCGCCGTCGTGCCGGTTCCGCCGCCGCCGATGCTCGCGCCGACGCAGCCGGCGGACGTCTCGCCCGAAGCGTCCGACATGGCCGAAGCGCCCGAACCTCCGTCGTCCTCCGCGTCGGCTACGCCCGCCCCGCGCCGCACGACGCGGTCGCGCGCCAAGGCGAAGCCCGCCGCCGAGACGGTGGAAGGCGAGTCGGACGCCAGGCCGGCGGCCGCCAAGAAGCCTCGGACGCCCCGCAAGACGAAGCGTTCGACGCAGGACTTCGCGTTGCCGCAGGAGCCCGAACCGGCGTCGGCGTCCGCACCGGCGCTGGATCTCGCGGACGAGCAGGTGGCGCGGCTCAAGAAGATGGCGCCTGGCTCCGTGCGCAAGCTTCAGAACACGCTGGTCACGCAGTTCAAGGTGGCCGATCCCGACGCGACGATTGCGGCATTGGCCGCGCAGGAGACGCTGGCAATCGAGCGCGACCACGTCATCTGGAAGTGACGCCGCCCGAACGGGCGGGACGGATTATGGTATAATGTTCATTTTCCGATGAGGAACGAGGAAAGAAGAAGAAAAAGCAATGGACAAGCAGTACGACGCGAAGGCCGCAGAGGCGAAGTGGTATAAGTTCTGGGAAGAGAACGGGTGCTTTCACCAGGAGCCGGACGGGCGGCAGCCCTATTCGGTCGTCATCCCGCCGCCGAACGTGACGGGCATCTTGCACATGGGCCACGCCCTCAACCAGACGATTCAGGACATCCTCGTGCGCTGGCGGCGCATGTCGGGCTACAACACGCTCTGGCTGCCGGGCACGGATCACGCCGGCATCGCGACGCAGAACGTCGTCGAGAAGGCCCTCAAGAAGGAGGGCAAGCGTCGTCAGGATCTCGGCCGCGAGAAGTTCCTTGACCGCGTCTGGGAGTGGAAGCGGCAGTACGGCGGCACGATCGTCCACCAGCAGCGCATGCTCGGCAACTCGACGGACTGGCAGCGCGAGCGCTTCACGTTCGACGAGGGCTGCTCGCGGGCGGTCACGAAGGTCTTCAAGCAGCTTTTCGACGAGGGGCTCGTCTACAAGGGCAACTACATCGTCAACTGGTGTCCGCGCTGCGGCACGGCGCTCGCGAACGACGAGGTCGAGCACGAGCCGAACCACGGGCACTTCTGGTATCTGCGCTACCCGGTCGCCGGTTCGGCGGCGGGCGTGACGGGCGAACGGAACAAGGACTACATCCTCCTCGCGACGACGCGCCCCGAGACGCTTCCCGGCGACACGGCCGTCGCCGTGAACCCGAAGGACGAGCGCTTTGCCGCGCTTGTCGGGCGGAACGTCGTCCTGCCCCTGACGGGCCGCGAGATTCCCGTCATCGCCGACGACTACGTGGATCGCGAATTCGGCACGGGCATCGTGAAGATCACGCCCGCGCACGACCCGAACGACTTCCTCGTCGGCAAGCGCCATGGCCTTGAGGAGATCAACGTCATGACCGACGACGCGCACATGAACGCGCTCGCCGGCGCGAAGTACGAGGGGCTGGATCGCTGGGCGTGCCGCAAGGCCATCGTCGCCGACCTGGAGGCGGGCGGCTACCTTGACCACATTGAGGAACTCGACAACCAGGTCGGCCACTGCTACCGTTGCCACGAGGTCGTCGAGTCGCGCCTCTCGAAGCAGTGGTTCGTGAAGATGAAGCCGCTCGCCGAGCCGGCCATCGCCGCCGTGAAGTCGGGCGAAGTCCGCTTCGTTCCCGATCGCTGGTCGAAGATCTACTTCAACTGGATGGAGAACATCCAGGACTGGTGCATTTCCCGCCAGCTCTGGTGGGGGCATCGAATCCCGGCGTGGTATCTGAAGGACGGAAAGGGCGCGGAAGACCTCGTCTTCGTCGAGGAGAGCGCCGAAGCCGCGCTCGCGGCCGCGCGGGCGAAGACGGGCGACGCGACGCTGACGCTCGACGACCTTGTGCAGGACGAGGACGTCCTCGACACGTGGTTCAGCTCGTGGCTCTGGCCGTTCTCGACCCTCGGCTGGCCGGAGGAGACGAAGGATCTCGCGTACTACTATCCGACGACCGACCTCGTGACGGCGCAGGACATCATCTTCTTCTGGGTCGCGCGCATGATGATGGCGGGCCTCCACTTCATGAAGAAGCCGCCGTTCAAGAACATCGTCATCCACGGCATCGTCCGCGCGGCGGACGGCTCGAAGATGTCGAAGTCGAAGGGGAACTCGCTTGACCCGCTTGAGCTCATCGACCAGTATTCGGCGGATGCGCTCCGGTTCTCGATCGCGCTCATCACCTCGCTCGAATGCGACACGAAGGTGAACAAGGAGAAGTTCGAGATCGGCCGAAACTTCACGACGAAGATCTGGAACGCGGCGAAGTTCCTCGAAATGCAGGAAGCGGCCGTGGAGAAGGAGACGGGCGCGCGGGCGACGTGGGATGCCGCGTCGGCGCTTTCGTCCGACGACCGCCACATCCTCTATGCGGCCGACCTCGCCTGCAAGAAGGTGAACGACATCCTCTCGCAGTACCGCATCCAGGACGGCGCGCTCGCGGTCTACGACTTCTTCTGGGATCAGCTTTGCGGCGGCTACGTCGAGTTCGTGAAGGACTCGCCGAACAAGGCCGCGTCCGTCGCGATCCTGCGCGACGTCTTCTGGAAGGCCCTCCGTCTCCTGCATCCGTACATGCCGTTCGTGACCGAGGAGGTCGCGCACCAGCTCGGCTTCCTGAAGGACGGCGAGACGATCATGCTGGCGGAGTTCCCGAAGGGCTTTGCGGCGGCCGACCTCGCGGCATGGGGCGCGACGCCGGCGAATTACGACTTCGTCAACGCGAAGCGCGAGGCGATTACCGCCGTGCGTGCGCTCCGCGCCGAATACAAGGTGCCGCCGGCCGCGTTCGTCAAGGTGACGGTCGCGACGGACGACCCGTCGGCGCAGGCGGAGACGGCGTCGCTCGCCAAGGCGATGCGCGCGGAGTCGGTCGCGTTCGTCGCGGCGGGGAGCGACCTTGCGATGCCGTCGAAGCTCACGAAGTTCGGCACGGTCTATCTCTCGCTGGAAGGGCTCGTGGACAAGGCGGCGGAGTCGAAGCGCATTGCGGGCGAACTCGCGAAGCTCGCGGGCTTCATCAAGTCGAGCGAGGCGAAGCTCGCGAACGAGAACTTCGTCGCGCACGCGCCGGAGGCCGTCGTCGCCGAGGCGCGCCGCAAGCTCCAGGAGAATCAGGAGAAGGTTCGGCAGCTCGAAAAGCTCGCGAAGCTCTTCGCGAACTGATTGGCCTCGAACGGCTTCGCCATGAAGACACGCCAGTTCTGGTATCCGCTTCCCGCACGGCTGATTGCGCAGCATCCCGCCGAGCGCCGGGGGACGGAGAAGATGATGGTTCTCCACCGCGACACGGGCGTCATCGAGCATCGCCACATCGCGGACATCGTCGACTACCTCACGCCGAACGACCTCCTCGTCGTCAACGACACGAAGGTCTTTCCCGCGCGTCTCCTGGGCGAATGGCCCGACACGCACGGCGCCGTCGAGATGCTGATGGTCAACGCCGCGCCGATGGACGCGGACGACGAACGCCCCTCGATGACGGCGGCGCAGGATTCCCTGCGCTGGAACGTGATCGTCGGTTCGGGCCGGAAGTGCCGCGTCGGGCAGGTCGCGTCGTTCGGCCCGCACGGCGAGCTGACCGCGACGCTCCAGAAGCCGCTCTCCGGCATCGGCATGTGGCAGGTCGAGTTCGCGTGCGCGCGGCCGCTCATGGATCTTCTCGACGAGTTCGGCCACACGCCCGTGCCGCCCTACGTGAAGCGCGAAGGCACGGCGGAGGAGGAGAAGGAAGACCGCGAACGCTACCAGACAATCTACGCGCGCGAGGTCGGCTCCGTCGCCGCGCCGACGGCGGGCCTGCACTTCACGCCGGAGATCTTCGCCGCGCTCGACGCGAAGGGCGTGAAGCGCGTCGCCGTCACGCTGCACGTCGGGCCGGGCACGTTCCGCCCCGTCAAGGCGGACGACATCGAGGATCATCAGATGGACTTCGAGGCGTTTACCGTGCCGCCCGAGACGGCGGACGCAATCAACGCCTGCAAGGCGCGCGGCGGGCGCGTCATCTGCGTCGGCTCGACGACGGTGCGGACGCTGGAGACGGTTGCGGCGGCCTCGGAATCCCAAGTTCCCGCCCCTCAAAAAAACCAACCTCCTAAGCCCCAAGCCTCTCGACCTCTCGTTCTCCCGGGTTCGGGGGCCTCGAACATCTTCATCTATCCGCCGTACCGCTTCCGCGTCTGCGACGGCATGCTCACGAACTTCCACCTGCCGCAGTCGACGCTCCTCATGATGGTCTCGGCTCTTGCGGGACGCGAACGCATGCTTTGCGCCTACGCGCTCGCCGTGCGGGCGAATTACATGTTCTTCTCTTATGGCGATTGCATGCTGATTGTCTGATTTGGTATAATTTCAAGAAGTTATGGCACTTTTCGTCCCAAAAGACCGCCGTTCCCTCTTTCGGCAGTTCCTCGGCGGCATGTACGACGCCGTGGTCATCACCGATCCGAACGGGCACATCCTTGAGGTCAACCCGCGCACGGTCGAGTATTTCGGCCGCGAGCCGGATGAGGTTCTCGACGAGCCGATCTCCCTTTACATTCCCGGTCTCAAGTCCGACGTCGTCGCGCGCATCCGCAAGGGGCTGGAGGGCGACCACCACGTCGTCATCGACGCGAACGGCGTC
The DNA here is from genome assembly GCA_964420685.1 of uncultured Lentisphaeraceae bacterium. Lineage (GTDB taxonomy): Bacteria > Verrucomicrobiota > Kiritimatiellia > RFP12 > UBA1067 > UBA1067. Next base: position 19,874 of record CAYQUI010000008.1, on the reverse strand, counting down.
GCGAAGGACGGGCAGCGCATCGCCTGCGAAGTCGCGGTTTCCTGCATCGACCTCATGAACCCCGGCGACCTCATCTTCACGATCCGCAACGTCGAGCGTCGCCGCGCGTACATGAACATGTTCCGCGCCAAGGCGAACGCCTTCGAGATCGCGCAGACGGCGCTTTTCGCCTGCGCGGAGAATGGGGCGATCACGGAGGCGAACGCGGCGTTCTGCGCGCTTTTCGGCCTTTCGGACGCTGCGGCGGCGCGGCGGCACGTCTTTTCGGACTTCATGTGCGACGCGCCCTTGCCGGCGAATTTCCAGAAGGCGCTCGCGGGCGAGAAGACGGTGACGAATCTCGTCGCCGAGGGCGACGGCGACGACCGGGAAGAACTTGAAATCGTCCTCGCGCCGAACGGCCATGGCCGTCGCATCGTCGGCGTCGTCGGCAGCATCCAGAAGGTTTCGTGACATGAGACGCGCTCCCCAACATGCGGCCGGACTCGCCGCGCTGACGGTCAACAAGCCGGATCCGAAGTTTCTTCAGGACTTTCTCGCGCAGAAGTTCGCGCTGTCGCGCCGTGCGGCCAAGGCGGCGATTGACGGGCGGAACGTCTGGGTGAACCGCAAGTGCGTCTGGATTGCGCGCTATGCGCTCCAGACGGGCGACCTCGTCGAGATTCCGACGGCCGTCGTCAAGGGCGCGCAGCGGCAGGGCGCGGCCTCGAATCGCGCGGAGGGAGCGGCGACGCCGTCCGCCACGCCGGCGGCCCGCCGCCATGTCCGCGTTCTGTGGTCGGACGAAAACTATCTCGTCTGCGACAAGCCGGCGGGCGTCGTCAGCTGCGACGACCCGAAGAGCGCGGAGGCGATTCTGCGCGTGCAGGAGAAAATCCCGACGCTGGAAGCCGTCCATCGTCTTGACCGCGACACGACGGGGTGTCTCCTGTTCGCGAAGAGCCATGCGGCGTTCCTTGCGGCTGTCGAGGTGTTCAAGACGCACAAGGTGTCAAAGATCTACCACGCCGTCGTCGTCGGCCGCTTCCCGTATGCCCATCAGGTCATCGACGCGCCGATCGACGGTCAGCCCGCCGTTTCGCGCGTTTCGCGCGAGGGCGCGTCGGCAGATGCCTCGTTCCTGCGCATTCGGATCGAGACGGGCCGCACGAACCAGATTCGGCGGCACTTGGCGTCCGTCCGGTTCCCGATTGTCGGTGACCGCGTCTTCGGGCTCAAGCGCGCGCGCGATCCGCGTCTCCTGCAGGTGCCGCGCCAGATGCTGCACGCCTCGACGCTGACCTTGTCGAATCCGCTCGATTTGCGCGCCGAGATCAAGGCCCACGCGCCGTTGCCGGCGGATTTCCGCGCGGCGCTCCGCCTCTTCGGCATGGGCAAGTAGGCCGCGCGCGAAAACGCTTTCAAGGAACGGGCACGGGACATGACGGCAGCCGACTTTTCGCTCGCGGGCAAGCGCATCCTCGTCACGGGGGCTTCGAGTGGCATCGGCCGGGCGACGGCGATTCTGGCGGCCGAGCTGGGCGCGCAGGTCGTCCTGACGGCGCGGCGGGCGGACGAGCTGGAGGCGACGCGCCGTCTGTGCGCGGGCGGCGGCCACTGCGTGATCCCCGGCGACGTGACGGATTCGGGCTTTCTCCGCGAGCTTCTTTCGCAGGGCGCGCCGCTGGACGGGCTGGCGCATGTCGCGGGCGTGTGTCCGATCGAGCCGATTTCCGGGTTTGACGTGGGGCGGGCGGAAGCCGCGCTGCGCGTCAACGCGCTGGCCTTTGCCGAGCTGATGAAGCATCTGGCGCGTCCGCAGTTTCGGGCGAAGACGTTTTCGGCGGTGGCCGTCTCCAGCGTGTCGGCCGTCGTCGGCTGGAGCGGCGGCGCGGTCTACTGCGCGGCCAAGGGCGCGCTGTCGGCGAGCGTACGGGCGCTCGCGACCGAACTGGCGCCGCGCGGCATTCGTGTCAACGCCGTGTGCCCGTCCAACGTCGAGACGCCGATGTTCGCGGCGGGGGCGGGGCGTTTGGGCGACGCGGCGGCGCTGTTGAAGCGTCAGCCGCTGGGGCTGGGCCAGCCGGCGCAGGTGGCCGCCCCGATCTGCTTCCTGCTGTCGGACGCGGCCTCGTTCGTCACGGGCGTGAACCTGCCGGTTGACGGCGGCTATCTCGCGCAGTGAGCCGCGCCGCGTGGGGACGGCGGTCAGATCGACACGTCCAGAAAGCCGTTGGTTCCCGGCAGCACGTCCGGGTCGTGGCAGAGGCGCACGATGTAGTTTGGCGCGGAGTAGGTGTCGACGAACGCCTGGCTTTCCGCGAGGTTGCCCGTTGCGCCCGTCGGCCGCCGCTGGGTCAGGCAGGCGCCGAGATAGCAGGCGTCGCCCGCGAGGACGACCGTCTTCGGCCCGCGCGGGATGAGCACGAGGCTGGAGCCGGACGTGTGGCCGCCGACGCGCGTCATGGAGAGACGGCCGCCGAAGAGCGAGATCGCGTCGTCGAATCGGACGATTTCGCCGCGATGGTTCTTGAGGTAGCCCGCGCCGTGTTTCGCTTCGTTTCGGTGGATGACGAGGCGCGCCTGGGGGAAGGACGTCACGCTCTCCATGTGGTCGGAGTGGTGGTGCGAGATGAGGATGTCCGTGACGTCCTCCGGACGGATGCCGCGTCGGCGGAGCAGGTCGGCGGGCTTGACGAACTTCGTGGCGGCGCGGCCGAAGAGGGTGAACGAGTCGCAGCCAGCGTCCGCCAGGATGACGTGGCCCGGCAGGCGGATCAGGTGGAACAGGAGGGAAATCGGGATGAACTTGTCCTTGTCCCCGCCACGGAAGGCCATGCTCTCCGTGATGACCGCCTCGCCGTACTTGCAGACCGTGAGCGAAAGGTCGTTTGCCGCCGCCGTCGGCTGCGCCAGGCACCGGGTGGCGCAGAACGCCGCTGAGGCCTGGATGAATTCCCGTCGTGAAATCGCCATGGATTCTCTCCTTGTTTGTGAAACAAATCAGACTGACGGGGAAATTATACCACATTGTGCCGTGGGCCACCCCGGCTTTGCGCGGGGTTTCGCGCGGGCGGGGTTTGTGGTATACTACGGACGCTTGAACTCAAAAGACGAAAGGGTAGACAGAACATGAGCAAATGCTGCATCTTTGCCGGACAGGGCGCGCAAGTCCCCGGCATGGGCAAGGACTTCGCCGAGGCGGATTCCGAGATCATGGGCTTCTTCGACAAGGCGAACGCCGTCCTCGGCTTCGACCTGAAGAAGATCTGCTTTGAAGGCCCGGCGGAGGAACTGACGAAGTCGAACGTCTGCCAGCCGGCGATTTTCGTGACGAGCTACGCGGCCTACGTGACGCTCCAGAAGCGGCGTCCGACGGACTTCGCCTGCGCGGCGGGCCTTTCGCTCGGCGAGTGGGGCGCGCTCTGCGCGGCGGGCGTCCTCGACTTCGACGCGACGCTGACGGTTCTCGAGGCGCGCGGTCGCTTCATGCAGGAGGCCTGCGCGGCAACGCCCTCCGGGATGATCGCCATCGTCGGCGCGACGCCCGACCAGCTCGCGGCCCTCTGCGACGCGACGGGCTGCACGGTCGCGAACGTCAACTCGGCGGCGCAGCAGGTCCTCTCCGGCTCGAAGGATGCGATTGCGGCGGCGGCGACGAAGGCGAAGGAGCTTGGCATCAAGCGGGCGATTCCGCTCGCGACGGCCGGCGCGTTCCACTCGCCGTTCATGGCCCCGGCGCGCGAAAAGCTCGCGCCCGTCCTGGACGGCCTCACGTTCCGCGCGCCGAAGTTCCCCGTCCTCTCGAACGTGACGGGCAAGCCGCATGCGTCCGATCCGGGCGCGATCAAGGCGCTCATGCTCGAACAGGTCACGGGCACGACGAACTGGGCGGCGGACGTCGCGGCGGCGCAGGCGCTCGGCTGCGACACGTTCGTCGAGTTCGGCCCCGGCAAGGTGCTGTCGGGCCTCGTCAAGAAGATCGACGCGACGCTGAAGACGGCGAACGTCGCCGACCTCGCGTCGCTCGACGCAACGCTGGAGGTGCTGTGACATGGGCGCGTCTTTGAAGGGCAAGGTCGCGATCGTGACCGGGGCGTCGCGCGGCATTGGCGCGGCCATCGTGAAGCGGCTCGCCGACGCGGGCGCGACGGTCGTCGCGGTCGCGCGGTCGATTGACGCATGCGAAGGGGCGGCGCTCTGCCAGAAGGTCGACGTCTCGAACGCGGCCGAGGTGGAGGCCTGCGTCAAGGCGACGCTGGAGCGGTTCGGCCGGGTCGACATTCTCGTCAACAACGCGGGCGTGACGAAGGACGGGCTGCTGATGCGCATGAGCGACGCGGACTGGGATCTCGTCGTGGACATCAACCTGAAGGGCACGTTCCTCTTCACGCGCGCCGTGGCGCGGCCGATGATGAAGAACAAGGGCGAGGACGGCGCGCCGTGCGGCGGCTCGATCGTCAACATCACGTCCGTCGTCGGCATCACCGGCAACGCGGGCCAGGCCAACTACACGGCGTCGAAGGGCGGCGTGATCGCGCTCACGAAGACGGTCGCGAAGGAACTCGGCAGCCGCAAGATCCGCTGCAACGCCGTCGCGCCCGGCTTCATCGTCTCGGCGATGACGGACAAGCTGCCGGACGAGCTGAAGAAGCAGTACGCCGAGTCGATTCCGCTGAAGCGCTTCGGCACGGGCGAGGACATCGCCAACTGCGTCGCCTGGCTGGCGGGCGAGGAGTCGGCCTACGTGACGGGGCAGGTCATCTCCGTCAACGGCGGCATGGTCTGAGGCGGTCATGGCGCGGGAGGGTACCTCGTCCGCCGCGTGCGCGCAGAAGGCCCTGAAGGTCTCCGCCAAGGCGCGCTACGCGCTGCGGATCCTTCTGGACGTGGCCGTGCAGGCGTCGCGCGAGACGCCGCGCACGGGCGCGGCGATTGCCCAGGCCCAGCAGATCTCCGAAAAGTTCCTCTCGCGCATCGTCGTGCAGCTTCGCCGCAAGGGGCTGCTGCGCAGCGTGCGCGGCAATGTCGGCGGCTTCCGGCTGGCGATGAGCCCTGACGACATTCGCCTCCTGGACGTCGTCGAGGCCGTCCAGGGGCCTCTGGCCATCCTGGACTGCCTGTTGCCGGACGCGCCGCCCTGTCCGCGCCAGGAAGCCTGTCTTGCGCGGCGCGTGTGGGCGGACGTCAACGCTTCCTTCGCGGCGACGCTCGCGAAGGTGACGCTCGCGTCGATCCTGCGCCGCGCCCCGCAGTCGGGGGCGGTTCTCGACTACTGCATCTGACGTTGTTTCGTCCGTAAACCGCAGTTTTTTGGTATAATACGCGGGTAGAAAAGAGGCAGGATTTCCAGAGAAAGACAATCGGAATGGCAGAGGAACAGAACGGCAGCTACAACGCGGAAAACATTCAGGTCCTGGAGGGCATGGAGGCGGTGCGCAAGCGTCCCGCGATGTACATTGGCGACACGGGCGAGCGCGGCTATCACCACCTCGTCTACGAAGTCGTCGACAACTCGATCGACGAGGCGCTGGCCGGCTACTGTTCGCTCATCGACGTCATCATCAACCGCGACGGGTCGCTCACCGTGCGCGACAACGGGCGCGGCATCCCGGTCGACATGCACCCGACGCAGCACAAGCCGGCGATCGAGGTCGTCCTCACGGTCCTCCACGCGGGCGGCAAGTTCGACGGCTCGAACTACAAGGTCTCGGGCGGCCTCCATGGCGTCGGCGTCTCGTGCGTGAACGCGCTGTCCGACTGGATGAAGGTCGACGTGAAGCGCGGCGGCAAGCTGCACCACATCGAGTTCTCGCGTGGCCACGTCACGAAGCCGCTGGAGGTCGTCGCGCCGTGCGGCGACGAGACGGGTACGACCGTCACGTTCTTCCCCGACCACACGATCTTCACCTGCCGCAAGTTCAAGGCCGCCATCCTCGCCGCGCGCCTGCGCGAGCTCGCGTTCCTCAACAAGGGCGTGACGATCCACTTCAAGGACGAGGAGGGCGACGAGAACGGCAAGTTCTTCGAGGAGACGTTCCACTACGAGGGCGGCATCGACGCGTTCGTCGGCTACCTCAACGCGAACAAGACGCCGCTCTCGCCCGTCATCCACTTCGAGGGCCAGCGCGAGTGCGCGCGCCTGGACGGCACGTACACGATCCAGGCCGAGGTGTCGATGCAGTACACCGACACGTACGCGACGATCGAGCAGACGTACTGCAACAACATCCACACGGTCGAGGGCGGCACGCATCTCTCCGGCTTCCGTCGCGCGCTGACGGCGACGGTCAAGGGCTACGGCGAGAAGAACAGGCTCATCAAGGAGAAAGAGCTCGCCACGCTGACGGGCGACGACATGCGCGAGGGCCTGACGGTCGTCGTGAGCGTGAAGGTTCCCCAGCCGCAGTTCGAGGGCCAGACGAAGACGAAGCTCGGCAACGGCGAGGTCGACGGCATCGTCTCGGGCATCGTCTCCGAGAAGCTGATGACGTTCTTCGAGGAGAACCCCGCCGTCGCGAAGACGGTCATCGAGAAGACGCTTCTGGCGAACCGCGCCCGCGAGGCCGCGCGCGCCGCCCGCGAATCGACGCGCCGCAAGGGCGTCATGGACGGCCTCTCTCTCCCCGGCAAGCTGCGCGACTGCTCCGAGCGCGACCCGTCGAAGACCGAGCTTTACCTCGTCGAGGGCGATTCGGCCGGCGGCTCGGCGTGCAAGGGCCGCAACCGCGCGACGCAGGCGATCCTGCCGCTTCGCGGCAAGATCATCAACGTCGAGAAGGCGCGCATCGACCGGATGCTCGCGAACAACGAGGTGCGCACGATGATCACGGCGATCGGCTGCGGCTTCGGCGAGGAGTGGGACGTGTCGAAGGCCCGCTACCACAAGATCGTCATCATGACCGATGCCGACGTCGACGGCGCGCACATCCGCACGCTCCTCCTGACGTTCTTCTACCGGCGCATGCCCGAGCTGATCGAGAAGGGCTACGTCTACATTGCGCAGCCGCCGCTCTACAAGGTCGAGCGCAAGAAGAAGACGGAGTACGTCCTCACGGACGGCGAGCTCACCGAGAGGCTTCTGACGCTTGGGCTTGACGACTTCGAGGTGCCGGGGAAGGACGGCGCGCCGCTTGAGAAGGAACGCGCGCGCGCGCTCCTCGTCCTCCTCGCCGAGATCGAGGCGACGGCGAAGATGGTCGCCGAGCGCGGGTTCGACGCGGCCGCGCTCCTGAAGGACGAGTCGGCGCAGGGCTCCGGCGCGTCGATGCTCAAGAAGCAGTTCTCGTCGCTTTCCGGCTTCGGCTACGCGGCCGAGGACTGGTTCGGCACGAATGCGCCGACGGCGAACGGGCCGCTCGTGAAGCTCCTCGACGACGTGCGCAACCACGGCAAGCAGGGTCTCACGATCATGCGCTTCAAGGGCCTGGGCGAAATGGACGCCGACGAGCTTTACGACACGACGATGAACCCCGAGAAGCGCCATATGCTGCGCGTGAAACTCGAAGACGCGGTGAAGGCCGACCAGATGTTCACGCTCCTCATGGGCGACGAGGTCGAGCCGCGCCGCAGGTTCATCGAGGACAACGCGCTCAACGTGCGCAACCTCGACTTCTGACGCGCGGAAGGCCGCAGGCCTCGTCGCGCGCGTTCAGTCCGTCTGCGCCCGGATGAAGACGGGTGTGGGCGGGCGTCGTCTCGGGCTGTGACGGCAAACAAGGAGAAACGACATGACGACACATTACACGCTGGACGGAAAGAAGGTGTCGCTCCTCGGCTACGGGGCGATGCGCCTTGCGACGGTGGACGGCCGACACGCCAACCGCTGGGCGGGGCAGGGGTATTCGGATTCGCCCATTGACCAGGAACTCCTGAACCGACAGGTCAAGATGCTGCTCGACGGCGGCGTCACCTACTTCGACACGTCGCCCGCCTATTGCCGGGGCGAGTCCGAGGCCGCCCTCGGCAAGGCCCTGAAGGCGAGCGGCTACGCGCGCAAGGACTACATCGTCGCGACGAAGCTCTCGAACTTCGCGCCCCAGCAGTATCCGCTGGCGGCCTGCAGGGAAATGTTCGAGAATTCGCTCAAGGCCCTCCAGACGGACTACGTCGACAACTATCTCCTCCACTCCGTCGGCAACGGCAAGGACTTCTCGACGTTCGCGCAGCGCTACGTCGAAAACGGCGCGATCGACTGGTGCGCCGACCTGCGCGCGCAGGGACGCATTCGAAACCTCGGCTTCTCCTACCACGGCGACCCGAAGGCCTTCGACTGGTGCATCGAACACCACGACAAGTACAAGTGGGACTTCGTTCAGATCCAGATGAACTACGTCGACTGGCGGCACGCGAAGGAGGTGAACGCGCGCAACCTCAACGCCGAATACCTCTATGAGACGCTCGCGAAGCGGAACATCCCCGTCGTCATCATGGAGCCGCTTCTCGGCGGGCGCCTCGCGCGCTACAACTACGCGCTCGCCCAGGAGCTGACGCCGCTCGATCCGGAGGCGACGCTCGCGAAGTGGGCGTTCCGCTTCTGCGGCTCGTTCCCGAAGGTGCTGACCGTCCTTTCGGGCATGACGCGCACGGAGCACATCGAGGAGAACCTCGCGACGTTCTCGCCGCTCAAGCCGTGCTCCGCCGCCGAACTCGCCGCGCTCGAACGCGCGGCCCAGCGTCTGCTGACGCTCAACACGATTCCCTGCAACGGCTGCAACTACTGCATGCCGTGCCCCTACGGGCTGGACATCGTCTCGCTGCTGAACGTCCGCAACGCCGTCCTCACCGCGAAGACGAAGCCGTCCGCGAAGGAGATTCTGCGGGACTACGCCAAGGCGGTTCCGGAGGAGCTGCGCCGCGCCGATCACTGCACGGGATGCGGCCGCTGCTCGCCGCACTGTCCGCAGTCGATTGACATTCCGCGCGAGATCGCGGCGATCGACGCCTGGATTGACGAACTGAAGAATCAGGAGGTGGCGAAATGAAGAAGACGCTTCTGCGCCTTGTGGCGCTCCTGTCCCTCGCCGCCGCATGCGGCGCGTTCTACGGGTTGCCGACGGCGAAGGCCCTGCGCCTTCAGCCGACGCCGACGCTCGTTTTCCTGGTCGTCCTCCTGCTGACGCCGCTCGTCGGACGCTTCTTCTGCGCATGGCTGTGTCCGCTCGGCGTCCTGCAAAGCGTCGTCCATGCGCTCGTGCACCCGAAGACGCACGTGCGGCGCGTCTGCACGCGCCTGCCGGAGACGCGCGTGCAGCGCCTCGTCCGCTGGAGCGTCTTCGCCGTTTCGGCGGGGCTGGTCGCGGGCGGCCTTGGCGCGCTCGGCTGGGCGCTGACGCCGTATTCGATTCTCGGAAAGGCCCTCGTCGGCTTCCTGCCGGGGCTTCTCCTCGCGGCGGCCGTGCTGACGCTCGCGGCCCTCGGTTCGGGGCGCACGTGGTGCAATTGGGTCTGCCCGGTGGGGACGCTCTTCAATCTCTTTGCGCGCGGCGCGCGGCGTCCGAACAAGATTGACTTGAAGGACGGGTGCGGGACGTGCCGGAAGTGCTTTGCCGCACGGTCGAAGACGGCGGCGGACACGGCGGACGGCGTGACGCGGCGCGAGACGTTGCATGGCCTCGGCCTCCTCGCGGCGGCGGAGCTTGGCGAGAAGACGGTGGACGGCGGATTCTCGCCCGTCTCGTTGCCGGGCGTGCCGGCGCGTCCGGCGGACGTCCTGCCGCCGGGCGCGGTCGACCGCGCGCTGTTCGGCCGCCTCTGCGTCGGGTGCGACGCCTGCGTGGCGGCGTGTCCCGAAAAGTGCCTCGTGCCCTCGACGTCCTTGGCGACCTTCGGCCAGCCGAAGATGGACTTCCGCCGGTCGTATTGCCGGCTGGCGTGTCCGCAGAAATGCGCGGCGGCGTGTCCGGCGGGGGCGTTGCGCGTCCTCGACCACGTGGCGCGGCGTGACGTGCACATGGGCCACGCGATCTGGAAGAAAGACCGCTGCCTGCGCGCGACGAAGGACGTTCCGTGCACGGCGTGCCAGCGCAAGTGCCCCGTCAAGGCCATTACGCTCGTCGGCGGATTCCCCGTCGTCAACCGCGACCTCTGCATCGGCTGTGGCGCGTGCGAGCACGTCTGCCCGTCGCGTCCGCTGCCGGCGATCTTCGTCAAGGGCTTTGAGCGGCAGCGCGTGGTGCGCCCGTTTGTCGAGGCCGACCTTGTGGCGGAGATGGCGGCGCTCGTGCGGCGCGGCGACGCGGCGGCCGTGACGGCGCGTGACGGCGTCATCGGCGCGCGCGCGGAGGGACGGGGACTGCGGCCCGTTCTCTCGCTTCTGGACGCGGGCGCGCTGCGTCACGCGATTGTCGTGGACAAGGTGATCGGACGCGCGGCGGCGGCGGTCGCGGTCGTCGGGAAGGCGCGGCGCGTCCACGGCCTTCTCATGGGCGAGGACGCCAAGGCGCTCTTGGAGGCGCACGGCGTCGCGGCGACGGCCGAACGGCTCGTGCCGAAGATCCTGAACCGCGACCTGAGCGCGTCGTGTCCGATGGAGGCGAAAGTCGGGGGCGAAACCGACCCCGCGAAAATGGTCGAGGCGCTTCGGGCGGCTGTCGGCTCGCTCGCGTCCGGCGCGGCGAAATAGCGTCGCCGAAGATTTCGCGTCTGCCGCGCGCGCCGTGTCACGCGCGCGGCCGTTTTTTGGTATAATTTTGCGCCACGGTTCTTTACCAGTTTATTAGGGGTTCTTTGGAAGAGACGAATGGCCGCTGAATTGACGCCAATGATGAGACAGTACCTCGCGATCAAGCGCGAGGTGCCACCGGGTGCGATTATCATGTTTCGCCTCGGCGATTTCTACGAAATGTTCGGTGAGGACGCGATTGTCGCCGCGCCGATTCTCGGCGCGACGCTCACGCATCGCAACGACCAGCCGATGTGCGGCGTGCCGTATCACGCGCTTGACGCCTACCTCGCCAAGCTCATCCGCGCCGGGAAGACGGCGGCCCTCTGCGACCAGGTCGAAGACCCGAAGACCGCGAAGGGCCTCGTGCGCCGCGAAGTGACGCGCATCGTGACGCCCGGCACCGTGACGGAGGACGGGCTTCTGGACGAGACGGCGAACAACTACGTCGCCGCCGTGTCGGGGCTGGGGCTTGCGCTTCTCGACCTCTCGACGGGCGAGTTCGTCGTCGAGCAGTTCCCCACGCAGGCGAAGCTTGACGAGACGCTGGCGCGCGAGACGCCCGCCGAGATGCTGCAGGCGACGGACGAGAACCGCTGGACGTTTTCCCTCGATGCGGCGTTTGACTGCCTCACGCGTCACTTCAAGGTTCTCTCGCTCGACGGCTTCGGCCTCACGGGAAAGGCCGATCTCGTTTCGGCGGCGGGCGCGCTCCTCTATTACGTCGGGACGACGCTGCGCCATTCCCTGGCTCATGTGCGCACGGTGCGTCTGCGCCAGTCCGACGACGCGCTCGTCCTCGATTCGGGGACGTTGCGCCACCTTCAGCTCCTGCCGGTCGGGGAGGTCGCGAAGGCGGCGTCGCTCTTCGGCGTCCTCGACGTCACGAAGACGCCGATGGGCGCGCGGATGCTGCGCAGCTGGATCGCGCGGCCGCTTGCGCGCGCGGCGGACGTGAACGCGCGGCTTGACGCCGTGGCGGCGTTCGTCGAGGATCGCGCCGCGCTGTCGGGGTTGCGCGCGCTCCTTTCGGGCGTTCGCGACCTGGAGCGGCTGATCGCCAAGGTCGATGCGGGCCGCGCCAACCCGCGCGACGTGCGGGGGCTGGCCGCGTCGCTGCGTCCCCTGCCGGAGATTCGGGAGAGGCTGAAGGGCATGGCCGCGCCCGTCCGGTTCGCGCTGGCCTCCCAGGCCGAGATCGTGGCCCTCGTCGATCGCGCGATTGCCGCCGATCCGCCGATGCTCCTGTCCGACGGCGGGTTCATCGCGTCGGGCCATTCGGCCGAGCTCGACGAGCTGCGCGCGATCGCGACGCAGGGCCGCCAGTGGATTGCCGAGTACCAGACGCGCGAACAGGCGCGCACGGGCCTTGCCAAGCTGCGCGTGAAGCACGTGCCGGCCTTTGGCTTCCTGATCGAGATTCCGAAGAGCTTCGCCGCGCAGGCCCCGGCGGACTACGTGCGCCGCCAGACGCTGACGACGGCCGAGCGGTTCGTCACGCCCGAGCTCAAGGAATACGAGCAGAAGGTCCTCGGCGCGCAGGAGCGGGCCGTCGCGCTCGAACAGCGGCTCTACCGCGACGTCCTCGCGGCGATCGCGGCGAAGACGGTCGAGATCCAGGAGACGGCGTTTGCGCTCGGCGCGCTGGACGCGACGCTCGCGCTCGCCGACCGCGCGCTGGCGGCGGGCTACGTGCGCCCGGTGGTGGACGACTCGGACGCCCTGGAGATTGTCGATGGGCGTCATCCGGTCGTCGAGCAGCTGGCGGACGCGGAGCCGTTCGTGCCGAATGGCGCGTTCCTCAACACGACGACCGACCAGATCCTGCTCATCACCGGGCCGAACATGGCCGGCAAGTCGACGTACATCCGCCAGGTCGCGACGCTCGCGGTCTTGGCGCAGGTCGGCTCGTTCGTCCCGGCGGCGAAGATGCGCCTTGGCGTCCTCGACCGCGTCTTCACCCGGATCGGCGCGGGCGACGACCTCGCGCGCGGGCGCTCGACCTTCCTCGTCGAGATGCAGGAGACGGCGAACATCCTCAACAACGCGACGCCGCGCTCGCTCATCGTCCTCGACGAGATCGGCCGCGGCACGTCGACCTTCGACGGCATTTCGATCGCGTGGTCGGTCGCCGAGTACCTGCACGGAAAGGCCGGCGCGAAGGCGAAGACGCTTTTCGCGACGCACTACCACGAGCTGGCGGATCTCGCGGACACGTTCGCGGGCATCAAGAACTACACGGTGAAGGTGAAGGAGGAGGGCGGGCGCATCGTCTTCCTGCGGCGCATCGCGCCGGGCGTCGCCGAGAAGAGCTTCGGCATCCACGTCGGCGCGATGGCCGGGCTGCCGGCGGAGGTCGTGGCGCGCGCGGGCGAAATCCTCCGCAACCTGGAGGCGAACGAACTGGACGTCAATGCGCCGAAGGCCGTGCGCAAGCCGCGCCGCCGCCTCTCGGACATGCCGGGGCAGATGACGTTCTTCTAAAAGGAGGCCGGGACAATGCAGCACGACCCCGAGACGATTGGCAGGCGGATGGACGCCCTGGGCCTCTGGGACGCCCTCTTGCCCTACAACTTTGCGGTGAAGCCGCGCGGAACGGCGTTCCCCTACTTCTGCACGGTCATGAAGGGCGACGGAAAGCCCGTCAAGGTGCGCCTGCTCCTTTTGGAGGGCTGGCAGACCCTGCATGACTTCGTGCGCACGCGGATGGACGGCAACTTCGGGTTCTATTCCTCGCCGATCGAGTTCCCGCACTTCGAGCTCGTCGTGCTGGCCGACGGTTCGACCAAGGCCCTCCGCTACGACACGGGCTTCATGCCGCAGGACGTCGCGGACGGCCCGGCGCGCGAGCTGGTCGCGAAGATCCTCTGGGAGGCCTACGGCGTCTTTCTGCGCGTCGAGGGCGATCCGCGCCTCCCGCTTCGCTTCGCGGACGAGCGCGCCGTCTTCGCGCGCGTCGAGGATGCGCAGGGGGCGTGGCGCGACGAGCCGCTGGCGATTCCCGATCCGCCGCCGCACACGGAAACGCTTTCGATCCCGAAGACGCTCATCCAGTCGGCGAAGGACTTGCCGCTTGTCGCGGCGGACGTGCTGGATCTCGACTTCCGCCTCTTGCCGAACGTCATGACGAAGGAGGCGCGTCCGCGCTGCGTCTACGAGCTTCTGGCGGTGGACGGGACGACGGGCGAGACCGCGTTTTCGAGCCGCGTCTCGCTCACGCCGGAGGGCGGGCTGCGCACGCTCTGGGAGGCCCTGCCCGTGCAGGTCCTCCGCGAAATCGTCCGGCGCGGCAAAGTCCCGGGGACGCTTCGCGTTCGTTCCGGGCGCGTCTTCCGGATGCTGCGTCCGCTCTGCTTCGACCTGCCGTTCCGGCTCTCGCTGCACGACCGGCTCGCGCATCTGCCCGGCTGACGGCGGCCGCAGGGCGGCTGAAAAGGGTTGCCGAATTGTGGTATAATTCCCGGCATGGAAAAGAAACTGCTCATTGTGGAATCGCCGGCGAAGGCGAAGACGATCGGAAAGTACCTCGGCGACGAGTTCGTCGTCAAGTCGTCCGTCGGCCACATCCGCGACCTGCCGAAGGAGAACGGCGCGATCAAGATTGTCGAGACGGGGCCTGAATCGTGGACGTTCACGCCGACCTACGTCGTTTCGGAAGGCAAGGAGAAGGTCGTTTCCGAGTTGAAGCGCGCCGTGAAGGAATCGGGCGAAGTCTATCTTGCGAGCGACCCTGACCGCGAGGGAGAGGCCATTGCCTGGCATCTGAAGGAAGTCCTTGAGTCCGTTGCGGGCGAGAAGCCGTTCCGCCGCGTCACGTACAACGAGATCACGAAGTCGGCCGTGCTCAAGGCCGTCGCCGCGCCGCGCGACATCGACATGCCGCTCGTCGACGCGCAGCAGGCGCGGCGCATCCTCGACCGCCTCGTCGGCTACAAGGTTTCGCCGCTCCTCTGGAAGAACGTGAACTGCGCGAACAACCGGACGCTCTCGGCCGGGCGCGTGCAGTCCGTCGCGCTCCGTCTCCTCGTCGAGCGCCAGCGCGAAATCGACGCCTTCGTGCCGGAGACCTACCAGCTCCTCGGCGTCGAGGCCCGCAAGCCGGGCGACGCGAAGGCGTTCGTCGCGAAGCTCGCGCGGCTGGACGGCAAGAAGCCCGACATCCGCGAGAAGGAGGTCGCCAACCGCCTCATCCTCGACCTCGCGAACGCCGCGCTCAAGGTCGCGGACGTGAAGGCCCAGCCGAAGGTGCGCCATGCGCTGCCGCCGTTCACGACGTCGACGCTGCAGCAGACGGCCTCCAGCGTCCTGGGCTTCTCGCCCGGAAAGACGATGAAGATTGCCCAGGCCCTCTACGAGCAGGGGCGCATCACCTACATGCGAACGGACTCCGTGAACGTCTCCGACCAGGCGCGCGCGGCGGCGAAGGCGTTCATCGAGAAGTTCTGCGGGCCGGAGTTCTACCCCGAGAAGCCCAACTTCTACGCCACGAAGGCGAAGGGCGGCGTCGAGGCCCAGGGCGCGCATGAGGCGATCCGCCCGACCGACGTCGAGCTTTCGCCCAAGCGCGCGGGCGAGGCGGGGATGGACGCGACGGCGCTCAAGCTCTACGACCTCATCTGGCGGCGGTTCGTCGCGAGCCAGATGGCGGACGCGAAGACGACCGTGAAGACGCTGTCGATCGAGGCGGTGAAGCCGGGCATCGCGCACGCCTACCTCTTCACGGCTTCCGCCACGGCCGTCGACTTCGAGGGCTTCCTCAAGATCATGAAGCTCTCGCTCAAGAAGAAGACGAAGGACGGCGAGGACGACGAGGACACGGACGAGGTCGCCTACCTGCCCGACGTCGTGGCGGGCGATGCCCTTGAGGCCTTGCGCTGGCTCTGCGACGAGAAGCAGACGAAAGGCCCGTCGCACTATTCGGAGGCGTCGCTCATCAAGGCCCTTGAGGAGAACGGCGTCGGCCGTCCGTCGACGTATGCGCAGACGATCGAGACGCTGAAGATGCGCGAGTACGCGAAGACCGAGAAGAAGAAGCTCGTGCCGCTGGAGCGCGGCGTCCTCGTCTGCGACTGGCTCGTGAAGAACATGGACGCGCTCTTCTCCGTCGGCTTCACGGCGCGGATGGAGGCCGAGCTGGACAAGGTCGAGTCGTCGGGCGAGCCGATGAACCAGATGCTCAGCGAGTTCTACTGCGCGTTCCTGAAGTCGATGCCGAAGCCCGTGCCGCCGCCGGATCGCGCGAAGTTCGACCTCGTCCTCTCGCTTCTTGGCGAAGTCCGCGAATGGAAGGAGCCGAAGAAGGTCGGCAAGCGCGAATACAACGACGAGAAGTTCTTCACGAGCTGCCGCGAGCAGTTCGAGAAGGGCGAGCGTCCGATGAGCGCGCGTCAGCTCGAGTTCCTTGTGCGCATGGCGATTCTCTACGAAGGCCAGATCGCCGACTGCGCCGACCGTCTCCGGGACGCGGGCCTCGCCGCCGGCGCGGCGCTTTCGCCGAAGGCCGACCCGGAGCTGGTCGCGTTCTGCTTCGAGGCGATGGATCGCATCGGCGGCATGGAGAAGAACCCCTTCATCAAGTCGCTGCGCGATCAGGTCGAGCATGGGCGGGCGCTTTCGATGAAGCAGTTCGTGATCCTCGCGCGCGCCGTCGGCGCAAACGCGGGCGCGCTCGACGACGTCGAGGCCATTCGCGCGCGACTCCTGCCGTTTGTGCCCGATGGGTTCGGGAACGAGAAGGCCGATCCGGGCGTGCCGAAGATCCTTGCGCTCTTCGACACGGTCACGGAGTGGCGGCCGAAGGCCAAGCGCGGCAAGCGCGTCTACGACGACCACGAGTTCGTGACCTCGCTCACCGAGCAGTACGAGCGGCGGCATTCGCTCTCGCCGCGCCAGCTGCAGGCCCTTAAGCGCGTCGCGGCCATCTACCGCAGCCAGATTCCGGACTATGCCGCGAAGGCGGCCGAACTCGGCCTGCGCACGGGCGATGACAAGGACGACGCCGAATAGGCTCGCGGCCGGCGATCCGCAGCTGGCGGGCTTCCTGCGTGACCTCCTTGCCGCGCAGAACGTCTCGCCGAACACGCACGCGGCGTATGCCGCCGACCTGGCGCAGCTCGTGACGGCGAAATGGGGGGCGGAGGCCCGTCCGCCCTACCCGTGGCAAGAGCTTTCCGATGCCGACGCGCGCGCGTTTCTCGTCGCGTTCTCCTCTGGCGGGGCGACGGCGACGACCGTCCGTCGCAAGCTGGCGGCCGGACGCACGTTCTGCCGCTACCTTCAGCGCGAGGGCGTCCTCATCGACAACCCGTTTGCGCTTCTGCACGGGCCGCGCAAGGCGAAGACCCTGCCGAAAGTCCTCTCGGTCGAGGAACTCGCGCGCTTTCTCGCGTGTCCGCTGCGGGACCTCGCCGAAGGCACGGTCGGCGAGTACGCGGCGTGGCGGGACAAGGCGCTTTTCGAGTCGCTCTATTCGACGGGCTGCCGAATCGGCGAGCTCCTTCCCGTGACGTGGGGCGAGATTGACTTTGCGCGCGGCACGCTCGTCGTGACGGGCAAGGGGGCGAAGGATCGCCTCGTCATCCTGGGACGGCCCGCGCGCGACGCCCTGACGTCCCTGCGCGCGGCGGCGGCGCGCGCGGGGGCGCGGACGGACGGTGCGGCGGCCGTCTTCCTTTCGGACGCGCTTGGCCCGTTGACGCGGGCGTTTGTCGAGCGGCGGATGAAGCGGTATCTCGTGGAGGCGGGGCTGTCGACGGACGTGACGCCGCATAAGCTCCGCCACAGCTTCGCGACGCATCTCCTCGACGCAGGGGCTGACCTGCGCGCCGTCCAGGAGATGCTGGGCCACGCCTCCCTCTCGACGACCCAGGTCTACACCCATGTCTCGGTCGAGCGGCTGCGCGACGTCTACGCCAAGGCCCATCCGCGCAATGCCTAATCCAGGCAATTTCGAGGCGAGAAGAAAAATTCGAAAAAGTCATTTACCCCCCTTGTTGCGCGCGGCGGATTTTGATATACTACACGCCATTGAGGGCTATTAGCTCAGTTGGTTAGAGCGCTTCCTTGACATGGAAGAGGTCAGTGGTTCGAATCCACTATAGCCCACCAAATTTGAAGGAAAGGTCATTTGAAAATCCGCGTACAATGCGGATTTTTTGCTTTTCTACAGGGGTGTCGTTTTTTTGGTATAATTCTGCACCATGGAAGACTATGAACTCCTAGATTCGGGTGAGGGCCGAAAGCTTGAGCGCTTTGGAAAGTATGTCTTGGCGCGGCCATGCTCGCAGGCTCTTTGGCGGCCGGTGAAGGGCGCGGCCGACTGGTCACGCGCGGATGCGTCCTTTGACCGCGAGGAGGGCAATCGCTGGCATGGCCGCGCGAATCTGCCGAAGGAATGGACGATTGAGACGGCGGGCATTCGCTTTCGTCTGGGGGGCACGGACTTCGGGCATCTCGGCATTTTCCCGGAGCAGCGCGCGCAGTGGAAATGGATTCGCGAACGGGCGCGCGGGCGTGTCCTCAACCTCTTCGCGTATTCCGGCGGCAGCACGATGGCGGCGGCGTTGGGCGGGGCGGAGGTCTGCCATCTCGACGCTTCGAAGGGCATGGTCGAATGGGCGCGCGGAAACGCGCGGCTGAACGGGCTTGACGACCATCCGATCCGCTGGATCGTCGATGACGCGCACAAGTTCATGCGGCGCGAGATCCGGCGCGGGCGGCGATACGAGGCGGTCATCCTCGATCCGCCGACGTTCGGGCGCGGCGCGGGCGGCGAAATGTACAAGATCGAGCGCGACCTTCAGGAGACGCTGGGGCTTGTGCGGGATCTTCTGTCCGAGAGGCCGGCGTTCGTCCTCTTCTCGTCCCACACGCCCGGCCTTTCCGAAATCGTCGCGAAGAACGTCCTGGGGCAGCTCTTTCCGTCCGCCGCGCTGGAGTCGGGCGAGATGCTTTTGGAGGGGCGGGGGCTAGCCTGCCCCAGCGGCATCTACTGCCGCGCGGTCTGGCCGGACGGCCACGACTTTCAGGACAAGGAAAAGGAGAGGGCGTCCAAATGAATGGTTGGGCTTGGCGGAGGCTTGCGGGCCTGGCGACCGTGGCGTTCGCGGCTGCGGCTCTTTGGGCGGGTCTGACGGCGGAGAACGGCGTGACGGCGCATCTATACGGATGATCCGAAGACCCTTTGGGGCTGGTTCTGGCGAAGTCGAAATGGGTGAACCCGTAGGCGGTTGCCCCTTGTGTCTGGCGAAAGGAGAAGAGGAATGAAGGTTGTGCTCATCAATGGAAGCCCGCGCGCGAACGGCAACACGGCGCGTGCGCTGGAGGAGGTCGCTTCCGCCCTTGAAGCGGATGGCGTTTCGGCGGAGATCGTGCCGATTGGCGTGAAGCCCGTGCGCGGCTGCATTGCCTGCCGGAAGTGCGCGGAACTGGGGCGGTGCGTCTTTTCGGACGATGTCGCGAATGCGATTCTTGACAAAGTCCTTGCGGCGGATGCGCTCGTTCTCGGCACGCCCGTCTACTACGCCCAGCCGAACGGGGCTTTGCTGGCGGTGATGCAGCGCGTCTTTTTCTCGGCGGCGGGGCGTCTCCGGGGCAAGCCGGCCGCGTCCGTCGCGGTCTGCCGTCGCGGCGGCGCGAGCACGGCGTTTCAGACGCTGAATCTCTTCTACGGAATCCTCGGCATGCCGGTCGCCGGGTCGCAGTACTGGAACATTGCCTATGGTCGCGTGCCGGGCGAAGTTGAACAGGATGCGGAAGGCCTCCAGACGATGCGTCTGTTGGGACATAACCTCGCGTGGATGGTCAAGGGCCTTTCGTCTGGCGTGCCTCAACCCGAACCGTGGCAGATGACGAACTTCGTCCGTCCCGCCTCGTGAGGGAACCGCGCCATAAAGGGGAAGACGGTCTGCCTGTTTCAGACGCATGGCGGCGGCGGGATGCAGAACGGCGCCCGCGACTTCGCCGCGCTGCTGCCGGACGCGCACGTCCTGTCGGCCCAGGCCTACCTCGGCGCGACGATCAAGGCGCGTCTCGGTCTCAAGTCCTTCGTCACCGACCGCTTCGCAATCGAGGGCTGACCTGCACGCCCCTTCGGATTTCGCCCCTTCGGATTTGGTATAATCGTCGGCAAAAGGCTTGCTGAAGATAGAAGATGGCGGAGAACGTGCAGAGAGCGACAAAGAGGAACGCGGCAGTAACGGCAACGCGGGACGAGGCGGCAGATGTCGCGCTC
>CAYQUI010000007.1:23162-44503 GCA_964420685.1 uncultured Lentisphaeraceae bacterium | reverse complement strand
CGCCCGTCATCACTTCGCGCTCCAGTTTCTGACGTCCCGTCTGGGTCGTCAGCACAACGATCTCATCAGGGATGACAGGTGAATTCTAATGTGCCAACGCCCAAACCGTTTCCGTCAGGACTGCGGGCGAGGTGCCGATGGCCGCGACGAGAACTAGTCTTAGGTCTCTCACATTCCGCTTCATGCCCGCAGTATATCAAAAGGCGCGACGCTCGGTCAATTACCGTCGCGTCGCGCCTTCTTTCGGCGGCTGCGGCAGGAGCACCGCAGCCGCCGTGTTCGAGACCTTACATCTCGCTGAGCTTCTTCAGGAGCGCATAGTTCTCCTTGAAGCCCTCTTCCGCCTTCTCGAGCATCTCCGTCGCCTTCTCGGCGCCGACCTTCTTCACAAGCTGACGGAAGCGGTTCTCGCCCAAGTCCTTCGAGACCGCGTTCTTCGCGAACGAGACCGTGTCGGACTTGTCGGCCGAGTCGAGCTTCACCTTGCCCGTCGTCGGGTTGTACGTCCAGAGCGGGAAGTGGACGGACTCCACCGCCGCCTTCTGGTGCGCCGGGCCGGTCTTCGTCAGAAGACCCTGCTCGATGCAGTGCGCGTACGCGATGATGATCGCCGGGCCGTTGTAGTTCTCGGCCTCGTTGAACGCCTTGACCGTCGCCGCCGGGTTGGTGCCCATCGAGACGTACGCGACATAGACGTTCTTGTACTGCATCTGCATGAGGCCGAGGTTCTTCTTGGCCTGCACCTTGCCGGATGCCGCGAACTTCGCGATCGCGCCCGTCGGCGTCGCCTTCGAGGCCTGGCCGCCCGTGTTGGAGTACACTTCCGTGTCCATCACGAGGATCTTGACGTTCTTGCCCGACGCGAGCACGTGGTCAAGCCCGCCGTAGCCGATGTCGTAGGCCCAGCCGTCGCCGCCGAGAATCCAGACCGACTTGCGCACCAGGTTGTCCGCGACCGCCTTGAGCTGGGCGCAGAGCGTGCAGCCCGCCGCGCAGCCGGCATCGAGATGGCCCTTGAGCTCCGTGACGAGCGCGCGCATCTCCTCGACGCCCTGGCCCTTCTCGTCGTACTGGTCGACCTTCTGGATCTTCTCCAGGCACGCCTTCATGTCCGCCGGCGTCTTCTCGCTCGCGAGCGCCTTGCCGACGAGTTCCATCGCGTAGCCATGAAGCTTGTCCGCCGACACGCGCATGCCGAGACCGAACTGCGCGTTGTCCTCGAACAGAGAGTTCGACCACGCCGGGCCACGGCCGTCGGCGCGCTGGCAGTACGGGGTCGTCGGCAGGTTGCCGCCGTAGATCGACGAGCAGCCCGTCGCGTTCGCGATGAGGAGGCGGTCGCCGCAGATCTGCGTGAGGAGCTTGACGTAGGGCGTCTCGCCGCAGCCCGCGCACGCGCCCGAGAACTCGAAGAGCGGACGCTTGAGCTGGCTGTCGAGCAGCTTCTTCGTGTCAAGCTTCGCCGCATCGACTTCGGGGAGCGAGAGGAAGAACTTCCAGTTCGCGGCCTCGGTCTCGCGCAGCGGAATCTGCTCGACCATCTTGAGCGCGCCCTTCGCCTTCATCGGGCACTGGACGACGCAGAGCTCGCAGCCCATGCAGTCTTCCGGCGCGACCTGGATCGTCACCTTCTCGCCGAACTTCTGCGTCAGCTTGCCCGCGTCCACGCTCTTGAACGTGGCGGGCGCGCCTTCGAGCGCGGCGGCCGGATAGACCTTCATGCGGATCGCCGCGTGCGAGCAGATCGCCAGGCAGTTGCCGCACTGGATGCAGGCGGTCGGATCCCACTGCGGGATGAACGCCGCGACATTGCGCTTCTCCCACTGCGTCGTCGCCGTCGGCCACGTGCCGTCGTCCGGAATCGCGGAGACCGGCAACTCGTTGCCCTTCTGCGCGATCATCTTCGCCGTGACGTTCTTGATGAAGTCCGGCGCCTCGGTCGAGACGGCCGGCGGCATCTTCGCGACCTTGGCGGAGACCGTCGCCGGATACTTGACTTCCTCGATCGCGGCGGACGCGGCCTCGATGCACTTGTGGTTCATCGCGACGACTTCCTCGCCCTTCTTGGAATACGCCTTCGTCGCGTAGTCCTTGAGGACCTGAATCGGGTCGAGAACCGTGCCGTCGGCCTTCTTGAGCGTAATGCCCGAAAGCTTGAAGAACGCGGTCTGGAGGACGGTGTTCGTGCGCGTGCCCATGCCGTTCTCGCGGGCGATCTTCGCCGCGTCGATCACGTAGAAGCGAATCTTCTTGGCGATGATCGCCTCCTCGACCTCGACCGGCATGTGATCCCAGATCTCGGCGGCCGAATACGGCGAGGCGAGAAGGAACACGCTGCCCGGCTTCGCGGCCTTGAGCATGTCGTACTTCTCGAGGTACGGGAAGCAGTGGCACGCCGTGAAGTCCGCCGAGTTGATGAAGTACGGCGAGCGAATCATCTCCGAGCCGAAGCGGAGGTGCGAGATCGTCACGCCGCCCGACTTCTTCGAATCGTACTCGAAGTAGCCCTGCGCGTAGTTCTCGGTGTAGTTGCCGATGATCTTGATCGAGTTCTTGTTCGCGCCGACCGTGCCGTCCGCGCCAAGACCCCAGAACATGCACTCCTTGCGGTCGCCCTTCGGAACGACGAAGCCGTCGTCGCCGAGGAGGTACTGGTGGCCGTTCACGTCGTCGACGATGCCGACGACGTAGCGGTCGAGCGGCTTCTCGGCCGCCATGTTCGCGAAGACGTTCGCGCACATCTGCGGCGTGAAGTCCTTCGAGCCGATGCCGTAGCGGGCGGCGAGGATCTTCGGATAGGCGTACTTGACGAGGCCCTGCTGCTTCGCCTGGCCGATCGCGGCGCACGCATCGAGGTAGAGCGGGTCGCCGATCGCGCCCGGCTCCTTCGTGCGGTCGAGCACGGTGACGACCTTGACCGTCTCGGGGAGCGCCTGGACGAAGTCCTTCATCGAGAACGGACGGTAGAGGTGAACCTTGACGAGGCCGACCTTCTTGCCCTCCTTGACGAGCGCGTCAACGGTCTCGTGGAGCGTGTCGCACCCGGAGCCCATCGCGATGGCGACGTACTCCGCGTCCGGCGCGCCGACGTAGTCGTAGAGCTTGTACGCGCGGCCCGTGAGCTTCGCGAGCTTGTCCATGTACTTCTGGACGATCGCCGGGGTCGCCTCGTAGTACTTCTCGCAGCTCTCGCGGCCCTGGAAGTTGATGTCGGGGTTCTGCGCCGTGCCGCGCATCGTCGGATGCTCCGGATCGAGCGCGCGCTTGCGGAAGTCATCCACAAACTTGTCGTCGATCATCTCGCGGATGACCTCGGTCGGGATCTCGTCGATCTTCTGGACTTCGTGCGACGTGCGGAAGCCGTCGAAGAAGTGGAGGAACGGAACCTTCGACTCGAGCGTGGAGGCGTGCGCGACCATCGCCATGTCGTGCGCTTCCTGCACGCTGTTCGAGCAGAGCATCGCGAAGCCCGTCTGGCGACACGCCATCACGTCGCCCTGGTCGCCGAAGATGCAGAGGCCCTGGCACGCGAGCGAACGCGCGGAGACGTGGAACACGGTCGGGGCCAGCTCGCCCGCGATCTTGTACATGTTCGGGATCATGAGGAGGAGGCCCTGCGACGCCGTGAAGGTCGTCGTGAGCGAGCCGGTCGTGAGCGAGCCGTGAACCGCGCCCGCCGCGCCGCCCTCGGACTCCATCTCCACGATGGACGGGACGGATCCCCAGATGTTCGTCTTGCACGCCGAGGCGAGTTCGTCGCACGTCTCCGCCATCGGCGAGGACGGGGTGATCGGGTAGATCGCCGCGACCTCGGAGCACGCGAAGGCGATTTGGGCTGCGGCCGTGTTGCCGTCAACCATGATCTTCTTTGCCATGTACCTGTTCCTTGTTGGTTTTGTGGTTACAGTTCGCTGTGGTTACAGCCTGAGTCAAATTTCAATTGATTATACCCTTTTCAGGCGGTCAAATCAAGGGGGCGGCCGCCCGTTCCGCCAGCCGTTCCAGCAACGGCGCGACCACGGATTCGTCAACCTCCATGCCCAGCGGAATCGTCGGCTTGTTCGCCCCGTGGAAGTCGCTTCCGGCCGACAGGAGAAAGCCCAGCCGCAGGGCAATCCGCGCAAATTCGACGTTTTCCTCCGGCCGATTCGCCTGATAGAGCGCCTCCACGCCGTCCAGTCCCTTCTCCTTCAGTTCGGCCAGCCCGCGCGCCGCCGCGCCGAAGTCGCACCCGACGTCTTTCCAGTCCCGCCGCCAGTACCTCGGATGCGCCATGACGCACAGCCCGCCCGCCGCGTGGACGACCGAAAACGCCTCTTCCTGCGAGGGATGAAACCGCTCCTCGTAGCACCGCGTCGCCGCCGGCGACTCGGGCAGGAGATACGTCTCGAACGCCTCGGCGATCGACGCCACGTAGCCGCGCTCCAGCAGCCAGCGCGCGAAATGCGGCCGCGCCAGGACGTCGCCGTGGGCGTAGGCGCGGATGTCCGCGTCCATCTCGATGCCCAGCCGCCGAAAATTCGCGAGAATCCGCTCGTTGCGCGCGTTGCGCCCGTCAAGAACCGTGCGAAGGAACGCCCGCAACGCCACATTCGACGGATCGATGCCGAGGCCCAGCAGATGGAACTTGTCGAACCCGTCGCCCGGCTCGATGCTCAGTTCGATGCCCGCAACCGTGCGGACGCCCAGTCGCGCGCCGGCGGACAGGAACTCGGCGACGCCGTCCGTGTTGTCGTGATCCGTCAGCGCAATCGCCGCGAAGCCGCCCCGCGCCGCCCGCTCGACGAGTTCCGTCGGCGAACACGTCCCGTCCGAGGCCGTCGAGTGGACATGGAAGTCAAGCGTCACGGATCGCGCCCTCCAAAGCCGCGACCCAATCCGCGAGGCCGTCCGCCGTCCGCCGCTCGACCAGAAGCCGCAGGTACGGCTCGGTGTTCGACTTGCGCACGTTCACCCAGCCGTCGGCGAACTCCAGGCGGACGCCGTCGATCTCGCTCCGTCCCGTTTCGACGCCAAACGCGCGGGCCGCGCCGAGAACGCGCGCGATCGCCGCGTCCTTGTCGGAGACCCGGAAGTTCAGCTCGCCCGAATTCGCGTAGCGCGAGACGATCGGCCGCATCAGCGCCGAGAACGTCTCGCCGCGCGCCTTCGCCGCCGCGACCGCGCCGAGGATCCGCATCGCGGCGAGGATGCCCGAATCGCAGCCAAAGAACTCGCCGAAGTAGTAGTGGCCCGCGAGCTCGCCGCCGCACAGCGCATCGAGCGCGCGCATCTTCGGCTTCGCGAAGGCGTGCCCGACGGGCACCATCACCGGCTCGAAGCCCTGCTCGCGCAGCGTCTCGATCGCGCCACGCGACGTGCGGACGTCATGCAGGACGACTGGACGCGCCGCCGACGGACGGACGAATGCGCGCGTCGCCTGCGCGACGACGGGGATGAGATAGTCCGGCTGGACAAAGGCCCCCGTCTCGTCCACAAACATCGCGCGGTCGGCGTCGCCGTCGAAGATGACGCCGCAGTCCAGGCCCCGGTCGCGCACGAGCGCGGCGATCTGCTCGCGCGCCTCCGCCTTGAGCGGATTCGGCGAGTGGCAGGGAAACCGCCCGTCGGGCGTGGCGTTGAGGACGTGCGCCGTCGGGAAGAGCGACGGCGCGAGAAGCCCCGCCATGCCGTTCGAACAGTCAATGCCGACTTTGAGGCCGCCCAGATCCGGCAGCCGCGCCCGCATCCACGTCAGATAGCGTTCCCGCGCCTCCATCGCCTCACCTCCGAAGGTCGCGCCTCACAGGCCGACGGCCGCGCGAACCCTGTCCATCGTCGGCGCGGCGGCCGCACGGGCCTTCTCCGCGCCCGCGCGCAGGATGTCCTCCAGCGTGTCCTCGTCCTTCGCCAACTCTTCGCGCTTCGCGCGGAACGGGTCGAAGAGGCGGTGGTACGCTTCAAGCAACGCCTTCTTCGCGTGGCCGTAGCCGTAGTTGCCGGCGCGGAAGTGCGCAGCCATGTCGGCGACCTCCTCCGACGTCGCGAAAAGCTTGTAGAGCTCGTAAATCGAGTTCCCCTCCGGCTCCTTCGGCTCCTCCATCGTCTTCGAGTCCGTCACAATGCCCATCACCTTCTTCTTGATGGATCCGTTCGGCTCGAAAAGCTCGATCGTGTTGTGGTAGCTCTTGGACATCTTCTGCCCGTCCGTCCCGGGAATCGTCGCGACCGTCTCCGGAATGTAGGCGTCCGGCAGCTTGAAGGTCTCGCCATAGGCGTTGTTGAACTTCTGCGCGAGGTCGCGCGTCACCTCCAAATGCTGCTTCTGGTCTTTGCCGACCGGCACGAGGTCGGCCTGCATGATGAGGATGTCGGCCGCCATCAGGACGGGATAGGCAAAGAGCCCGTGCGTCGCCTCCAGCCCGTGGGCGAGCTTGTCCTTGTAGCTGTGGCAACGCTCCAGAAGGCCCATCGGCGTCAGGCAGGAAAGATACCACGCGAGCTCCTGCACCTCCGGCACGTCGCTCTGGCGGTACATGACCGTCTTCTCCGGGTCAAGCCCGCAGGCGAGGTAGTCGAGCGCCACGTCCTTCGTCGCCGCGCGCAGGGTTGCCCCGTCGCGTACCGTCGTCATGGCATGGTAGTTCGCGATGAACATGAAGTTCTCGCCCTTCGCCTGAAGGTCGAACATGGACTTCATCGCGCCAAAGTAATTGCCCCAGTGGAGCTTGCCCGAAGGCTGAATGCCGGTCAAGATTCTCATGCCGCGTATTATAGCAAAGTTGGCGGGATTTGCCTTGACAACGGGCTGCGGCCTAGCGTTCCAGGAAGCGCCCGCCGCGCCGCCCGGTGAACACGCCGTTCGCGTAGGGCACGACGCCATTGACCATCACCAGCCGAACGCCGTCCGAGAACTGGTGCGGACGCAAGTAGGTCGCCTTCGCGGCAAAGGACGCCTCGTCCCAGACGACCAGGTCGGCGAACGCCCCCTTCTCCAAAACGCCGCGCCCGCGAATCCCGAAACGCCGCGCCGGAACGGACGTCATGCGCGCGACCGCCTCCTCGCGCGAAACGCCGAGCGCCCGCACACGGCGATAGAATTCGGGCATCGTCGCGTAGGCGCGCGGATGCGGATGGTCGGACGCCAGAGGCCCCCACGGCGCACGAAGCGAAGCGTCGCTGCCCGGAACAATCCACGGCTGCGCATAAATTCGCTCGAGGTTTGCCTCGCTCATGCCGAAGAAGAACGCCCCCGTCTTGCACCCGTCCTTCTCCAATATCTGGCAAATCAGCTCGCCGGGTGTTAGGTTTGAGGTTTGGGAGTTTGGAGGTTTGGGGGTTTGGTCGCATTCGATCATTCGATCCTTCGACCGTTCGACTATTTCCCGAACCGTCTTTCCGCAAAAGCCCTTGTTGTCCGCATGCCACGTGCCGCCAATCATCACCGCTGACCAGTCGCGGTCAAGCGCATCGATTTCCCGAACAATCCGCGCGCGGAGATCGGGCGCCCGCAACCGCGTCATCTCCGCGACCGCCGCGCCCTCCTGCGCCCAGTCGGGCAACAGGACGTCGAGGTCTGTCCCCGCCGCGCAGTAGGGATAGCGGTCGGAGCCGAGCAGCACGCCCTCGTCCATGCCCTGCGCGATCTTCTCCAGCACCGCGTCGATCTTGTGCCAGTTCTTCGGCCCACTCGTCTTCAAATGCGAGATCTCGGCTCGAATGCCCGTCTTCCGCGCGAGCGCAATCACCTCGTCAATCGCCGCGAGGATCTGGTCGCCCTCCGAGCGCATATGCGTCGCGTAAAGCCCGCCGCGCGCGGCGGCGACCGTCGCCAAGGCCTCGACCTCCGCCACCGTCGCGTATTTCCCCGGCTGGTAGATCAGCCCCGTCGTCAGGCCCCACCCGCCCTCGTCGAGAGCCTGTTCCAGAAGCCGCCGCATCGCGTCCAGTTCCGTCGGCGTCGCCGTACGCCCCGCATAGCCGACGACGGACGAACGGAGCGTGTTGTGTCCGATGAACTGGACGGTGTTGACCGCCGGCTTCGCGGCCGCGAGGACATCCCGGTACTCGGCCAGCGACCGCCACGTGAGACGGTCGCCGAGGAGCGCGGCCCAGTCGCCCGAAAGCCGGGCCTCGCCATAGCGCGGCGCGACGGAGCCGCCGCACTGCCCGTTGACCTCGGTCGTCACGCCCTGCGTCACCTTCGAGGGCGCATCCGGCTCCAAGACAAGATAGGCGTCCGAATGCGCGTGCGCATCGACAAAGCCGGGCGTGACGAGACGGCCGGACGCATCGACCGTCTCCATGTCCGGGCATGTCCGCCCCGGCAAGGACGGCTCGCGCGGCACGACATCGACGACCCGGTCGCCCGCGACGAAGACGTCACCGACGAACGCGGGCCGCCCCGTGCCATCGACGATCGTTCCGTTGGCAATCCGCGTCACGTTCATCGGGCGTCCCCGCCCGTCCCCGTGACGAGGTCGGCGACGCGCGCGGCGGCGTCTGGCGTCGCGAGCGACCTCATTTTCTCCGTCTGTGCCGACAGGGCCTCCGGATGGTCGTACTTGTGCCGCAGATAGCGGCAGACGGTGCGCGCCGAAAGCCTCGTCTGAACGCCCTCGTCCGCCGCCCCCGCCGCCGCGAACGCCTCGGCGTTGTAGTGCTGGTGGTCGCGGAGCGCGCTCGGCAGGGGGATGAGAAACGCCGGCTTGCCGCAGGCGGCGAGCTCAAAGCACGTCGAGGCCCCCGCGCGCGCGACGACGACGTCCGCCGACGCGAAGGCATTGGCCATCTCGTCCTCGAACGCATGGACTCGCGACGGCATCCCCGCCGCCGCGTAGGCGGCCATGACCGCCCCCTCGTCTTTCACGCCCGTCTGGTGGATGACGTAGAGCGGACGCGCCGCGCCCGACGCCGCGAGATCCTTCTTCAGCATCACAAGCGCCTCGGACAGGAGCGTGTTCACGGCGTGCGCGCCTTGGCTGCCGCCCGTCACGAAGACGACGAAAGCGTTCGACGGGATGAACGGAAAGCGTGTGCCGGACGCGATGTCCGCACGCACGGGCAGCCCCGTGAGGACGGTCTGCACGCCCGGCAGGAAGCGCGTCGTCATCGCAAAGCTGATCGCGACCGTCTCGGCGAAGCGCGACAGGAGTTCAACGGCCTTTCCTGGCACCGTGTTCGCCTCGTGCAGATAGACCTTCACGCCGCAGACGCGCGCCGCGAGAACGGGCGGCAGCGACGAGTAGCTGCCCATCGCGAGAAGCGCATCGGGCCGCGTCCGCCGCATCTCCCGACGACAGCGCCAGATCGAACGGAGGATCGCCAAGGCGTTCCTGGCCGCGAGCGGACGCGCCCCCGTCGAGAAGACGGCCCCCTTCCAGCGCTTCATCACGCTCGACTCCACGTCACGGCCCGAATCCCAGACCGTGACCTCATGCCCGCGCTTCACCAGTTCCTCGGCAACGGCCAAACCCGGAAACGCATGCCCGCCCGTGCCACCACAAGCAACGACAATCTTCATCCTCTACCAATCCCTTTCGTTCGGCGGCAAGGGCGCCTTGCGCATGCGCGCCTTCTTGTCCGCCTCATGCTCGTCATTTCGTTCCTGCGCCTTCTTCAAGGTCGCCTCCAGTTCCTGCTCTTCCTTCGACTTCTCCTCATCCTGCGGCTCGTCCGACGCCTCCGTCTCCGCGTTCTCCTGGGGATCCTGATCCTGCTTCTGGTCGAGCGGCTGATCCTGCTGTTGCCCTTGCGGGGTCTGCGGCGGCTGATCCTTGTCCGACGGATTCGACTTCGGGTCTGGATTCTGCCGAGGATTCGGCTGGCCCTGTCCGCCACCGCCGTTCGGATCCTTCGGCAGAAGGTCGCGAATCTGCGCAATCAGCTGCAACGCCTTCTCCTGGGCGGGCGGCAAGGGCTTCTCAAGTGTCGAAAGCTGCTGCTTTTCAAGTTCGGTCGCCAACGCCGCGACCTTCGCCAGGGTCTCGGCCGTGAACGGCGGCTTGTTCGTGTCGGCCTGCGCCTGCTGCTCGTAGGCGCGCGCCCACGCCGGGAACTTCGCGCGGAAGCTCCGCGTGTAGTCGAGCGCGTCCTGCTGCCAGGGACGCCCGTTGAACGTCTCGACGTCCAGCCAGGCGTTCGACTGCGCGACCAGATCCTCGTCCATCGCCGCCGGCGGCAGGATCGCCTGCTTCAAAAAGCGCGTGAAGTCGTGTTCGACGTCCGAGAGCGACGCATAGGCGCTTTCGTCCAAGTCGCCAAGTTCTTCGGCGGCCTTCTTCGTCTTCGACTCGGCCTGCTCGATCTGAAGGAGAATCGTCGCGGCCTGTTCCTGGTTCGTAACAGACGACGCGATCGCCTCGCGCACGGGAATCCAGACGTCGGCGAGCCTTGTCGCCTGGGCGGAAAGACGGTCGGCGCACGCAACACGACGCGCGGGCGCGTTCGTGAGATACGTGCCGGACTCGGACATCAACTGCCGCGCCTCCGTCGTCGCCGTGCGCAGAAGCGCGCCCGGGTCTTTCCCCTGCGATGCCTTCAGAATCGCGTTGATTCGCGCCGTCTCGCGAATTTCCGGCAACTTGTCCGTCGCGCGCGTGAAGTTGCGGTTCGCCTTCGGGTCATCCGGCGCGGCGCGAAGCGCAAGCTGCGCGGCGGCGGCGGACTCTTCGAGGTCGCCCGCGTCGTAGGCGAGCTTCGCGACGACTTCAGCCGCGCGCGGGCCGTGCGTCTTCGAAAGCATCAGCGGCTTGAGGACGCGCAGCGCGTTCGTGGCGTCTCCCGCGCGGTAGAAATCGACGCCCCGATTCCAGACTTCGCCGTCGGTCAGGGGCGACTCCGCAGACGCGAAGAGGGAAAGCGTGGCGACAAGCGCGACGAGAGCGACAAGAGGGGCGCGCGCGAGGGGCGCGCGCCGCCTGTGCCCCGCGAGCCCCTCACGTCCACGGGTCTCTTCCGCCGCGCGTCCCGCCATCTCAGACTCCTTCCATCTCCGCACGAATCGCACGAGCCGCCGCGACGGGATCGTCCGCCGCAAGGATCGGACGGCCGACGACCAGGTGCGTCGCGCCGTCCCGCACAGCGTCCGACGGCGTCGCGACACGCTTCTGGTCGCCGACGGCCGCGCCGGCGGGACGCACGCCCGGCGTGACAAACAACGTGCCGGAACGCAGGGCCTGGGACAGCGCGCCAACCTCCTTCGGCGAACAGACGAGGCCGTGCGCGCCATGCTCCGTCGCGAAGCGCGCAAGCGCGGCGACCTGCTCGGCCGGCGTGCGCCCGGCGACACCGACATCCACAAGGTCGGACTGGTCAAGGGACGTCAGCACCGTGACGGCCAGAATCCTCGGCCCGTTCGCGCCGTATTCCGCCGCCGCGTCCGCCGCCGCGCGGATCATCGCTCGCCCGCCGCAGGCGTGGATCGTCATCAGGTCAACGCCCAGCTTGCCGCCCGAACGGACAGCCCGCTCGACCGTGCGGGGAATGTCGTGGAACTTGAGGTCGAGAAAGACCTTCTTTCCAAGGTCTTTCACGGCCTTGACGACATCCGGACCCTCCGCCGTGAAAAGCTCAAGCCCAATCTTGTAGAAGCCGACGGGATCGCCAATCGCCTTCACCTTTTCAACCGCCTCTTCGCGGGTCTGGACATCCAGCGCAACAATGAGTTCTGCCATGGCAACGTGTTCCTTTCAATAAGTCAGTACAGTTTTTCGTACGCGCCCTTGTCGACGCGCTTCAAGGTATGGAAGCCCGCGCGCTTCGCGCGGTAGTGGAGATCAGTCTTCGAGTGCGTAAGCCCCGGCGCCTGGATGACGCGGATGACAGGCACGCGGCACTTCGGACAATGGTCAAGCTTCGCCTCGCTGAGCGACTGGCGAATCTCAAACCCCTTGGCGCAAAGTTCACAGCCCGATTCGGGCTCTTTGGCTTCATAGACGTAAATCGGCATGGTCTTCTTTTCGGCGCCTCCCTGCGCCGTCCACATTATACCATATGGACGAGGGCGGAGGGACGACAGCCTCAGCACGACGGCCCGCGCGGCCGCACACGGCGCGTCGCGACGGCCGTAAGCGGATCTTCCGGCCAGTAATGCTTCGGATAGCGTCCGCGCAAGTCCTTGCGGACGAGCTGGTACGCCCCGCGCCAGAATCCCGCGAGGTCTTTCGTGACCTGGACAGGACGCTGCGCCGGCGAAAGGAGCGTCATCACGACCGGCACGCGCCCTCCCGCGACCTTCGGCGTCTCCATCAGGCCAAAGCACTCCTGGAGGCGAACCTCGCACGTCGGCTCGTCGCCCTCGTAGTGGATGAGCATCTGCGACCCGCTCGGCACTTCCATGCGCATCGGCGCCAGACGGTCGAGTTCGCGACGGTCATGTCCCGCCTCCGCCAACAGGCAGTCAAAGACGCGGAAAAGGTCGAGCTTCTCCAGATCGCGCCACCGGGACATTCCCGTCAGGAACGGGCCAAGCGCCGCCAGAATCCGTGCCTCGGTCGGATCGGGCCAGCCGTCGTCCGGCAACGTCTTCGCGAGGAACGCGAGCCGCGCCCGCGCCTGCCGCGCGTCCTTCGTCCAGCACGGCAAATTCGCGACACCCTTCTGCCGCACACCCTCCAGCAACGCCGCGACAATCTTCTCCGAGGCCTCCGCACGCGCCGCCTCGGACAGCGGCTTTTCGCCCAGCGTCAACGCCCCCAGACGCCGACGGACGACGCACTTGACGCGCTCGTTCGGACGATCCCACGCGCAGTACGGCTCTTCGACGATCCGGTCGGCGAACGACTCCTCGACATCGGCCTCCGCAATCGGACAGGCTCGGAAGACCTTCGCATTGCCCATCCGGTCGTCGAGCGCACAGCAGACGAGAAACGGCTCATGCGCCAGCGGATCGTCATCCGGGAGGAACGCGCCGCGCCCGGAGACCATCTGGAACGTCCCGTTTCCTCGGCTCTTCGCGACGCGATCGGGATAGGCCCGCGCGAGAAGCGCGCCCTCGGACGGCAACGGCATCGATGGCGCGTCCGCCGCCTTGACACGCAGGGCCGCCTCGAAGCGGCGCGCGAGCTGCGTGACGCGCGGCGTCGCGGGCACGTACCGAATGTCCGTCTCGCGGCTCTTCGCGCCCTCCTCAAGGACGGCCGCCAGCCGGCACGCCGTGCGCGCGGCATCCGGCGCGCGAGCCGACGTCAGCAGCATGTTCGCAAGACGCGGATGCATCGGCAGACGCGCCATCGCGCGCCCCCGATCCGTCATCTGCCCCCGCGCGTCCAACGCGCCGAGAAGCGTCAGCAGACCTGCTGCCTGATCCCACGCGCTCGCAGGCGGCGGCGTCAGCCACGGCAAGTCCGTCCGCCGCACGGCGCCCCACGCGGCAGACGTAAGGACAAGCGAACCGAGGTCGGCGTCCTGAATCTCCGGCGACATCTTCGCCGGACGCGAGGCCTCCCCCGCCTCCGTCCAAAGCCGGTAGCAGACGCCCGCCCGTACACGCCCGGCGCGGCCACGCCGCTGCTCGGCGCGATCCTGCGTAAGCGGCAGCGTGACCAGGCCCGTCATCCCCGTCCCCGGCGAAAAGCGCGGCACGCGCATCAGGCCCGAATCGATGACCGTCGTAATGCCCTCAATCGTGAGAGACGTTTCGGCTATGGACGTCGCGAGAATGACCTTCCGACGCGAACTCGGCGCGAAGACGCGATCTTGCTCCTCCTTCGGCAGACTTCCGTAGAGCGGCAGGAACTCCACCTGCCCCCTATCCGATCTTTCCCCCGCCCCCCATTCGATCTTTCGATCCTTCGACCATTCGACTATCTTCCTGATCTCCCCCTCGCCCGGCAAGAAGCAGAGAACGTCCCCCGTCGTCTCGGCGAGGGCCTTTCCAATGGCGGCCGTCATCGGGAGGTCGCCCAAATAGCGCGTCTCGACCGGGAACATCCGCCCCTCGGCATGGATCGTCTCGGCGTCGCCGAGATGGGCGGCCACCGCGTCCGCGTCAAGCGTCGCGGACATGACGAGCAGACGCAGGTCGGGCCGCAGCGCGCGCCGCACGTCGAGCGCGAGCGCAAAGGCGAGGTCGCAGGCGAGCGAACGCTCGTGAAACTCGTCGAAGACGATGAGGCCGACGTCGGCCAGTTCGGGATCGGCCAGAATGCGCTGCGCGAGCAAGCCCTCCGTGACGATTTCCAGCCGTGTCTTCGCGGACACCTTGCGTTCCAGCCGCACCTGAAAGCCGACCGTCTCGCCGACGGCCTCGCCGCGTCGATGCGCGATGTAGGCCGCACAGTTCCGCGCAGCAAGACGGCGCGGTTCGAGCATGACAATCTTCTTGCCGGCGAGCCACGGCTCGTCCAGCAGGGCCGGCGGCACACACGTCGTCTTACCGCTCCCTGGCGGCGCCGTCAGGACGACGTCGCGGTTGGCCCGCAACGCAGCGGCAAGAGCCGCAAGCTTCGCTTCAACTGGAAACATGACACCTGCCCGAAGGCGCGGCGTTCGTCACGCCGAGCGCGCGAACACACGCCGCAAAGCCAATCACCAGGACACCGCTGCGGGACGGCGGGCCATCAGTTCGTCAATGATGCGTCCAACCTCGGCCTGGGGCGTCTTCACCGTCAGCACGTAATGCCGGCCGTTCGGATCGGCCTCCCAGCGGTTGCGGCCATTCGCGTCCACAATCGAAAAGCGTCCGCGCTCCGTGCCAAAATAGCGGTCATGTCCGCGAACCGCCGCCAGCACCGTGACCTGATCCCACGCCGAATGGCCGCGCGTCGCTTCGCCGTAAGCCGGCAGCGCGCGCTTGAAGACGTCGCGAACAGGGTTGACGGCATCCGTCAGCCTGGACACGGGAACGCCGCACTTGACCTCCTCGCCGTAGTTGAAATCGACGAAATAGACGGACGTAGGCCAGTCGCGAAAGACGATCTTCGACGATTCGGCGTCACGGCCGGAATTGAATTCCCAGCCGTCCTTGTACCGGCAGGCCATCGCATACCAAGCCTTGACCTTCTTCGCGACGAGCGCCTTGCCGTCCAGCGGGGAGATCGCGTCGCCCTTCGTCTCCAGCAGCCGGCGCAGGTTCGTGAGGAATCCGACCGTGAGAATCGTGACGGAATTGTCGGGCTGCGCCGCGAGAAGCCGGCGGTAGGTCTCGTTCGCGTCCGGGGCCGTGTCGCTTGACGGATGCCGAACGGCAGGATGGCCCTTCGCGTAGTCCGCCAAGATCTTGTAGATGACCTGATCGACAACCTTCGGCTCTTGACGCGGCCCAATGCCGATGTCCTTCGGCGCGCCCACGGGGAGCGACGCGCGACCATAGTAGTCGTTGACG
This sequence comes from uncultured Lentisphaeraceae bacterium, assembly GCA_964420685.1. GTDB lineage: Bacteria > Verrucomicrobiota > Kiritimatiellia > RFP12 > UBA1067 > UBA1067. The sequence continues at coordinate 29,199 of CAYQUI010000007.1, read as the reverse complement.
ATTTCGGCCATGGCGAGAGACGGAGTCCCGCGTGTGCAGACGACCGTGCCGAGGATCTCGCATTCGCCCGCGTCCGCCAGCGCATGGAGCGCGGCCATCGCGCCCACGTCATCGTAGTCGATGTACATGTCCGTGTCGAAGATGATCTTCGGCCCGGCGGCCGAACATATGGCCGCCGCCATCCAGGCGCCGACCACAGCCAGAAACTTTACGGTTTTCATGCGCCGTATTGTACCATAATTGTCGCCCGCCCGCCTCGGAACGCGACGGCTAGTCCAGGATCTTGACCGTCGGGCCGGCACCGGAATAGGAATCCAGACCCGCGCCAATGCCCGCGCCCTCGTCATCCGCCGACGCGCGGACGGCCTTGAGCTTCGGACGCTCGCCGAAGAGAACCGTGCCGAGGCGAAGCCAGGTCGCGCCCTCCTCGACGGCGACTTCGTAGTCGCCGCTCATGCCCATCGAAAGGCGCGGCAGCACAAGCCCGAACCGCTTCTCCGTCGCGTCGCGCAGTTCGCGCAGACGGCGGAAATAGGGACGCGCGTCCGCCGGATTCTCCGAAAACGGCGCCATCGTCATGAAGCCCTCGAACGTCACGCGCGGACACGCCTCCAGGATCGTTCGAACCGCGCCGTCGACCTCGCCAAGTGGCATGCCCGTCTTCGACTTCTCGCCGGAGACGTTGACTTCCAGCAGAATGCGCGGCGACGCGCCGACCTCGTCGGCGACCGCGTTGAGGCGCGTCAGGAGCTTCGTCGAATCGACGGACTCGATGACGTCGAAGAGCGCAAGCGCAGGGCGTACCTTGTTTCCCTGAAGGTGCCCGATCAAGTGCCAGCTCGGCCCGGAGACGGACGCGGGCTTCTTCCACGCCGTCTCCTGAACCTTGTTCTCGCCGACGACCGAAAGGCCCGCGTCCCACGCCTCCTTCACGACCTCCGCGCCATGCGTCTTCGTGACCGCGACGATCTCGACCTCGGCGGGATCGCGCTTCGCCCGTGCACATGCGGCGGCAATCCGGCCACGCACGCCCTCCAGTATCTCGTTCAGTTCACGCATGCTCTTTCCCTCCTCATCCTTCCGCTCATCGGCTGCGGGCGAAATGGGCCGCAACGTCTGCGACGATGCGATCCGTCAGCGCGCTGAGGCACCAGCCTTGCATCGAGGCGAAAGACGTCTCGGACGCGGCCGAAATCGAGAACAGGGGGATAAGGCCAAAGACGTTCGTCTCATAGCGCTGGACATAGTCGTTGTGGTAGACGAGCCGGCCCGTGCGATTGTCGCGCACGCGCAGCTGCGCCGTCCAGCTCCCAGCGGCGTAATCGCAGAGGAAGAGCGTCCCGATTTCCCAGACAAGCTGGCGAAGCGTGTCCGCGCCCGACACGACCGGGCCCGTAAACGCGACATCGACCGTCCAGTCCGGCGTCGTCGCGCCGACGGCGAAGCCCGCGCGTTCCAGCGCGTCCTTCGCCCGCCGGAGATAGGCGTCCGTCTGCCGGATCTGCGGCACGTAGGCGACCGTCGGAATCGTCTCGAAAGAGCCGGGGCAGGCGTAACGCCGCCCGTAGTGACCCGGCACGTAGACCGTGCGGAATTCCTGATACGCCGCGTAGTCCAGCAAGGTCGCCGCAAACCCGTTGACCCCCAGCGTAATGTTCGTCCCCGTGGGGGCCGCCGTGACCGAAACGGCGGGATAGTCCGTCTCGTTGAACGTCCAACAGCCGGCCGACAGGAGGAGGGCGGGCAAGAGAAAGAGGCATGCGCGTCGCATCAGTCGGTCTCCAGCTGGTAGTAGAGCCGCTGAATCGTCAGCGGAAAGAGCACGGACGCGCCCGACGCGAACGCCGGATGAGCCGCCAGTTCGTCCCGAAAGTCGGCACGGCAGCAGGTGAAGGCGACGGGGAGGCCCATGCGGCGCGCGACGGCATCCGCATACGGCAGGGAGTCGAGAACGGTCTGCGCCGTCGTCGCGGGACCCAGATTCGTGTTGTTCACGATTCCCGTGAACGGCAGACGGCACGCCGCCTCGATCTCGCGCAGAACCTCGACCGCATCGTCCGGCGTCTCCGTCAAGGGGCGCGCGGCATTGACGACCGCGAGCATCGCGTAGTCGCCCTCGGACCGAATGTCGTCCACATAGCGCCCAAGAGCCAAGGCCCCCCGGTCGTCTCCGCCGACGTCAATGACGACGCGCGTCGCGCGGTCGGCGACAAGTCCATACGTCTCCTTGGGCAAGGCAGGGAAATCGACGTTCGAGTTCGCGTAGTCGGAAACGACGAGGCCGATGCCCTCGGCCGCCAACGCGGCCGCCGAATCTTTCGTGCGGAAGTAGGGGTTGACGATGTCGAGGTCGGCGATGACGCACGGCTTCACGGCCCGCGCGTAGTTGAGCGCGATGTTCGTCTTGCCGCTGCCGTAATGCCCGGCGAAAAGAGTGATACGCTTTCCGTTCATGGGCGCAAATTATACCATCTTTTGGGACGAGCGAGCTTTGGAAACAATTCTCTCGCCGTGAACAAGCAAACTCCTTAGACTCAAATAGAAAGACATCACGCGACCGAACGACCTCGCTTCGCGACTGAAAGCGACCTCGAATACGCACCCCTCGGTTGAATCCGCGAAATGCGTTCAATCTCCTCTTCCGGCAACTGCGCGGCAATCCTCTCCATGACGTCCTTCAGCCTTGCGTTCATCTTCACGCCGCGCTCTTCGGCACGCCGCAAGATTCCCCGGCAACCCACAGGCGAGATGAAGACACGTTCCTCGGCATCCGTGTCAATGATATCCGCAATGTTCGAATGAACAATGTGTTCGGGCGTACACGTCGTATTAATCGCCGCGCCATCCGAAAGACGAACGATCTCGCTCCCAAATCCAAAATAAGAAACCTCGCCAAATGTCCGACAATGCGAAACAAGCGCAAAGTCAGACGTCCGAATTCCAACGTCCTCAAGCCGTTCTGCATCAAATAGGCGTTCGCCAATCCACCGAACGACGGGAACCGCCCACGAATTCCCGACCCCTTGATAGCGATTGGTCGGGCGGGCAAACTCGACATCCGTGTAACCGTCAGGGAATCCCATCAGCCGCTCCGTCTCTAGCGGCGTCAGCCGCCGCAGCCGCCCGTCTTCGGACACGAAGAGAGATCCGTTATAGGCCGCCGCGTTCCCATTCCACTTCGTCCCATACGCGGAATACAGGCAGTCCGTGTAGGCGCGGAAGACCTCAAACCGCTTGCCGCCCTTTTCGAAAAACAACGGCCCGCAGGGATACGCGCCGAGGGATCCCCGATGCCTCTCGAAGAGTACGTTTTCAGGAGAGAAGTCCTTTCCGCCCGCCACGACGTACAGCCGCTTGCGTTGCTGAGGAACGCCGAAGAACTTTGCGTCCAGCACTCGCCACGCAACATTGCGTTTCGGGCCGCGCACAAGTCCTGCATTCGGCCAACGACCAATGGGCAAGACGTCTTTGCACCCGGCCAATCCCGACACAAAGCAGCCAAACGCATTTGTCCTGTCCTTCAGGACACCTTCAACGTTCTCCCAAAGGACAACGGTGCGAGAACCACCTTTTCGGGCATCATTCGCATCTATCACCTCGATGAACTTGAGCGTCAGTCGGCCGCGCTCATCCTCAAGCCCCCGCTTGCGGCCCGTCAGCGAGAAAGCCTGACAGGGTGTCCCGCCGCAAATCACGTCAGGACTCGCGATCTCGCCTCCCCGAATCTTCTCGGGAATGCCGCAGAGGTCTCCTACATTAGCGACATCGGGATAGCGGCTCGCCAAGAACGCCGACGGGAACGGCGCTATTTCCGAGAACCAAACGAATTGAGTCCCCAGCCCCCGCCAGGCAACAGAAGCCGCTTCAATCCCAGAGCAAACACTTCCAACCGTCATTTTCGCTCCCGTATCACCTTGTTAAGCGCCGTGCGCCACGCGACCATGTCAAACCAGAAACACCCATGACATCCGACCTTCGCCGCAGCCCCCGTCGTGGGCACGTTGGCCGGCCACTTCTCGTCACCAGAATAGAAAAAGTCAATTCCGTTGAACTTCCCCCGAACACCCGTTTGAAAGCATCTTCGGCAAACTTCACGCTTAGCCTGATTCACACGTTCGGGAACAAGTTGGAACTTGACGCGCATCATTTCATCCGAAAGCCCCTCGTTCGTCTCTTCAACGCCCGCAAGCCAACGAACCTCCGGGAACTTGTGGTCAGGTAAAGCCGACAGGGATGCTGGCCGCCCTGTGTAGGCATCAACCCCGCCAAGAGCCTTGAAGATCGCTTTCCTCGCCCGTGGCGAAATCGTCTCATATGTCGGCGCCGTCACTCGCTCAAACGGAAGAAGCATATGGAATGTCTTCTTATCCGTCATTTTCGTCGCCACCGTGAACCCCATTTCTTTGATGTCCTGAATTCGGCGTTGTGGATTGGAACTCGTGAAGCACTTGTTCCAAACCCATTCGCCGCAGTTTTCGAGGAGTTCACGGAATATCGGGAGCGTCACGTTCGACTTCTTTCCAAACAACGACGCCAGTTCCTTCTTCAACTCGGCCTTGTAAACAGAGGTATGTTCCGAGGTAAGCAACGAAATACACTTTATCACATAATCTACTAACTCTGCAACCGTGTCGATACGAACATTGGTGCGCCGATAGTAATATGGCAAATACCACTCACGTGTCGAACAGCCGTCGCAAATCGAAAGAATGACATAGCGTTCCGTCGCCTTTGTATGATCAAAGAACCCCGTCGCCTTGACGCCTCTTCGGCCAATCTTCACGGTCAGATCCTCACTTGTCAGACTTTCGCTCTTCCCTTTCAGCAACACCACGCGATCGACCATCTCAACCTCCTCACAATATTGAAGGGGTTAGCGTCTTCATCCGTGCTTCGGGGAGGCTTGCTACAGCCAAAGCGACACACGAAAGAAGACGCGCCCCAAAGCTCGTCTTCCACTGGTGTCAACGCTGTCGCTTCATGGATGTAGCAATTTCCCCGGACGCGCCGAACTTGTTTTAAACGGATTATACCAAATTTCTGGCCAGCAGAGTGTCCGTATCTAATTGCGATTCACATCGTTGCGAAAGAAGATAGGCACAACCCTGTCTCTTGCATTCGGCACTTCGACCTGTCGCTGGTCGACCAAACGCGAACGCGCGAGGTGAATCAGCGCACGGTGCCATGCGCGGCGGACATGTTCTCGCCGAGGAGCGCAAGCTTCGGGTCGGACGCCTCAAAGCCCTGAATCCAGCCGTTTTCAAAGCCAAAATCAGCCGCCGCCTCCGTCACCATCTCGTATTCCTCGCGCGTCACCGCACGATCGAGCGGCGGTGTCTCCAACGCCTTGTATGCCGGCGTATACTGCGCCATGACCGAAACGGGAATCTCGTTCGAGAGTTCCGTCGCAAGCCAGGCCAGGTTCTCGACCGCCTCCTCCGCCAGCCCCGGCAGAACGAGAATGCGGACAATGAGCGGCGGGAGGTCATCTGTGCGCGGCGCACGTGTCCATGCCCAGCGCACCGCCGCACGCGCCGACGCGACATAGTTCGGCGTCGCCGACAGCCGCACGGCTGTCGCGTCGTGCGCGTAGCGCAAATCAAACAGCGCGCAATCGCAGAGATCGGCGTATTCCGTCAGCGTCTCGACGCGCTCGAACCCGGACGAATTCCAGACGACCGGCAACGAAACGCCCGCCTGACGCACGCGCGCTACCGCGTCACGGACAAACGGCAGATAGGGCGTCGGCGAAACGAGATTCCAGTTCTCAACCCGATCCTTCACGGCAAGATCCCGCAGAATGTCCGCAAGTGCCTCGACCGAGAGATCCCGCCCCTCGCCTTTCCAGCTCCACGGCGAGTTCTGGCAGTAAAGGCACTTCATCGTGCAACGCGAGAAAAAGACGCAGCCCGAACCGCGCGCGCCCGTAATCGGCGGCTCCTCGCCGAAATGAGGCCCCCACCGAAAGACACGGGGCCTGTCCCCCGCCCCGCAGAACCCCCGAAACCCCTGGGGCCTGTCCCCCGCTCCACACTGG
>CAYQUI010000007.1:0-23062 GCA_964420685.1 uncultured Lentisphaeraceae bacterium | reverse complement strand
GTCCCCCGCTCCACACTGGCGCGGACACAAGGCGCATGTGCTACGGTCAAAGGACATGGCTCATCTCCCCCGAACAAGCGCCGCCGAACGCGCGAACGACTTCGCGGTCGTCAAAGGGATGCTTGACGCCCTTCACTTCCTGCGTTGTCTCGTGTCCCTTCCCCGCGACGATAATGACATCGTCCGCCGCCGCGCGCGCCAACGCACAGGAAATGGCCGCCCGGCGATCGGCCTCGACGAAGACGGCCGGCGGCGGCGTCCGCCGTTCGGCGGCCTCACGCGCACCGACAAGAATCGCGTCGATAATCGCCAGCGGGTCTTCGCTGCGCGGATTGTCGGACGTGACGACAAGATCGTCGGCGAGACGCGCACACGCCGCGCCCATGAGCGGACGCTTCAACGGGTCACGGTCGCCCCCCGCGCCAAAGACGACCCAGAGCCGCCCCTTCGTAAAGCCGCGCGCCGCCGTCAGCACCTTCTCCAGTCCATCGGGCGTATGCGCGAAATCGACATAGACCTGAGCCTTCACGTGCGGGTTCGCAATTCGCTCCAACCGCCCCCAGCGTGGACGCAACGTCGGGATGACGGACTGGATGACGGCGTGCGGCACGCCCACTGCCTCGGCCAGGGCCGCCGCGACAAGGACGTTCGACTCGTTGTAGGCACCGACCAGCTGAAGGCCCGACAGGTCGTACGCGGGGCGAGGCGCGGGCGGCATCTGGTCGCGCCCATTCGTGACGGGAATGACGTTCACGGCGAAATCGCCGACGGCATCAAACATCGCGCGGCCATTCTCGCCGTCGAGACAGACGACATAAGGCGGCAGATCCCGCCGTCCCATGTCCGGCCGCGTCGGATGCGATGCGGCAATCTTCGCGGCGAAGCTCGCCTTAACGCGGAAATACTCCGTCATCGTCTTGTGGTAGTCAAGATGATCCTCGGAAAGGTTCGTGAACGCGCCGCCCGAAAAGACCGTGTCACCCGTGCGGTTCTGGTGAATCGCATGGGACGAGACTTCCATCACGCAATCCGTGCAGCCGTTCGCCGCCATCGCCGCATAAATGTCGTGCAGTTGCGCGAGGGGCGGCGTCGTGTAGCCTGTGGAAAAGCGTTTCACTCCGTCAAAGACCTCAACCGTCGTCACATATCCGCATTTCCGCCCCGGACAGGCGTTCAGAAACGCGGCGAAGATCCACGTTGTCGTGGTCTTGCCGTTTGTGCCGGTTATCCCGTAGAAATTCATGTGTCCGTTCCTCACTCTCTCTCTCCGTCCTTCCGCCAGGACTTTGCGGGGAATTATACCACATTCCCGCATCTTCGCCCGTCCCTCGGCGCGGCGGACAACAGTTTGATATAATGCGCCCTCGAAGCGAGGTGAAAAATGCCCGTCAATTCGTTCGATTCCTATCCGATGAGCTGGAAACCCACGCGCGAAACGCTGGGGACAGGCCCCCTCTATCTCGCGCTTGCGGCGGCGCTCGAGCGCGACGTGAGGTCGGGCGCGTTGCCGCCCGGAACGCGGCTTCCGCCGCAGCGCGAGCTCGCCGACTTTCTCGACATCGATTTCACGACCGTCACGCGCGCCTACGGCGTCTGCCGCGCAAAGGGCCTCGTCTACGGCGTCACGGGACGCGGCACCTTCGTCGCGTCCGTCCGCGACACGGACCCTGAAGACGAGCGGCTCATCGACCTCGGCGTCGTCCAGGCGTTTCCCGAAATCGGCGCGGCGGCCGTCGTCGCAGCGGCACAGGCCGTCCTCGCGCGCGAGACGGCGCCAGGCCTCTTCACCTACGGCGACCGAGACGGGCTTCGCCGACATCGGATCGCGGGACAACGCTGGCTCGCACGTTGCGGCATCGCCGCGACTGAAGACCAAATCGCCGTCTTCCCCGGCGTGCAGGGTGCGCTCTCGACGGCGCTCCTGTCCGTCTTCGGCGTCGGCGACGCGCTCGCCGTCGATCCGTTCACGTACGGCAACCTCCTGGCGTTCGCGCGTCTCGCGGGCGTGCGCCTTCTCCCCGTCGCAAACGACGCGCATGGCATGCGTCCCGACGCGCTCGACGCGGCGGCGCGGGACGGCGTGACGGGCGTCTTCCTCATGCCAAACTGCGCGAACCCGACGACTCTCACGCTGTCCGAAGAACGAAAGGACGAACTCGCGGCCGTTGCGGCCCGGCGCGGGCTGCTCGTGCTGGAGGACGACGCCTCCCTGTGTCCGCCCCGTCCCGGCGAGCGGACGATCTTCGCGCGTCTGCCCAAAAGCACAATCTACCTCGCGGGCTCGACGCGCCTGCTCGCGCCCGGTCTGCGCGCCACCTACGTCTGCGCCCCTGCCTCCGTCCGTGACCGCCTCTTCACGGGGCTGCACCACGCGAGCATCAAGGCAAGCGCACTTGAGGCTGAGATTCTTGGCGAACTCGTCCTTTCGGGCGTGGCGGAATCCGTTCTCGCGGCCAAGGCGAAAGCGGCGGAAAAGGCCAATCAGATCTTCGATGCCGTCTTCCCCGGTTCAGACACTGGCGGTGGCGCACAGCGGCTCTTCCGAACATGTCCTCTGTCGGGAACGGCTGGGCGCGGGCCAGAGATCGAGCGCATCTGTCGCGCGGCGGGGCTTCGCGTCCTCCACTCCGACCGCTTCGCCGTCGCGCGCGGCGCCAAAGACGCCTTTCTGCGCGTCTCCCTCTGCTCGGCGGGCCGGGCGAACCGTCTGCGCCAGGCTCTTGAGACGCTTCGCGACACCCTGCCAACGCTCGCCCCGCCACCGAAAAAACGAAAGGCGGCGCGGTAACCCGCGTCGCCTTTCGTCTGATTCAACCGAAGTGCCGTTTAGTCGGCCATCGGGCGAACCTTGCCTTCCTTCACACGCTTCTCGATGACCGTCTGCGCGATGTTCTTCGGAACGGCCTCGTACTGCTTGAAGATCATCGTGAACGAGCCACGGCCCTGCGTGACCGTACGAATCGCGTTCGAGTAGCCGAACATTTCGCCGAGCGGAACCGTCGCCTTGAGGAGCTTGACACCCGCGCGGTCCTCCATGCCCTCGATGCGGCCGCGACGCTGGTTGATCGAGCCGTTCGCCGCGCCCATGTACTGTTCGGGGACGACGACCTCGACATCCATCATCGGCTCGAGGAGCTGCGGCTTCGCCTTCATGAACGCCTGCTTGAAGCACTGCATCGCGCAGGTGATGAACGCGAACTCGTTCGAGTCAACCTCGTGGTACGAGCCGAAGTAGACCGTCGCCTTGACGTCCACGACCGGGAAGCCCGCCAGCGGACCGGACTCGAGCGCCTTCTTGACACCCTTCTCGACCGCCGGGATGTACTCCGTCGGAATGACGCCGCCCTTGACCTCGTTGACGAACTCGAAGCCCTTGCCCGGCTCCTGCGGCGCGAGCTTGAGGCAGACGTGCGCGTACTGGCCGCGGCCGCCGGACTGCTTGACGTGCTTGTACTCGTTGTCGACCGGCATCGTGATCGTCTCGCGGTACGCGACCTGCGGCGCGCCGACGTCGCACTCGACGTTGAACTCGCGCTTCAGGCGGTCGACGATGACCTCCAGGTAAAGCTCGCCCATGCCGGCGATGATCGTCTCGCTCGTCTCCTGGTCGAAGGTGACAACGAAGGTCGGGTCTTCCATCGCGAGCGCGTGGAGCGCGACGCCGAGCTTCTCGTTGTCGCCACGGCTCTTCGGCTTGACGGCAACCGAGATGACCGGTGCCGGGAAGTCGATCGACTCAAGCGTAATCGGCTTGTCCGGATTGCAGAGCGTGTCGCCCGTGCGCGTCTCGGTCAAGCCGACGCACGCGACGATGTCGCCCGCATGCGCCTCGTCCAGCGGCTCCTGCTTCGAGGCGTGCATGCGGAAGAGACGCGAAATGCGCTGCTCCTTGTTGATCGTCGAGTCAAGAAGCTCCTCGCCGAGCTTGAGCGTGCCCGAATAGACGCGCACGAACGTGATCTTGCCGCCCGAACGCGGATCGTTCATGATCTTGAACGCAAGGCCGCAGAACGGCTCGGTGTCGCTCACCTCGCGCTTCTGGGACGGATCGTCGGCCGAGACGGCCGGGCCCGCGTCCAGCGGGGACGGCAGGTAGTCGCAGACCGCGTCGAGAAGCGGCTGGATGCCCTTGTCCTTGAACGCCGTGCCGCAGAACGCCGGCGTAATCGTCCGCGCGAGCGTGCCCTTGCGGATCGCCTTCTTGATCTCGTCGTTCGTGAGCTCTTCGCCCGCGAAGAACTTCTCCATGAGCGCGTCGTCCTGCTCGGCGGCCGACTCGACCATCTTCTGGCGGTACTCCTGCGCCTTGGCGAGGTACTCCTCCGGAATGTCCTTCTCCAGAACCGTCTTGCCGAGCGACTTCATGTCGAAGTAGAGGGCCTTCATCTTGATGAGGTCGATGACGCCGTCGAACGACTCCGCCGCGCCGATCGGAATGACCATCGGAACCGGGTTCGCCTTGAGCTGGCTCTTCATCTGCTCCATGACGGAGTAGAAGTTCGCGCCGACGCGATCCATCTTGTTGACGAACGCGATCTTCGGCACCTTGTACTTCTCGCTCTGACGCCACACCTGCTCGGACTGGGGCTGGACGCCGCCGACCGCACAGTAGAGCGCGACCGCGCCGTCGAGGACGCGCAGCGAACGCTCGACCTCGGCCGTGAAGTCAACGTGTCCGGGCGTGTCGATGAGGGAGAGGCGGTAGGCACCCCACTGGACGCACGTCGCCGCCGACTGAATCGTGATGCCGCGCTCCTGCTCCTGGGCCATGAAGTCCATCGTCGCCGCGCCGTCATGCACCTCGCCGATCTTGTAGTTCTTGCCGGAGTAGAAGAGAATACGCTCGGACGTCGTGGTCTTGCCACCGTCGATGTGGGCCATGATGCCGAAGTTTCTCACGTGATCGAGCGGAATGTCGCGCTTTGCCATTTTCTTCTTTCTTCCTTGTTGTTGAAAATTATTTGCGTATTATACCGAAAACCGCCCGATCCTGACAAGGGGGGTATTTTTCCGCCCTTCTTAACCGCGAAAGACGAAGTAGACGGCGGCGAAGATGCAGACGGCCGCCGCCGCGTAGTTCCACGTCACGCCCTGCTTCATGACGAGCATCGAGAACGGCACGAAGACGAGCAGCGAAACGGCCTCCTGGACGATCTTGAGCTGCTCCAGCGTCATCGTCTTCGACCCGATTCGGTTCGCCGGCACCGCGACGCAATATTCGAAAAGCGCAATCGCCCACGAAACGAGGATCGCCGTCCAGACGGGCGCGCTGCCCAATGTCCGCAAATGCCCGTACCAGGCATAGAGCATGATGAGATTCGAGACGACAAGCATCCCGACCGTGATCCAGTTGACCTGACCCATTTACGCCTCCTCCAGCAGACCCTCCTGCGCGAGAACCTTGCGCGTCGCCGTCGTAAGCGGCACCTCGCGCGGATTTCGGAACTCGGCATCGCCGCGTACGGACTTCACCGTCCGAAGTTCCAGCTTGAAATGCGAAAAGACCTGCGTTCGCCCGGCGGCGGGCGCGACAGCCGGCAGTTCCCACAGGCCCTTCAGGAGCCCGCCCTCCCGATTCTGGACGAGCAGGACGCGCCCCGCCGCGTCCGCGACGACGACGGCCGTGACCTGCCGCACGGGCAGTTCCTTCCGCCGCGCCTTGACCGGAAACGCATCCTGCGTACCGTGGCGCGCCGCGCCGCAGACCGCCGCGAGCGGACACGCCGCGCACGAGGGGTTCGTCGGCGTGCAGACGAGCGCGCCCAGCTCCATCATCGCCTGATTGAAGTCGCCCGGCACGGCGGCGCGGTCGATTTCGCGCTGAAGCCGCGCCGCAAGCCGCTGGCGCGCGGGCAGTTTCCGAAAGTCGTCCCCCAGTTCCCAGACACGCGCGAAGACGCGCGCGACATTGCCGTCCACCACCGGCACGCGCGCGCCGAGGAGGACGCTCGCGAGCGCGGCCGCCGTGTACGGCCCGACGCCGGGAACCTGCGCCCACGCCGCCGCGCTGTCAGGCCAGACGGCGCGCCCCGATGCGACGAACGCCTTTGCCGCCTTGAGGAGGTTGCGCGCACGGGCGTAGTAGCCCAGGCCCTCCCACGCCTTCAGGACGTCGCCCTCGTCGGCCGCCGCCAGCGTCTCGACCGTCGGAAACCGCTTGAGGAAGCGCGTGTAATACGGCAGAACCGACGCATACGTCGTCTGCTGCATCATGATCTCGGACAGCCAGCAGCCGTAAGGCGTCGGCTTCTTTCGCCAGGGCATCGGACGCTTCGCCGCCGCGAACCACGCCTCCATCGCCGCCGCGATCTCTCTTCGCCGTTCCATGGCCGCAGATTATACCACAAACGGCGCTAGATCCCCCGGACGGCGACGCGCGTCGCCTTGTTCAGTTCCTTCCACATCGACTTGCCGTCCATCGACGCGAGGAGGAACGGCAACGCCTCCCCATCCTCGAACGTCTTCGCAAACGCGGCGATCAGTTTCAGGTAGAACGGCGAGGCGACGACGGGCAGCGCGGTGAACACGACCAGGTTCACCATCTGCCCGTTCCAGTCGATTCCCTTCCGCGAAAGGCCCGCCGCAAAGGTGAGAACGCCCTCCTCAATGCCCCGCATATGCGGGAACGCCAGGCCATGTCCAACCGCCGTCGTGAGGATCTTCTCGCGCGCGAGCGCCGCCGCCACGACAGCCGTCGGATCCTCGATCATCTTCTCCTTCGCCAGAACCGCGCACAGTTCGGTAATCGCGTCCGCCGGCGTCTCCGCCTTGAGATCCGCCAACATCAGCTTCGGCGTGCTGAAGCGCGACAGGAGAAACTTCGGATCCGGCTCGCCGGGCCGGAGCCCGGTCGCCTTCACGTCCGGACGGTAGAGAATGCGTCCACAGCTCGCGCACGTGACGAGACGGTCGTCGCCCAAGACGTGCTGAAGCGCCGAGATCGGAACGCGAAGGCCGCATGCCGAGCAGTTCCCGCGCGCGACCGGCGAGAGGAAAAGGCGATCCTTCGCCTGAAGCCGACGAACGAGCGCCGCCACGTCCGGCTTGAGCTGCAGGCGCAGCCGCTCGACGGCGTCGCCGAGTTCGCCGACCCGTTCGCCTGTTCCGACGTTCACGTGCTCGTCCCGGATCAGCAGAAGGTGCTGCATCTGCCGCAAAAGCTTGATCTGATCTGTCTCCATGGCCGACTCCTTCCTTTCCATTGGTGTTCCCGATTCTCCAAGTCAACAATCGGGATTATACCACGCCATTATTAACGGCGCATTAACGGGCTTCACAAAAGGCGGAGATTGGAGAGAGAATTGGGCAACCACAATTCTCCGCATTGGGCCCACGGCTCCGCCTACTCAACACTGCGACAGTCGCGTTGACGCGAGGCCCCTTCCATGTTAAACTACGCGGCATGGTGAAAAGCGCTTTGAATCAGGTCGTCTCGTTCTCCGGCGTGCTGGAGGTCGTCCATTCGCTGCCAGGCCGTCTGCGGCTTCGGATTCCGTCGCTCCGCGCGCGGACACACGCCCTTGCGGACTTCGCCGCGAGCCTGAAGCGGCTCGACGGCATCGCGGACGTGACGACGAACCCCGTCCTCGGCACGGCACTCGTCCGCTATGACGCGACGACGCTCACGCCCTCTCTTGTCGTGGCCGCCGCGACGCACGGCTTCGACTTCGAAACCGCGCTCCGCAGCCACCGTTCGCTCGCCGGCGGCGAACTCCACGCGATTCACTACGCCGTCAACCAGGCCGTCCTTCGCCGTTCAGGCGGCGTATTCGACCTGCCCGCGCTGATGACCGTTCTGCTGGTCGCCTCGTTCGTGCGCGGCCTCGTCGGTCGCGGCGGGCCGAAGTTCTCGCCCCTCGCCGTGCTCTGGTGGCTGCACCAGTCTCTCTCTCGCTAACTCGTCTGTTTTTGCGTGCCATGAATCCCCTGATTCAAGCCTATCTAAAGTGCGTCGGCGGCATTCGCGTCGTCCATTCGCTGCCGGGGCGCGTCCGCATCGCAATTGGCGGCGTGCGCCAGTACCCCGCGCTCGCGGCGAAGTTCGCGGGCATCTTCCGCGACTGCGTCCTCAAACGACCCGGCGTGACGGATGCCGAACTCAGCCTCGCGACCGGGAACCTGCTCGTGCGCTACGACACGGAAAAGACGTGCGAAGCGGAAATCACCGCCTGGCTTGACGCCTCCTGGCGGGCGTTCACGCTCTTTCTCGGCGGACTGGGAGACGTCGAGACGGCGGACGAGGCGGGCGTCGCAGCCGCCGTCACGCGCTTCGTCGCGACGCTTTAAGCCAACTTGACGGGTCGGGGACAGGCCCCGGCCCATGCCTCACTTCTTTCCCGACGGATCAAGGACAAGAAGCCCCTTGCCCTTCCCGTAGTGCGTGCCGTCGCGGTCGAAAAGCACCGTGACGTCGCGGCCGTGGTAGCGCACGCCGTCAAGGCACCACCAGTCCCACGCCGCCGGCGCGAGCGGATCGACACGCAGCGCACCGTCCGCCTGCGGCGCCAGGCCACAGAGCCCCGTGATCACAAGATCGCAGAATGTCGAATGGTTGTAGTCCTTGCCGCGTCCAGGTTCCGTCGGCATCCGACCCGCCGCCCGAATCTGCGCGATTTGGACGCCTCGCGCGAGCCATTCGCCCGTGAAGGCACTCACGTTCTCGTCAATCCACGGCACGACGCGCCCGTCATCCCGGACGAGCCTGTGCTGGCGCGCGTAGAGGCCCAGAAGCCGCGCGAAGTCCTCACGCCCGACAGGAAGCTTCAGTCCGTCGTGCAGGGCGCGCGCTAGGCCCGTCAGCGCGACGGACGTCGCATACGGCCAGCTCGGCCCGTTCCACAGGCACTCGTGGCGCGTGATGTCCACGGCCCCGGGCGCGAACCCCGGCGTGTCGCGGCGCGGAAAGACAAGCCCCTTCGGCGCGAGAAACCCCCGTTCGTCCAAAATGCCCGCCCATGCCGCGCCGAAGCCCGCGAGCGGCATCCCGACGGCAAACGGCGCGTAGCCATTCAGTTCGCAGACGTCGTCCTGCGTGCCATCGACCGCAAGTGCCGTGAAGAACGCGCGCCTTGGATTCCAGAGCCGCGACTTGATGTTCCGCTCCAGCGTCGCGGCCTTCGTCGCGAAGCGCACGGCCTCGGCCGCATCGCCCCTTTCGCGCGCGATTTCGGCGAGCGCGGACGCCTCCGCCCACAGAAGCGCATTGGCGAGCGGGCGCGCGCCGTCGACCGAGAGCGTGAACTCCGACCCCTCGCGGTCGCCGGGGCAGTCGAAAAGCCCGCGCGCGGCGCGGTAGCCGACCTGAAACGGCGTTCCCCGAATCGGCCGCGCACAGCTGACGCCCGGATCGGCAAGCGAGAGGCTTCGCAGGTTCCAGCCGGACTCCCACGCCGAATAGTTGCGCGCAAACGCCGCGAACAGGGTTCTTGCCAGCGTCCGGTCACCTGTCACCTTGGCGCGTTCAAGCGCACCCCAGGCAGGCGCGGCAGCATAGGCGCGCGGGCCATTCATCAAGCCCTTCTCCATCATGAAGGACAGATAGCCGTCGAGATACTCTGGCGGACGCAGCCAACGGCCTTCGGCGAGGTGGTGGTTCAAGGGACACGAAATCGTGTTCTCGGCCCCCGCCCAGCCGACGTCCGGCAAGAACTCGGTCACGACCCAGCGTCCGTCCTGCGTGCGCCGCAGATGCTTGCGGTACATCCACCAGCGGAAGTAGTACGTCTGGACAATGTCCGCATCCGGACAGTCGAAGCGCGGGATGGCCGAACGCGCCCACGGGGTTGCGTCCCTGTTCGAAATCGGCGTCTTGACGGTCTCCTCGTCCTCTGCGGAGAAGCGATCGAAGTGCCGCTGCACGATCTCGGAAGGAAGAATCCGGAAGGCCGACTCATTCGCCTGGACAAGGTGACGCCCGTCCGCCCGACAAGACAACGCGCACACGCACAGGCCCGCCAACAAGACCGAGCGCTCCCTCGACTTCATCTTCTTTATGTTCATGTGGGGTATTTTAGCAAAATCAGCCTGGTATTTGAAGTCAGCGCGGCGTTTGTGGTATAATTCGGATCATGTTCAACAACAAGGTGTACCATCAGATCGATGCCCTTTCCGGCTCGGTCGCGACGCTTCGCGCCGAGGGCGTGAAGTACAATGAAATCGCCGAAGTCGAGTCGCGCGCGGGCACGTCGCTCGCGCAGGTGATCAAGCTCGACGGGCCGAACGTGACGCTCCAGATCTTCGCGGGCGCACGCGGCGTTGACACGGCCGCGCGCGTGCGCTTCCTCGGCGAGACGATGAAGGTCCCCTTCTCGCACGACCTGCTCGGGCGCGCGTTCACCGGCGCGGGCGTGCCGCGCGACGGCGGCCCGGCGGTCGAGGGCGACCCCTCGCCGATCGGCCAGCCGTCCGTCAACCCGGCCAAGCGCATCATGCCGCACGAGATGGTGCGCACGAACATTCCGATGATCGACCTCTTCAACTCGCTCGTGAAGTCGCAGAAGCTGCCGATTTTCGCGCGCGCGGGCGAGCCGTACAACGAGCTTCTGGCGCGCATCGCGCTCCAGGCCGACTCGGACGTGATCGTCATCGGCGGCATGGGGCTCAAGTACGACGAATACCTCAAGTTCCGCGCGACGCTCGACACGTCCGGCGCGCTCGCGAAGACAGTCATGTTCGTCCACACGGCGGCTGACCCGATCGTCGAATGCATGCTCGTGCCCGACGTCTCGCTCGCCGTCGCCGAGAAGTTCGCGCTGGAGGGCAAGAACGTGCTCGTCCTCCTCACGGACATGACGTCGTTCGCCGACGCGATGAAGGAAATCGCCATCACGATGGAGCAGATCCCCTCGAACCGCGGCTATCCCGGCGACCTCTACTCCCAGCTCGCCGCGCGCTACGAGAAGGCGGTCGACTTTGACGGCGCGGGCTCGATCACGATCCTCGCCGTGACGACAATGCCGGGCGACGACGTCACGCACCCGGTGCCGGACAACACGGGCTACATCACCGAAGGCCAGTTCTACCTCAAGAACGGGCGCATCGAGCCGTTCGGCTCGCTTTCGCGCCTGAAGCAGCAGGTGAACAAGGCCACGCGCGAAGACCACCGCACGGTGATGGACGCGATGATCAAGCTCTACGCGCAATACAAGGAAACGGTCGAGAAGCAGTCGATGGGCTTCAAGATGAGCGAGTGGGACCAGAAGCTCCTCAAGTACGGCGCCGACTTCGAACGCGAAATGATGGATCTCTCGGTCAACATTCCGCTTGAACAGGCACTTGACCTCGGATGGAAGATCCTCGCCGACAACTTCGCGAAGGGCGAAGTCGGCATTCCCTCGAAGCTCGCCGACAAGTTCTGGCCCACCGCCGCCTAACCTCCAAACCTCCAAACCCCCAAACCTCTTTTTACCCATGAACCTTGACCCGACGAAGATGAAGGACTGGCAGATTGCCGAAGCAGCCGAAGCGAACCTCCGGCCGGCTGCCGCGCTCGTGCAAGAACTCGGCATCCAGGACGACGAATGGGACGCCTATGGCAAGTACCTCGCGAAAGTGGACGTCACGAAAGTCCTGAAGCGCGTCGGCGCGGGGCGCAAGGGCAAGTACATTGACGTGACGGCCATTACGCCGACCGCGCTGGGCGAAGGGAAGACGACGACGACCCTCGGCCTTGTCGAGGGCCTTGGCAAGCTCGGCAAGAAGGTGATCGGCTGCGTGCGCCAGCCGTCGGGCGGCCCGACGTTCAACATCAAGGGCTCCGCCGCCGGCGGCGGCCTCGCGCAGGTCGTGCCGCTCACGTCGCTCTCCCTCGGCCTCACGGGCGACATCGATGCGGTCACGAACGCGAACAACCTCGCAATGGTCGCCTTGAATGCGCGCATGCAGCACGAGCGCAACCACGACGACGCCTGGCTCGCCGCGCGCGGCCTGAAGCGTCTCGACATCGACGAGAACCGTATCCAGTTCCGCTGGGCGATGGACTTCTGCGCGCAGGGCCTGCGCAACATCGAGATCGGCCGAGGCGGCAAACTCGACGGCTACACGTGCGCCTCCGGCTTCTACATCACGGTCGCGTCGGAGGTGATGGCGATTCTCGCGATGGCAGCCGACCTGAAGGATTTGCGCGAACGCCTCGCGAAGATCATCGTCGCCTACTCGAAGTCGGGCGCGCCGGTGACGACGCGCGACCTCGAGGTCGACGGCGCGATGTGCGCCCTGCTCGTCAACGCGATCAAGCCGACGCTGATGCAGTCCCTTGAGGGCCAGCCGATGTTCGTCCACGCGGGCCCGTTCGCGAACATCGCGATCGGGCAGAACTCCGTCGTCGCCGACCGTCTCGCGTGCGCGCTCGGCGACTACGTCGTCACGGAATCCGGCTTCGCGTCCGACATGGGCTTCGAGAAGTTCTGGAACATCAAATGCCGCTGTTCGGGGCTGAAACCCGATGCGGTCGTCCTCGTCGCGACAGTGCGCGCGCTGAAGGCGCACGGCGGCGCGCCAAAGGTAAAGGCGGGACTGCCGCTCGATCCCGTCTACACGAGCGAGAACCTGGAGCTTCTCGAAAAGGGATGCGACAACCTCCTCGCGCACATCGACATCATCCGCCGCGCGGGCGTGCAGCCCGTCGTCTGCCTCAACGCCTTCTACACCGACACGCCGGCCGAGCGTGACCTCGTGCGCACGGTCGCCGAGGGGGCGGGCGCGGCGTTCGCCGTCTCCGACCACTGGCTCAAGGGCGGCGACGGGGCGCTCGACCTCGCGCGGGCCGTCATCCGGGCGTGCGACGCGCCGAACGACTTCGCCTACCTCTGCGACCTCGCCGAGCCAATTCGGGCGCGCATCGAGAAACAGGTGAAGGAGATCTACGGCGGCGACGGCGTTGACTTCGAGCCGCTGGCGGAGGAGAAACTTGCCGCCTATCAGGCGAATCCCGCGACGGCGAACCTGCCGATCTGCATCGCGAAGACGCAGTATTCGCTCTCGCACGACCCGGAACTGCTGGGGCGGCCGAAGGGCTGGCGTCTGCCGGTGAAGGACATCCTCCTCTACCAGGGCGCGGGTCTGCTCGTGCCCGTCGCGGGCGAAATCAAGCTCATGCCCGGCACATCCGCCTCGCCGGCATTCCGCCGCGTGGACGTGGACGTCGAGACGGGCAGGGTGCGCGGCCTCTTCTAAGGCCGCGCCTGCGGCGTTCACTTCTTGAAGCAGATGCGGTCGATGATCGCCTGGAAGCTCTCCGCGCCCGCGAGGATTTCGATGGCGATGCGCAGATAAAGGCAACGGACGGGCGTCGTCTCAAAGCGCGGAAAGCGCACGGCGTCCTTCTCCGTCGTGACGAGCGCGTCCGCCCTCATGTCGGCCGTGCGATTGAGCGCGTAGAGGACTTCCGAGGCATCGTAGCGGTGGTGGTCGGCGTAGCGTTCGCACCAGATGACCTTCGCGCCGAGATGGCGCAGCGAATTCTCGAAACCCTTCGGCGACGCAATGCCCGAAAGCGTACACGTCGTCTTTCCCCTTAGCCAGTCAAGGGGAAACTCCTCGCGGCTCCAGACGTCCTTCAAGACCTTGGGCGCATGGTTGCACTCGACGATCTCCGCCGTCCGGTTGTAGCGGCGGACTTCCTCGCGAACGGCCGAGACGTCGCCCCGGCACTTCGTCAGGAAAATGATGTCCGCGCGCTTCAGATGCCGTGCCGGTTCGCGCAGGATGCCGCGCGGCAGCAGGTTTCCGTTTCCAAACGGATTCGTCGAGTCAACCAGCACGACCTCGATCGAGTGCTTGAGTTTCTGGTACTGGAAGCCGTCGTCCAAGATGATCGTGTCGCAGCCCAGGCGCTGGATCGCATAGCGTCCGGCCTTCACGCGGTCGCGATCGACGACGACAGCGACACCCGGCAGGTTCGACGCGAGCATGTACGGCTCGTCGCCGCCCGTCGCCGCGTCAAGGAGAACGCGCTTGCCGTCCGAGACGACCAGCGGCTTCGAGACGACCTGCGTGAACATCCGCACCCAGAACGGCGCTTCCTTGCGGCGGTAGCCGCGCGAGAGGATCGCGACCTTGCGGCCCTCTGCCGCCAGCGTCCGGGCGAAGATCTCCGTGACGGGCGTCTTGCCCGTGCCGCCCGCCGTGACGTTGCCGATCGAGATGACCTGAATGCCCAAGGGGAAGCGACGGAGGATGCCCGTCCGATACAGGAAGCCGCGCACGGCGACAACGCCGCCAAAGACGAGGCTCAGGGCCTTCAGACAGCCGAGAAGCGCGCGGACACCGCCCGGCTGGTCGCGGTCGGCGCCCTTTTCCTGAATCAGCTTGACAAGCGAACTCTCAAGCCGTTCAAATCCGCTCTGCCGTGCCTTGCGCATCGTTCCGTCAGCGCGCGAACACGTCCCCGCTGCTCGCGCCCAAAGCCCTCAAGTAAATGTAGAAGCCAATCGACCAGTCGTCGTCCATCGTGCAGCCGTCAATCGTCGTATAGTCGTTGTCGTACTCGACGATCAGGCGGAAGCCAAGGCAATCCGTCAGATAGTCGATCCAGCAGCCGACCGTGTCAAGTTCGTTCTCGCGGGCGTCCCAGCGCAGATGCGGCCCCCAGGCGAGCCAGTCGCAGACCTGATGCGTCGCGGACAGGTCGATGAGCTGCATCCGGGCCATTCCCATCTCGTCGCTCCGCATCTCCGACGGCTTGTACGGGTGCGACGAGAAGTCCCAATAGCGATGATCGCGGAGCGTATAGCCGACGGCATACGAGAAATCCTTCGAGACGCGCTGGTTGAGGAAGAGCCGTGCGTAGGCGAAGCGACTGCGGTCGGAATCGTATTCGCCGCGCACGCCGAGCGAGACATCGTCGTCCGGCCGCCAGAGAAGCCGTGCGCCCGGCATGAATGCGCCGTCATGCTTCCCGTAGTTCGGGTCGCCGACCTCCGCCAGACGATGGACGTCGTTGCCCGTCGTGAAGGTGGCCGAATTGAACTGGGCGGCCACGTAGACATCCACGTCCAGCACGTCCCGCAGATTGCCCTTCTCGTCCGCCGCGCTCCAGACATTGCGCCAGCCAGGCGTGAGGCCGTAATAGGAATACGGGAGATTGCGCGAACGGCCCGCGAACTGGTCTTCCCACGTGGAGGAGGCGTCAAGGCCATCGAAGACATACGGACGCGCGCCCGCGCCCAATCCGCTGTACCAGGCCTCCTGCGCGAGGACGTCGAGGTAAGGCTCCGTCAGATGCCGCCAGCCGTCCGTGACCCACGCCGTGCCGCGCGCGGCGAACGTCACGCCGAACTCGCCGATCGAACGAAACGCTTCGCCCGCGTCCGTCGCCGGCCGCCAGCCCGTCACGTCCGTCTGACCCGTCTCACCCCAGTAAGTGCCCCGATAGCCGACACGCGGCACGACGGACAAAAGGTCGTCCGCCACGCGCATCGGAGCCGTCAGGCGATGGTAGGTGTCAAAGCGCACGGCCTCGTATTTCGCCCACGGCCCAGGCGTCCGCCCGAAGACCGACTGATTGCCCGCGCCATACTCGGCCTCATGCCGCGTCAGGTAGCCCAGCCGGTTCGCCGACTCGTAGTTGACCGGCAGACCGAAGAGCGGCATCGGATTGACGTCCAGGTAGAATTCGGGCAGCCGCCCCGTCATCGCGTAGAAGTCGTTCAGCCGCCCCGACGCCTCGACGCCAAAGGAGAAGGCGTCTTCCAGATGCTCCCAGAACACGCCGCTGTTGTCCTGCGCCAGCCACTGTCCCTTCCGGTTGAACAGCGACTTGCGCTGGAAGTCCGACAGAAAATACGAGTCGGAGAGATAGGAGGCGCGCAGACGCACGACGTCGCGCTCGGTCGCCTCCCAGCGATGACGGATGGCGAAGAGATAGCGGTCTTCCTTGACGTCGCTGCCCCAATTCCCCGAATTCCAGTCACGTCGGACGCCGTACTGATCGTCCGCATCCTGATCCCACGCATAGTACGAGTTGAACGAGCCTGTGCCGAAGTCGCCGAGATTCCACTTGAGGTCTTCGCCAAGCGCAACGCCGTTCTTGTAGCGCAAGTCGAGCCGCGTCGCGCCCTTCAGCCACCACGTGTTGTCCGCATGGGCCGGGTCGCCGGCGAGATGGTAGCGCGTCTTCGTCAGGAGGTAGGCGCCCCACCGCCCCATGTAGCCCGGCATCCAGCTGAACCCGCAGTCCGTCTCAAGCGGATAGTACATGTACGGCAGCCAGAAGACGGGAACTTCGTAGAACCGCAGCCAGGCATTGCGCAGGATGACGGCCTCGTGCTCCCGGTACTCCAGTTCGCCCGTCACGTTCCAATGCGTGTGGCCGAGGGCGTTCGTGCACGTCGTCGCGCACGTCGGATCGGCGAAGAGGAACGTGCCGCCCGCCGTCTTCTCCAGATAGCCGCTGTGCAGTCTGTAGGGCGCGGAGACCGCGACGACATGCCCGCTCGCGACGGCGGCCTTCGTCACGTTGTCGACCGCCACACGGTCGGCCGTAAAGGTCATTTCGCGGGAACGCGCCGCCCCCGAAGCCGAGCCGAGGAGCGAGGTGGCGGCCGCAGCCGCGAGGACAAGGGCGTTCATCATGGGCCGCGATCCTTTCGACTAGACGAGTTCCCGCGCCTTCGCCAGCACGTTCTCGACCGTGAAGCCAAACTCCTGCGCCAGAACCTTGTAGGGCGCGGACGCGCCGAAGTCGTCCTTCGTCACGAACCGCGTCGTCTTGAAGTCCAGGCGGAATCGATCCCAGCCAAAGCGCGAACCGGCCTCGACGATGACGCGCTTCGTCATCGTCTCCGGCACGACGTAGTCGCGGTACGTGCACTTCTGCGCGAGGAAGCGCTCCATCGACGGCATCGAGACGACGCGGACGGACTGACGGCCCTCGCTCTCGTCCCACATCCGCTGCGCGGCGGCGACGCAGAGCGCGACCTCGCTGCCCGACGAGAGGAACAGCACCGTGTCCTTCGTCTGCGGGCCGGCCTGCCAAATCGAGTAGGCCCCCTTCGCGACGCCCTCCGCGCTCGTCCCCTCGAGGACGGGCACGTTCTGCCGCGTCGTCAGGATGCAGCTCGGGCCCTTCGTGTTGAGGAGCATCTCGACCCAGGCATATGCCGTCTCGTTCGCGTCCGCCGGACGGAACGTCGTCACGTTCGGAATCGTCCGGATCGCCGCGAGCTGCTCAATCGGCTCGTGCGTCGGGCCGTCCTCGCCGACGTAGAAGCTGTCGTGCGAGAAGACGAAGATCGAGGGCAGGTTCATGATCGCCGCGAGGCGAATCGCCGGACGGCAGTAGTCGGAGAAGACGAAGAACGTCGCGCCGAACGCGCGGAAGTCCTCGTAGGCCGTCAGCCCGTTCACGACGGCGGACATCGCGAGCTCGCGCACGCCCCAGTGGAAGTTGCGGCCCGAGAAGTCCTCGGCGGAAATCCACCCGTACTTCTTGAGGCCCGTCTTGTTCGAGCCTTCGAGGTCGGCCGAGCCGCCGACCAGCGTCGGGAAGACGTCCGCCAGCGCGTTCAGGGCCGCGCCATTGGCCGCGCGCGTCGCGACGGGCTTCGCCGAATCGAACGTCGGCAACGCCGCGAGGAGGCGCGCGCGCAGGGCCGCGTCCGTCTCCGGCGCGGCAGGGCCGCCCGCCGCCTTGAGCGCGGCCTTCTCCTCCTTGACGTCCTTGTTGCGCCAGCGATGGCAGAGGGCCGCGCGCGCGGCGAAGAGATCGTAGACCTCCTGCGACACGACGAAGCTCTTCGCGGGATCGAAGCCGAGCGCCACCTTCGTCGCGGCAACCTCCTCGGCGCCGAGCGGCGCGCCATGGCAGCTGGCCGAGCCCGCCTTTGTGGGCGCACCCTTGCCGATGACCGTCTTCGCGATGACGAGGACCGGCGCGTCCGTCACCTTCTGCGCCTTCAGGTAGGCGCGCTGGATCTGGTCGAAGTCATGTCCATCGGCCTCGAAGACCTTCCAGCCGTACGCCTCAAACCGCTTCTTCGCATCGTCGCGGTTCGTGTCCGTGACGTCACCCTCAATCTGGATGCCATTGGAGTCGTAGATCGCCGTCAGCCCGCCGAGCTTCAGCGTGCCGGCGAGGGAGGCCGCCTCGTGGCTGATGCCCTCCTCCATGTCGCCGTCGCCCAGGAAGACCCACGTGTGGTTCGCGCGCTTCTTCATCTTCGCACCGAGCGCGAGGCCGACCGCCATCGCAAAGCCCTGCCCCAGCGGGCCGGTCGTCACCTCGACGCCCGGCATGACGCCGCGTTCGGGATGCCCCGCGCAGCGCGAGCCCAGCTGGCGGAACGTCTGGAGCTCGTCCATCGTGACGCCGCCCGTGCCGGACAGGTGGGCAAGCGCATAGACGAGCGCGGAGGCGTGGCCGCCCGAAAAGACGAGCCGGTCGCGGTTCTTCCACGCCGTGTCGGACGGATCGATCCGAAGATGCCGGAGATACAGCGCAACCGCAAGGTCGGCAAGCCCCATCGCCGCGCCCGGATGACCAGAGCTGGCCTTCTCCACCATGTCTGCACACAGGCAGCGAACCGTGTCCGCCGCCAACTTCAACTGCTCGTTCGTTGTCTTCATCGTCCTCAAGTCTCCTTGGAATCCGTTTGGAAATCAATACAATTAGTCCGTATTATACCATATCCGCTCCACACGCGCAGAAAAGGAATCAAACAGCCAACGCGGACGCGCAACGCGCCGTTTCCGTCAGTTGGCGGAGGGAGGGGGATTTGAACCCCCGGTACGGAGATTAGACCGTACGACGATTTAGCAAACCGTTGCCTTCAGCCACTCGGCCATCCCTCCAAATCGTTGGCGCGTATTGTATCAAATCCGCTGCTCGCCGTCAACGAAGACGGCTGACGGACGCCACGAGCGCGGATTGATGACAACGAGGTCGGCACGATAGCCCTTCTCGACCTTGCCGAGCTCGTCGCCCCACCCCTGCTCTATCGCCTGGTTCCACGATGTCGTGCGGACGAGATCCTTGAGCGGAATGCCCGTGACGTCGTGGACGTTCTTGAGCCCGTTGCCCATCCAGAGCGTCGAGCCAGCCAGATTGTTGCCCTCGACGAGGCGCGCCTCGCCGTTCCTGAGGAGAACCTTCAGCCCGCCCATCTCAAAGGCGTAGCCGTCCTTGCAGTGCGAGCAGCGAAGCGAATCCGTAATCATCTGGACGTGCGCAAGCGACCGCCGCGTGAAGATGAGCCGCAGCATGTCGTCGCAGAGGTGAATGCGGTCGCAGATCACCTCCGTGTTGAGGTCGTCGATCAGGAAGCCCGCGCCAACCATGCCGATCTCGCGATGATGGAGCGGCGTCATCTGG
Source organism: uncultured Lentisphaeraceae bacterium (assembly GCA_964420685.1). Taxonomy (GTDB): domain Bacteria; phylum Verrucomicrobiota; class Kiritimatiellia; order RFP12; family UBA1067; genus UBA1067. The sequence goes on along the minus strand of CAYQUI010000007.1, from coordinate 3,753 downwards.
TTGCAGAAGTGCGTCAGGTGGCGAAGCCCGTTCTTGTAGGCGGCCTCCAGGTCTTTCATCTTCGCGGCCGTGTGCCCGCAGCTCGGCACGACGCCCAGCCGGAAGCAGTCCTTCGCGAACGTCGCGCCGCCCGCCGCCTCAACGGCGTAGGAGATCTGGCGGACGGGATAGACCTTCGCGATTTCCTTCAGCTCCTTGACGGACGGCTTGCGCACGAACTTCGGATTCTGCGCCCCGCAGCACTTCACGTTGATGAACGGCCCTTCGAGGTGGATGCCGGGAACCTTGGCGTAGGGCTGACCGGCCTCGTCGTACTTCTTCGCGTTCCCCGCCGCGACCAGCAACTCCTCGTGGGAGACGGTGAGCGTCGTCGGCAGGAACGTCGTCACGCCCTCCTGGAGCTTCGCCTTCGCGATCTCGAAAATCGCCCGCTCGTCGGCATCGCAGAAGTCGTACGTGAGCGCGCCGTGCGTGTGGACGTCGATGAAGCCCGGCATCACGTACTGGCCCTTCACGTCAACGACCGTCGTGTTCGCATCAGCCTTCGCCGCGACCGGCCGCGTCGTCACGCGGCGGATCCGCCCGTCCGAAATGACGATGGCGGCGTTCGCGAGATCCACGTCGGGCGAAATCACATGGGCATTGACAATGACCGTCTTCTTCATCTTGTTCCCTTTTCTCCTTTGACAGACTGGCGTTGACTTCCGAAGTCTCCGACTTCGCGGCAAATTATACCACAACTGCCGCCGGATTTGCTATACTTCCGGCATGGACTGGAAAACACTTGAAGTCGGGCCGTACGGCGTGAACTGCACGATTCTGACTGTCGGCGGGCAGGCTGTCCTCGTCGATCCCGGCGCCGAAGCCGAACGGCTCGCCGCGCAGCTCGCGGCGGACGGACTCGCGCCGGCGGCCGTTCTCCTGACGCACGCCCATTTCGACCACATCGGCGGCATCCCCGGCCTGCTCGCGCGCTTTCCCGCGCTGCCCGTCCTCGTCGCCGCCGGCGACGTGCCCGTCCTCACCCATCCGTTCAACCAGTGTCCGCCCAGCTACCCGGCCATCGCCCGCCCGTCGACGCTCCTGACGCTCGACGCGCGGCAGACGCTCCCCCTCTTCGCCCCGAACGGCGCGTTCGCCGACCTGGAGGTCATCGAGACGCCCGGCCACACGCCCGGCGGCGTCTGCTATCACTTTCCGCAGGTGAAACTCCTGCTGTCCGGCGACACGCTCTTCGCGGGTTCCGTCGGGCGCACGGACTTCCCCGGCGGCAACATGGCGACGCTTCGCGCGTCTCTCGCGAAACTGACGGCCCTTCCCGACGACACGCGCGTCATCCCCGGGCACGGGCCGTTCACGACCATCGGCGACGAACGCCGCGACAACCCGTTCCTCCGCTAGACACGCACGCGGCACGAGCCGCCGGGACTGACGTCGGCACGAAGCCCGCCGTCAGTCCAGAACGCCCTTTGAGGGCGTTTCCGCGTCGTCCCACCATGCGCCTTTCGTGAAGGAGGCTCGTGCGATGGGCTTCGTCGTCAGCTGCTTGCCCTTCGCGCCCGCCGAGCGGACTTCCACGACCGGCTTCTTCTCCGCCTTGCCCGTCTCGCGGCTGACGCGATCGACGAGATCCGTCGGACGGAAGAACTGCTGGTGAATCTTCTGCCCCTTCGCGGGCTTGTACTTCACGTACAGCGTCTCGCCGCACCCCTCGATGAAGAGCAGGATCTTCGACTTCGGCTTCTCCGGCGCGAGGCGGTACTCCTTGTTGCGGATGAGTCCGCCGAAGGTGAAGCGCTTGATGTAGCTGAACCCGTAGCCGCCCTCCTCGTAGATGCAGGTGAACGTGCGCGCGTCACGGTCCTTCTCCTGGTTGTAGCGGAGAATCGCGAGCAGCCCCTTGTCGACGAAGACCTTGTCCTCCGGCTGGACTTTCTTGTAGCGGCCGTCCTTCCAGACGAGGATAAGCTCGTCGAGCGACGAGCACTTGAACACCTCGTCTCCGCCCTTGAGGCCCGAACCGACATAGCCGTTCTCCTTGTCCCAGCGAATCGTCAGTTCAGAGGCCGTGATCGCCCGCACGTCCACTTGCTTGAACGCGCCTTGCTCGATCCGCGTATGGCGCGGATAGCGCTTGGCGTATTCCTTGATCAGTCCCTTCAGGTACTTCGTCACAAACGCCCGCAAGTGCGTCAGGCTGTCCTTGACCTGGGCCTCTTCCTTGAGGATGCCCTCAATTTCCTCCCGGTTCTTGTTGATGTCGAACTGGGAGATGCGGCGGATCGGAATCTTGAGCAGCCGCTCGATGTCCGCGTCCGTGATCACGGGATGGCGCAGCTCCTTGAGGAACGGCTCGAACCCCGTGCGGATCGTCGCCTTAACCCCCTCGTAGGTCTTCTCCGTCTCGATGCGCTTGTAGATGCGCTCCTCGATGAAGATGCGGTCGAGCGTACGCGCATGGAACAGCTCATCGAGTTCGCCGAGACGAATTTCAAGCTCGCGCTTCGTCAGTTCCATCAGCCGCTCGACGTTGCGCCGCAGGATCTCCGAGACGCGCAGCAGCTTCGGCCGCCCCGCGTCCAGAACGATCGGACGCGACGAGAGCGACTTCTCGCAGTTCGTGAACGCATAGAGCGCGGTGATCGCCTTGTCGGCGTTCTCGCCCGTGGCCAGTTCCAGCTCAATGCGCACGGTGTCGCTCGTCAGGTCGTGCATCTTGCGGACGCCGACCTTCTTCTTCCGAATCGCCTCCTCGATCGACGCGGCAAGCGAGTCCGTCGTCTCGCCCCACGGGAGTTCGGTGATGACGAGGCCCTTGCCCTCTTTCTCGATCTTCGCGCGCACCTTCACCTTGCCAAGTCCGTCCTGATAGTCGGAGACGTCCATGACGCCGCCAAGCTGGAAGTCGGGAAAGACGGCAAACGGCTTCTTCTGGAGAATCGCGATTTCAGCCTCCAGAAGCTCGATGAAGTTGTGCGGCAGGATTGCCGTCGAAAGCCCGACGGCAATGCCGTCCGCGCCGAGCATGAGGAGCAGAGGGACTTTCGCGGGCAGGTAGACCGGCTCTTCCTTGCGTCCGTCGTAGTTCGGCACGTAGGACGTCGTCTTCCGGTTGAAGACCTCCTTGCGCGCCAGTTCCGTGAGGCGGCACTCGATGTAGCGCGTCGCGGCGTGCGGCATGCCCGTCAGGAGCGAACCGTAGTTGCCCTGTCCGTCGATGAGGTAGCCAAGGCCCTTGCCCCAAAGCTTGTTCGCAAGGACGCAGAGCGCATCGCCAATCGAGGCGTCGCCATGCGGATGGTACTGCATCGTGTGGCCGACGATGTTCGCGACCTTCGTGTAGCGCCCGTCGTCCTTCTCCCAAAGCGAGTGCATGATGCGCCGCTGCACGGGCTTGAGGCCGTCCTCCAGCGCGGGAATCGCGCGCGAACAGATGACGTAGGCCGAATACTGGCGGAAGTTGAAGTCAAAGAGGGCCTGCATCGGGCCCGTGCCCGTCAGCCCCGCCGGCGGCAGGGCCGGGAGCGACGGCGCGTCGTCCGTCATTTCGCGTGGCTTCTTCTCGTCCGTTGGGGTGGCCGCAAACAAGTCGAGGTTATCGAAAAGGCTCGGCGGCTGGTTGTCGTCTGATTTCTTCGTTGCCATGTCAAATCACATCTCTCTCGCCCGCCGCAGGACTTCTCAACGCCTCGGCGGGAATCTCCTCCAGGCGCACGAGCTCGCGCCCGCGGAACTCGTAGCAGATGAAGTGCA
>CAYQUI010000006.1:445-45750 GCA_964420685.1 uncultured Lentisphaeraceae bacterium | reverse complement strand
CGAGCGCAAGCGGCGCGGTCTCGCGGTAGTGGACGCGGTAGTTGCGCGGCAGCCCTTCCGCCGCGCGCACCGGCTCCAGCGGCTGGCCGTCCAGCGTGACGGTCGCCGCCGCGTCCGGACGATCCAGAATCGCGAAGCGGACGGGACCCAGCCCCGCCGCACAGGCGATTCGCGCGACGCCGTTCGTCGTGAACGCAATTCGCTGCGTGACCGGGCGGTCGAGCGACAGCGCATAGTCGCCTTTCACCTGCCCGACGACGCGCGGCGGCTTCGGCTCGCCGGACGGCTTCCAGTCGGAACGCAGCTGCAAAACGCCACGCGGCGCCAGCTCGACATTCCGCCGTCCGGCCTTCGTCACCGCGACGAGCGACCGAGGACGCGGATCGGCCGCGAGGTTGAGGACGACCGACGTGCCGTCCGCGTAGTTGCGCAGGAGGAGCCGGTCCGCCCACGTGCCGTCCGCCGTCTCCAGATGAAGCGCGGGGGAAATCCGCGTGCGCACCCACGACGCGGCGGCCGCCGCATCCTGGAACGTCTGCCCGCTGACTTCCTCGCGGAGCGTCGTGTCGGCATTGAACGAAAAGACGAACGAGGCCGACGACTTCTCGTCCTCGCCCACGAGCACGGCCGAAATCTGCGTCAGCAGGAACTGGTGGAAGAAGCCCATCAAGTCCGGCTCCTTCACCGTCTTCGCGCGCGTGCTGGCGGCGGCGAGCCGCTGCGGATAGCGGACGGCGACCGGACGCTCGTAGTCCGTGCGCAGGGCAAACGCGGAGGCCGTGCGCATCTCGTCCGCCAGAATCGGCATGTACTTCTCCCACCACGGCTGGTAGGTCGCGAACGGCGCGAGGTAGATGCGCCGCGTGTAGAGTCCGCTCATGTCGAGCGTGTCGAGCGAACAGAGGAAATGGGTGATGCCGTGCGTCGCGCCCAGCCAGACGAGCTGGCGCATGTGCGCGGGCGACATCTCGGCCGGCCCCAGGGCGAACAGCTCCGCCATCGCGCCACGCCGGAGGCGAAGCGCCTCGTGCTGGATCATCGCGTAGGTCGTCAGCTCCAGCGGAGCCTTCGTATGGAAACAGCGGTCACGCTCGTTGGCAATGCTGAAGATCTCGTCGATGCCGGGCAGGGTCAGCCCCGCCAACGTCATCAGCGGATCGCCGACGAGATGGACAGGCCGACGCACCAGTTCCTCGTCAAGAAAATGTCCCGTCGAGAAGATGCCCATCTTCTCGGTCTCGCGCGCGATCGGATCGAAGTACGAACGGCGGAACTGCCGCCCCAGCAACGTGGCGTACGTCTCCCACACGCGCGTGTCGCCCGTGCAGTCCGTACGGTAGAACGCCTCGACGTCGGCACGGAAGTCGCGCCCCGTCTCCGCGCGGTAGTCGGCTTCGAGCGAACTCCAGTAGCGAATGCGCGCAAGCGGCTCCGGCGAGCACGGCATCCAGACCGGCGTATCCGGTTCGTCCGTGAAGATGCCGAGAATCGTGCCGTTCGCCAGATAGCGCGCCAGCCGCCGCGCGTAGACGCGGTGGGTCAGTTCGATGAAGCGTTCGACGGCCGCTGGCTCGCATGCGTTGACCGACCCCTCCGGGCCGCGCTTCAGATACCAGTCGAATGCGCCGTCCTTCGTGCGCGTGAGATAGTATTCGGAATAGCGGAACGCCTCGTTCTCGCGTCCAACGCGCCCATTGCAACGACCGCTCGGCCAGGCGAACTCGTCGTAGAGCCAGACCTTGAGGTTGCGTTTCTCGGCCTCGCCGCACAGCGTCTCGATGAGGTGCAGCCACTCCTCGCCCATATACTCGTACCGAAGGCCGTCACGCGCGTAGATGACGAAGCCGTCCACGCCGCCCTGCGCCAGCAAGTCCACCCGCGCGACAAGTTCCGCGTCCGTCGGCCGCCCCGTGATGGCCATGAAGATGTAGCACCCGTTGCGCGGGCAGACCGCCGGCCGCGTCCCGGCGGCCTCACCAACGCGCGCACCGCCGAAACCGGCGACGGCAAGGACGAGCGCGAGGGAAATCAACTTTTGTATACGATTCATTTTTAGCCTCTTTATCTCAATCAGCGTTTCTCTTTTGCGATTCGTCAGTCACGCGCCGGCAGATGGCGCGCCCAGATGTTGCGGAACATCACGGGGCAGTTGTGATCCTGCAGCAAGATCGGCGTCTGGTACGGGCCCTTCTTCTCGGCCTCGTAGGCCTTGGTCGCGAAGGTGTTGCCCCAAATGTCCACGTTGTCCTGCACGACGACACCGTTGAAGAGGACGGTCGCGCGCGGATTGGCGATCAGCCGCTCACACTCCCAGACCGCCGGGTGGAAGATGATGTCATACGTCTGCCACTCGCCTTCGGGCTTGGCCGGGTTCACCTGCGGCGGATGATGCCCGTACACCGCGCCGGCCTGTCCGTCCGCATACGTCGGGTTCGGGTTCGGCGTCAGCGCGGGATTGTTGCCGTAGCTCTCGAGAATCTGGATTTCATGGCAATTGCCGAGGCAGACGCCCGAATTGCCGCGATCCTGCCCCCGGCCGGACGCCGGCGCGGGAACGCGCCATTCGAGATGCAGCTGGCAACCGGCGAAAACTTCCTTCGTGTGGAGCCAGCCGCCCTTCCCGGACGTATGGAGCGCACCGTCCGCGACACGCCACGCGGCGCCGCCGTACCAGTTGCGCCGAAACGACTCCTCCGTGCCGTCGAAGAGCACAATCGCGTCAGACGGCACGCCGGCGGCATTGACCTCCACCTTCGGCGGATTCGGCCGCGCCGGATCGTGAATCGCCCACCGATCCTGCGGACGCGAGACGGTGAGATACCGGTTCCCCTTCTCCACGCGCATGTCCGAGCAGTGGGAGAAGACGAAACGTCCCTGATTCCATCCCGCATGGCGGGTGTTCTGGTAAATCGTGTTGCCACGGAAATCAAGGTTCTCCGTCGAGATCGCGAAGATGAGCGGCACGTCGTGCACGTCGAAGACGTTGTTGGTGACGACGATGTTGCGGTGGTACGCCTTCTTCTGGCTCGCGAGGTCCCGCACCATCGGATAGAACGAAAGAACGCCCTTGCAGAACGAGAACGGCGACGTCAGGCAGTCGTAGAAGCGGTTGCCGCTCACGACGACGTCCTCGCAGGCGCCCGACTCGTACCAGCCCTGCGCGTCGCCCGCGAAGAGAATCGCCGAACCGGAAACGTGGTCGAAGAGGTTGTCCGTCACGCGCACGGACTTCGGCGTCGTGAAGAGCGCGCCACGCGCGCGGTTGCGGCCGACGATGTTCCGCGAAAAGACGACGGACGGCTGGTAGTCGGCGTTCTCCACCGCGTCGCCGACGCCGTAGCCGTCCGGCAGGTCGGCGCCGAGCGTCAGCACGACTTCCCGCGAATCCACGTCCTCCACCGACGCGATGGGAAGCGTCGGCCCGTTCTCAAGCGTCTTGCCGCGAATGAGCCGCAGCGACTCGCCCTTCTCGAACACGCCGAACCCATAGGCCTGACTGTGCATGTAGCGGCAGCGGATGCGCCGCGCGTCCAGCTTCTCGGTAATGCTGAGGCACGTCGAGTGGACGTTGATCGCGTCGTCCATCATGCCCTCGAAAAGGCAGTCCTCGATGCGCACCTCGCCCTTGACGTTCGAGAAATGCGTCGCGTCGGCGTGAAGCGTCACGAAGCGATCCGTCCCGGCGGGCGCGAACACGCCCGACGTGCGCGTCGCGGCCGGACGCGTGCCGCGCCACGTGAAGCCGTCGCTCCGCTGGCAGATGACGCCCATGCCGAGCGCCGAGTGAAGCACGACGTCCTCGTAGACCGTCCCGCGCGAACGATAGACGATCGTCGCCGGCGCAGGGCGTCCGTTCGGACGAACGATGATCCAGTCGCCCAGGCGGAGGCCGAGGCTCTTCGGATCACACGCGAGGCGGAACGTCCCCTTGTTGTCGAGCGCCGTCGCCTTGCCCCGCCACCACAGATCCGTCGTGCCCGGCACGACCGCCTTCGTCTCGTCCCGGCAGGCCATCATGCACTCGTAGGGCAGCTGCCAGCCCTCGCCGCAGACGACGAGCCGGCCGTTCTTGACCGCGCACGGCTCGCGCGTCATGTTCACCGCGATGTCCGTCGTCGTATCCGTGATCCCGACGATCCGCGCCGCCGTGAGGAAGGGCCGCGCCCAGTCGACGCGCACGCCCTTCACCGTGACGTTCGTGGAGTCGATGACGGCCATCGCCATCGTCAGCCCATGGCAGATGAACGTGGATCCGTTGCCCTCGATCGTCACGTCCTTGAGGTTCGCGAGCGGCACGTGGACCGGATGGCGGTCGCTCTGGTGATGGTTGGAGATGAAGAACTTCATCTGCGTCGCCGTCTCCGCGCGGAAGTGGTAGTCGCCCTTTTCCAGCACGATCTTCCCGCCGCCCGCGCGACGCACCGCCTCGATCGCCGCGAGCATCTCGCCCGTCGCGTCGGCCGTGGTCGGCTTGAGGTGCACCTCGACAGGCGTCGGCTTCACCGCGCCGCCGAGCGCGACGAGCATATACGGCTCGACCGTCAGCGTGTCGCCGGTCAGCGTCTCGCCCGTCACGAGGTTCTGCAGACCCCTGAAGCGGGCGGACGTCACCGTGCGCGGCTTGTCGCTCGTGTTGACGACGTAGGCGTAATAGCGGCCGTTGACCGTCGTCTCGCGCATCTTCACGATTTCGTCCCCGACGCCCGGCACGTCGGTCATCACCTTCGCGGGCAGGGCGCGGTACGCCTGCACGAACGGGGCGAGCGCATTCTCCGCGCCGTAGAAGCCGAGGAGATAGCCGCCCTTCACCATCGAGAGGATGTCCGTGAAGCGCATCGGCTCGACGAAGTGCCGCCTCGCGTGGATCCCCGGCGGATTCATCGTCGTCACGCGCCAGCCCGGCTCGTCGCTCCACGAGCAGGTCAGCCCGGCGGACGTGCCGCGCGTTTTTTGGCCGATGGCGGTCTCGAAGTAGCGGTCGTGCTGGCCGACGGACGGGAACGTCGCCCCCTTGAGAAGCGCGTAGGTCGACGCCACGGAGACGAACTCCTCCTGACGCCGCGCAAGTTCCGGGAACGGCTCGCGCGTCCACGTGAACCAGCGGTGGTCGGCCGGCACGACGCTCTGGTTGAGCACGAGGTTCGGCACCGCCTTCGCGAGCGCCGCCGGGTCAAGCCCGCCCTCGCGATTGCGGCGCATGACGAGATCCGGATCGCGCCAGCCGGGGCAGCCGTTGTTGTGCGAAAGCCCGGACGTCGTGAACGAGTGGACGTAGAGCTTCAGGTCGGGACGCGCCGCACGGAGACGCGCGCCAAGCTCCGCATAGAACTTCGTGACGACGCTCTGCCGCCACGCCACCCACTTGTCGTAGGCGTGCTCCTTGAGGTACTTCGCGTACAGCTTGCCGCGCAGCGGGTCCGTGCGGTCAACCGGCACCTTCACGCCCGTCGCACGTGTGAACGCATCGATGCAGTAGTCATTGTAGCCGCTCGCAAGCGTGCCCCACCAGCCGATCGAGTGGTCGGTCAGGTGAAGGCCGATGCCCGTGAAGGACGGATGCCCCTTGCCCTCGTCGAGCAGCGCGTCAAACATGGCGAGGAACTGCCGCCGGGTCTCGGGATGGAGGATGTTGAAGTTCGGCGGCGTCCCGTGCCAGCCGGTGTTCGGAAGCCCCGTGTCGAGGATGTTGAAGAACGTCCCGTGGAGCGCGCCCGACTGCACGGCCTCGGCGGTGAGCATCCCCTCGGGAATGTCGAGGTTGTGCACGCCCATCATCGGCACGAACGAGAGCCCTTCGCGGTCGAACCGCTCGTACCACGCGAGGCGGTGATCCCGCGCCGGCGTGCGCGGCAGGTAGTCCTTGCCGATCAGCCCATGATACCACGCGCCGGGGTACATGAGGATGTTCTGCCCCAGGAACTTCATCTGCGCGGCGAAACGCGCGGTGAGGGAGTCCATCGCCCCGGTCTGCCACCAGTCGGACGGCATCGACCACACGATCGCCGGGTCTTCGTAGTAGATGCCGAACATGCGGTGCGCACCGTTCACCGCCGGGGCCTCGGAAACCGCGAGCTGCGGCAGCTTGCCGTCCTTGAGCGCGTACACGCGCACCGCCGCGAGGGCGGCGTTCTCGTTCGGACGCGAGGTCATCACGTAGACGACGGCGTTCGTCGCGTACGGGCTCCACTGGAGACAGCGGTGCGTCAAGATCTTGCCCGTGTTCGCGTACTTCATGCCCGTCGTGAGGCCGACGTTCACCGGCGCACCCTGCCAGCGAGTCCCCGCCACCCGCACGATGATGTCAATCGTCCGCACGGCGTCATCGGGATAGTCGAGCTCAAGATAGCAGAGCTCGCTCTTCGGAAGCGGCACGTTGATCGCGAAGCGGTCATGCTCCTTGGGCCCCGCCTCGAAGTACTTGACCCCGCCCAGCTCCTTGACCGTGATCGGCGCCGTGGTGCGGAAGTTGCCCTCGTTGAACTTCTCCAGGCTGTCGAGCCTCACCTCCGCGAAGAGCGTGCCGTGCGCCTTCCAGTCCCCGTCGCCCGGCACGGTCTCGACCGCCCCTTCCCAGGGGTTCGGCTCCGAGCCGAAGAGCTTCGCGTAATCAACGGGCTTCACCGTCGGGCGCGTCCAGCCGGGGTTGTCCGCGCGGATGAGCGCGCGGATCGCCGCCGCGTCGAGCGGCGCGGAATACGTGCGCATCTCGTCCATCTGCGCCAGAAGACGACTCTTCGGCTTGCCGTCCACGCCCAGTTCGCCGCCGATGACGACGCGGTCGAACGGAAGCGGCTCGTAGTCGTAGGGATCGTCCTGGCAGACGTCCTTGATCGGCGAGTAGCCGTCGCCCATCTGGTTCTTCTGCCGCTCGCCGTCCACGTAGATGCGCACGTCGCGCCGGTCCCACGTGACCGCGTAGTGATGCCAGTCGTCGTCGTCCGGACCGGTCGCCAGCACCGTGCGCGTCCGGTCGTTCTCCTGACGGAAGCGGATCATCGTGCGGTCGAACGAGAACGTGACCCCGCCCGACGCGCTGCGGTCGTCACGCTGCCCCTCCAACGAAAGAATCTTTCCGAAGTCGTCGCGCGCGGGACGCTTCAGCCAGCAGGCGATTGTGCCCGAGCGCAGCGTCAGGTTCGTCGCGAACGGAAAGGCCTTCGCCGCGGCCTTCGAGAAGTCAACGCACCCCCCGCGCACGCCGCCGGGCGTCTCGTCGAGCGCCGCGTGCAAGAGCGGTTTGGGCCGGGCAACGACGGACGCGGCCGGTTCGGCCTTGACCGCGTCCGCCCGATCCACGGCGACCGTGCGCAACACGAAGTCGCCCGTGCCGGGCGCACTGAGGTCGAGGCGCGGATGGAGCGCCGACAGGTTCTCCGCCACCGTCGCCGTCAGCGTCGCGCGCCGTCCGTTCTCACGCACGGCAATCGCAGAGCGCGAAACGTACGAGTGGCGGGGCGGCGTGCCCGCCGCGCCCTCAAGGTACATCGTCAGGCGCGCGCGCGGCGAACCGACGGCGTCGACCGCCAGGTGGAGACGCTGCGCGGACAGGGACTTGGCGTCTGGGATGTTCGGGCCGACCATCACGATCTTCGAAACGTCGCCCTTCGCGAACGCCGCGCCCGCCGCAATCCGAAGTCCCTCGGCCGAGGGCGTCACCGTGACGGCCGCAAGCGACTTCCGCCCGCCTTCGGGCGTGAGCGTCAGGAGACGTCCCCCCCGCGCGTCCGTGACGGCAATCGCGCCCGACGCCTCGCGCCGCACCTTCGCGTCCGCCCAGCCGCCCTGCGGCAACTGGAGCAACGCCCCCTCCAAGCTGAGGCAACTTGCCGCCACCAGGGCCGCCAGCACCATTCGCGCCTTCGTCGTCAGTTTCATCGTCGTGTCGTTTCTTTCCCTTTGGATTGTTCCTTTACCGATTTAAAGCAAGGTCAAATAATATATTTTTTTTTCTCGCCCTGTCAAGCGTGCCTGTTTTTAGCGGTAGATCAGCACCGCGCCACGGCGGGGGACCTTGATCGTGCCCGGCCCAGACAGATACGCCGGGAACTGCTCGGCCGTGATCGTGCCGGCGTACCGCCGACCGCCGAGAATCAGCCGCCGGACAGTCAGTTCGCCGGGGAAGTCGAGCGCAAGCGTCGCGCCCTCCTTGACCTCAATGACCGTCTGGTCGGAGAGAGCCGGCGCGGCCTCCACCGCCGTCTCATCCACCTGGACGAGCGAGATGTCGTCCAACTGCGACGACTTGTCCGCGCCGTTCTCTTCCAACGTCGCGATGCGCAGTGTGTAGTCGCCCGCCTGGGCAATCCGGAAGTCGCGCGTCCAGCGCACGATTTCATGCGCAATGTCATCCTTCGGCTCAATGCGCAGAATTTCAATCTCGGCGTTGACCGCGTCCGTCAGCGTCACGCGGAGTCCCGGCTTGTCGTTGCCTGTCAGGCGCGTCTGCTCGTGCATCGTGAACCGGTAGATGCCAGCAGAAGGCACGGTCACCGTTTGACTGATGGCAGACGTGCCTGTCAACCTGCCATAGCCCGTCCCCTCGAAATAGCCTCGCGCATAGTGCATATCATACCACTCGCCATATTTGAGCCGCTGCACCTTCGACGCTCCCGTGCCAACGGTCTGCTCCCAGACAGCCGGCGTCGCGTCGTTGAACGTCTCGAAGTCGCCGTTGGACAGAAGATTGACGAACGGAGACGTGGCCTTGACGAGCACGAGGTCGTCGACAAGCGCGACACGTTTGTTGCCACCCGACAGCGAGAACGTGACGGTTTCGCCTTCCGCGACCGTAAAGCCAATCGGCCAGCGGCGCGTCTCCGGGATCTGCTTGAGACAGGTAATCGTGCCGAGATCGACCGTGCCCTGCGTGGTCGTCACCCTGGCTGTGATGCAGGCTCCGTCCCACGTATCCCAGTCAAGCCCATAGCCGGCGTCCTGTCCCAGCCTCCGTGCCGCGACCGTGCCGCGCAGATAGTAGGTGCCGGCCGAGAGAGTCAGAGACGAACTCGTCGCGACGCCGCCCGCTCCCGCGAAGCAGAGCGCGGCCTCGCCGTAGTTCACGCCGAAGCGCTGCCCGTCCATCCACGACTCCCGGTAGGGACGGTTGCCGAAGACGAGACCCGCACGTGGCGCACGAGGCCTGACAGAAGGATCGTAGTCGCCCGGCTGCGTGAACGTCCAACCCTCGGCCGCATTGTTCGTGGCATCCGCGCGGTCGAAATAGCGGTACGAGGCGCCTGTATACGTCTCGAAGTCGCCGTTCGGCAGCGGAATGACGCGGCTGTCGGGCAGGTCAGGGAGGCATGTCAGGTCGACGTCATCGATGACAAAGCCCACCTGCTTGACCGCAGCGGTCGCGAAGCGGAGCGTCCAGCCCGTCCCCGCCGTCAGGTAGGGCGTGCGGAAGCGCACGAGGCGGTATGTCCTGCCATCCTCATAGTCGAAACGCGGCGCATAGGCGCGACCAACCGTCGTCGTCACGCCGTTTGGCGCAACGAGCGAGACGTCGAGGCCGAGATAGCTGTCGCCACCGACACCCACCCAACCCGTTCCCGCCATCCAGAACGAGAGATCGTAGAACCCGTCAGCGGGAATCGCCACCGTCGTCTCGGCCGTCGCCGAGACTTGGAGGACGAGTTGGGCGTTGCCGCTGTGGGGCACCGGCAGATTGTAGGCATCGATTGCAGCCGCACCCTGCGTCTCGCTCTTCTTGCCGGAGACGCCCGCCTGGATGTTGTCCGCCCCGCGCCCGACGGTCACCGTCCAGCCGGCACAAAGGCTACCGTCGGCAACCAGATTGAGGTAGTTCTTGTCGGACGGAAACGTGACGTCCTCGAACCCGGCGTTCGCGAGGGCGACCTTCGCGCCCGCGTTCGTGTTGACGCCAAGGCCGACGTCCGCCCGCGCCGGCGCCTTCAAAACAAGCCGCCCCGCCTCCACGGTCAGCCGCTCTGCCGAACTCGGCAAATCCTGCAACACGGCTTCGCCCGTCCCCTTCTTGACGACCGTCCCGGCCGTGCCCGCCGCCACCGTCACCTTGTTGCCCAGGTTGCCGCGCGTCGCCGTAATCGCGTCGCCCGCCTGAACGTCGAGCGCGACGGGCGCGTTGACGTAGAGTCCGCCCTCGGCCACCTGCACCTTGCCCTGGAACGTCCGTCCCTGTCCGTCGAACGAGTTGATGCGCGCGCGCGTCGCGTCCATGCCGCCCTTCGGCGTCGCCGGCTTGGGCGAGAACGCGACGCCGCCGTTGAGCGACGGCACCACATAGGCATCGGATGCACCCTGTTTGACTGCCACGCCCGTGCCAAGGAGTTCGACGGCATCGCCCGTCGTCTCGTCCACGCGGAGATGTGTCTGCGCCGTCGGGACGCCGGCGACGGAAAGACCGCGCATCGTCGTGTTGTTGAGATTCCACTTCTGAAGTAGGTATGCCTCCACCGCGAGCCGCTCGCGGTCGGTGAGCTTCTCGGTGAAGACGACGACTTCGCACAGGAGGTCGCCGCCTGCGCGATTGCCGGCGTTTGTGTCGCCCAGCCCCGTCTCGTTGGTGGCTTGATAGTTGCGGCAGTTGAAGAACGAGTCCATCGACTCCGACTTCAAGGCGCCCATGTCCATTTCAAGGAGCTGGTAGCCCTTGGTGAGGCGCGCATCAAGCATTTCGGCGAGCTTGCCGTTCTGCCACACGCGCCCATACTGCGTGACGCCCACCGACGGCATCCACACGCCGTTCGCCGTGTCGAAACCGCCACCCGTCGTGGAGCCGACAATCCAGGCAAGTTTGTTCATGATGCCCGCGACGAGAAAGACGTGCGCGGCGTTGACCGCGTTCGTGGAGCCGTCCGGCTTGCGCCAGACCATGTAGCGGCCCGACCCCTCGCCACCGAACCAAATCGCGTCGCGCCCCTCGTCGACCGTCTTCTCCGGCGAACGGCTCACGTAGTAGCGGTGGCTCGTCACCGCACGAGGATGGACGTCCGTTCCGTCCCGGACGTCGCGGACGTCGCGCCAGGTGCCGACCTTGACCGCATCGTCGTCCTCGAACGCAAGACTGCCCGCGTTCGACGCATCGAGCCACATGTTCGCGCGGTTCAGGACAGCCGTCGGCTCGGAAACCGTCTCGACCCCCGACGTAAACGCATAGGTAAAGTCGCCTTCGGCGGCAACCATCTTCACCGTGGCGTTGTCGAGAATCCGATTCACGGGAAGGACGTATGCGCCCTCGCCCTTCTTGACGAGAAGCCCCGTCTCCGAAACAGCCCCGATGGAATCCGCCTCCGTCACGGTTTCGCCGGCCGCCACCGTACGGACGGCGACCTTGTCGAGCGGGGCGCTCAGGTCTTCGCCGCTCGCGGTCGCCGCAGCGGCCACGCCGCCGACCGCAAGGGCCAGCCGCCCCGCCGCACCCATGCCGCCGACCATGAAGGCCAAGCGTTGCGCCGCTGTTTCAACCACCGCACGAAACCTGCAGTTTCTCATCAGATGCTCCATTTTTTGTTTTGATTTGGCCACGCGCCCAGTTCGGACGACAGGCCGTTCAACCGAGACGCGCAGTTTACCTTTGGACGACCTGTCGAGCAATTATATATTTATTTTTTTTTTTCTTCAAGTGGCCTACCTCATTTTTTACCCCTCCGCAAACGGACGCGCTTGCGTTTCGCACACGAAATATGGTATACTTCTCGCCGTTCGTTTGGTATGCGGGCGTAGCTCAATGGCAGAGCTCCAGCCTTCCAAGCTGGCTACGAGGGTTCGATTCCCTTCGCCCGCTCCAAGGTTGGCCAGGGTGGCGTAATGGCAGCCGCGGCAGACTCAAAATCTGCTATACGTGAGTATGTGCGGGTTCGAGTCCCGCTCCTGGCACCAGACCGACGAACAGAAACGACTGGAGGGATGTCCGAGTGGTCGATGGTGCAACCTTGGAAAGGTTGTGTGGGCGCAAGTCCACCGGGGGTTCGAATCCCCCTCCCTCCGCCAGTCTATCATGAAGATCAACCGATCCATTCTACCCCCTGGGCGCATTGGACTGGCCGTTTCGGGCGGGTCAGACTCCGTGGCGCTTGCCTTTCTCCTCACCAAGGGCGGGAAAAAGCGAAACGCCGCCGCGCGTTTCGTCATCCTTCACGTTGACCACGGGCTTCGCGCCGAATCCAAGGAGGAGTACCGCTTCGTGCGCGCCCTCGCGAAACGCCTGGGGATTCCCTTCAAGGGACTCCACGCGAACGTGACGCGACGGCGCGGCGAATCGCTGGAGATGGCCGCGCGGCGCGTCCGTCTCGCCTTCTTCGAGCGATGCATGAAAACGCTGAAGCTTGATGCGATCGCGACCGGCCACCACATGGACGACGTCGCGGAAACGTTTCTCATGAAACTGCGCCGCGCCTCCCTCTGCGGAATGCGCGAGACGAGCACCGTCGGCGACATTCGGTTCGTCCGTCCGCTCCTCGGCTGCCGCGACGCGGAACTGAAGGCCTATCTCGAAAAATACGGCGAAAGCTGGCGCGAGGACGCCACCAACGACGACACGTCAATCGAACGCAACCGTGTCCGGCACGAAGTCATCCCGTTCCTCGAACGGACGCTCGACCCGCACCTCGTCGAGCACCTTTTCGTCCTCAGCCTCCGACAAGCCCCTTGAGGTACTGGCCGTAGGTCGACTTGCCATAGGCGGCGGCCAACCGCCGAAGCTGCGCCTCGTCAATCCAGCCCTGCGACCAGGCGATCTCCTCCAGGCAGCTCATCTGAAGCCCCTGCCGCTCGACGATCGCACGCACGAAGTTCGTCGCGTCCGCCAGCGACTGGTGCGTTCCCGTGTCAAGCCACGTGTACCCCCGGCTCATGACCTGCACCTTCAGGTCGCCGCGTCGGAGATACTCGCGGTTGATGTCCGTAATCTCATATTCGCCGCGCGCGGACGGCGTGAGGCCCGCCGCAATCTCCACGACCGAGTTCGGATAGAAGTAAAGCCCGACGACCGCATAGTTCGACTTGGGCTTCGCGGGCTTCTCCTCCAGCGAGACAGCCCGCCCGTCCGAGTCGAATTCGACGACGCCATAGCGTTCGGGATCCGCCACGCGATAGCCGAAGACCGTCGGCGCCGCGTCGGCGTTCGCCGCGCGCAGCATCGCGGGCAACTCCGCCCCGTAGAAGATGTTGTCGCCCAGCACGAGGCAGACGTCGTCGTCGCCGATGAACTCCCGCCCCAGCACGAAAGCCTGGGCCAGTCCGTTCGGCGTCTCCTGCACCTTGTAGGAAAAGCGCATGCCCAGGTCCGAGCCGTCGCCCAGAAGCCGCTCGAACTGCGGAAGATCCGTCGGCGTCGAGATGACCAGCACGTCGCGAATCCCGGCAAGCATGAGCGTTGAGAGCGGATAGAAGACCATCGGCTTGTCGTAGACGGGAAGCAGCTGCTTCGAGACGACGCGCGTGAGCGGATGCAGGCGCGTCCCCGCGCCGCCCGCCAGAACAATGCCCTTTCGCATCGCGCCTCTCCTCGCTCGACGAACGCCTACCGCACGACGAAATTGACGAGCCGCTTCGGCACGGCGACGACCTTCACGACCGTCTTGCCGTCCAGGAACCGCGCGACGTCGGCATTCGCCCGCGCCGCCGCCTCCATCTCGGCGGGCGTCGCCGCGACGGGGATGCGGACACGCCCGCGAAGCTTGCCGAGCACCTGCACGGGAATCTCGATCTCGTCCTCGACGAGCGCCGCCGCGTCATACGTCGGCCACGGCTCGTAGGCGAGCGTCTGGCCATGCCCCAGGAACTGCCAAAGCTCCTCGCCCAGATGCGGCGCATAGGGCGACAGGCAGAGGACGAACGTCTCGAGGAACGCCTTGGGCAAGTCGCCCGCCTTCGCCTCGTCCTCGGCCTCGTTGAGGAAGACCATCATCGCGGAGATGCCCGTGTTGAACGCCAGGGCCTCCAGGTCCTCGCCAACCTTCTTGACCATTGCCGCGAGCGTCTTCGCCTCCGCCTTCGTGAGCGGACGGTCAGCGGCCTTCGTCTCCGTGACAAGGCGGTTCGCGCGCTTGAGGAAGTTGTGGACGCCCTTCACGCCCGACGTCTGCCAGGGCTTCACGACCTGCAGCGGGCCCATGAACATCTCATAGAGCCGAAGCGAATCCGCGCCGTAGTCGCGGATGACGTCATCGGGATTGACGACGTTCTTGAGGCTCTTCGACATCTTCGCCGGGAACTCGGCCAGCGGCTCAAGCTCGGAGAGGTCGGCGCCGTCCAGCCCCCAGTTCTTCGGCCCGAAGGGCTTGCCGTCCTTCCACGACACCTTGTCCATCGGGATGAGGACGCCACGCGCGTTCTTATACGCCATGCCAAGGATCATCCCCTGGTTGACGAGGCGCTGGAACGGCTCGGACGTCGGGACGAGGCCGAGGTCAAAGAGAACCTTGTGCCAGAAGCGCGCGTAGAGGAGATGCAGAACCGCATGCTCCGCGCCGCCGACGTAGAGATCGACCGGCAGCCACTTCTTCAGGAGCGCCGGATCGCAGAACGCCGTGTCGTTCGTCGGGTCGATGTAGCGCAGGTAGTACCAGCAGCTGCCGGCCCACTGCGGCATCGTGTTCGTCTCGCGGACGCCCGTCTTGCCCGTCTTCGGATCGACGACGTTCACCCAGTCCGCCGCCTTCGCGAGCGGCGGCTCGCCCGTGCCCGTCGGCTTGTAGTCGTCGAGCGCGGGAAGCGTCAGCGGCAGTTCGTCCTCCGGCACGAGCGACTGCGTGCCGTCGTTCCAGTGGATGACCGGGAACGGCTCGCCCCAATAGCGCTGTCGCGAAAAGAGCCAGTCGCGCAGCTTGTACTGCGTCTTCGCCCGCCCGACGCCCTTCTCGACGAGCCACTTGACCATCGCCGGACGCGCGGCGGCGACCGTCAGGCCCGTGAGGAAGCCGGACGAGACCATCACGCCCGTCGCGATGTCGGTGAACGCCGCCGCGCCCGTGTACGGCACGGGATCCTTCGAGGCGTTCTTCGCCGCCTCCGAATCCGCCGGGGCGACGACCTGCACGATCGGAAGGCCAAAGACCTTCGCGAAGTCGAAGTCGCGCTCGTCATGCGCCGGCACGGCCATGATCGCGCCCGTGCCATAGGTCGCGAGCACATAGTCGGAAATGTAGATCGGAATCGCCGCGCCGTTGACGGGATTGACGCCCTTCACGCCGTCGAGGCAGACGCCCGTCTTCTCCTTGTTGAGTTCGGTGCGCTCAAGGTCGCTCTTCGACGCGGCCTTCTTCTGGTAGGCCCGCACGGCCTCGACGTTCCGGATCGTGCCGTCGGCGAGCCATTTCGCGACGAGCGCGTGCTCCGGCGACAAGACCATGTACGTCGCGCCGAAAAGCGTGTCGCAACGGGTCGTGTAGACGGTGATGCGGTCGGAAGAAGCCGAAACGCCCCCCTCTTCGGGCCGGGTTTCGGGGTCGTCAGAGGCCCCGTCCTTTCTCACCCCGAAGTCAACCAGCGCGCCCTCGGACTTGCCGATCCAGTTGCGCTGCATCTCCTTGACGCCCTCCGGCCAGTCAAGGCCGTCAAGGCCCTCCAGCAGCTTCTCGGCATAGGCGGTGATCTTCAGCATCCACTGGCGCATCGGCTTGCGGATGACCGGGTGGTTGCCGCGCTCCGACTTGCCGTCGATGACCTCCTCGTTCGCGAGCACCGTGCCCAGCGCGGGACACCAGTTCACCGGCACCTCGGCGACGTAGGCCAGCCCCTTCTTGTAGAGCTGCTCGAAGATCCACTGCGTCCACTTGTAGTACTTCGGGTCGGTCGTGTTGACCTCGCGATCCCAGTCGTAGGAGAAGCCGAGCGCGCGGATCTGCTCGCGGAAGCGGTCGACGTTCTTCTTCGTCGTCACGGCCGGATGCGTGCCCGTCTCGACGGCATACTGCTCGGCCGGAAGGCCGAAGGCGTCCCACCCCATCGGATGCAGGACGTTGAAGCCCTTCATGCGCTTGTAGCGGCAGAGGATGTCCGTCGCCGTGTAGCCCTCGGGATGCCCGACGTGGAGGCCCGCGCCCGACGGGTAGGGGAACATGTCAAGGCAGTAGAACTTCTCGCCCTTGCCCTGCGCGTCCGTCTTGAACGTCTTGTTCTCGAGCCAGTACTTCTGCCACTTCTTCTCGATGGCAGCGAAATTGTAGTCGCTCATTTCTGCTTCTGATCCTCGGCGTGGTCGGCGATTGCCTTTGCGATGAGGCCCGAAACGTCGTTGGTCGCCGCCGCGACGCCGGCCTTGACGGCATAGTAGATGGCCTTGTGGGAGGAACTGCCGTGCGTGATGATCACGGCCCCCGGCACGCCCAGGAGCGGCGCGCCGCCGTAGATCTCCGGGTCCAGCTGCTCCTTGAGCGAGTGGAACGCGCCCTTGAGGAGAATCGCCCCCAGGAAGCGCAACGGCCCCTTGAAGCACTCCTTCTTCAGCCAGTAGCCGATCGCCTTCGCGATCGACTCGGTCGTCTTGAGGACGACGTTCCCGACGAAGCCGTCGCAGACGGCGACGTCGATGTGGCCCTTGTAGAGATCCTTGCCCTCGATGTTGCCGACGAAGTTGAGATCCTTCACCTCCTTGAGAAGCGGGAAGGTCTGCTTCGTCATCTCGTTGCCCTTGCAGTCCTCCGTGCCGATCGAGATGAGGCCGACGGCGGGCGTGCCGCGCTTGAGGACGGCCTTCGAGTAGGCGTTGCCCATGATCGCGAACTGGACAAGCCACTCGGGGTGGCAGTCCATGTTCGCGCCGGCGTCGAGGAGCATCAGCGGGCGCGTCGGGTTGCGGTTCGGCAGGACGGTCGCGATCGCCGGACGCTTCACGCCCGGAATGCGCCCCAGCGTCAGGATCGCGCTCGTCGCGACCGCGCCGGAATTGCCCGCCGACACGAACGCATCGGCACGCCCCTCCTTCACGAGCCGCATCGCGACGTTGATCGAGCAGTCGCGCTTGCGGCGGACGGCGTCCACCGGCGTCTCGTCCATCTCGGCGACGTCCGGCGCATGGACAATCTCCAGCAGACCCTTTTCAATCGCCTGCTGGGCCGTCGCCTTCAATTTCGGCGGCAGCTTCTCAAGCTCCGCCTGAATCGGCGCGAGCTGCCCGACGAGCAAAATCTTCACGTCCGGCACGCCGGCCGCCGCCTCAACGGCGCCAATCACGACCTGTTCGGGCGCGTAGTCGCCGCCCATCGCATCCAACGCAACGCGCGTCATCCGTTCAAGCCTCCTTGTCTCGAAACCTGAAAGAAAACCCAAAATCCCCCGACGTCGTGGGACGAAGGAGGATTTCGACGTTCAAGCGAACGGCCCTTACTCGGCCGCAGCCGCAACGACCTTGCGCCCACGGTACATGCCGCACTTCGGGCAGGCGCGATGCGAACGGACGGCCGCGCCACATTCCGGGCACGTTCCGACCTGCGCGAGGATCGGCTTCTCAAGGGAAGCGACACGCTCGCGTTTACGACGCTTGGACACACGATTCTTCGGACTCGCCATGTTCTTTTTCTCCTTCTGTCTATTACTTCTGCTTCAAATTGTCGAGCACACTCCACCGATCGTCCGCAGGAGTTTCCCCCTTTTGTTCGATCCCCGGACAGGACTCGCGACAGACCGGGTATGTCGGTAGGGCGAGTATTATACTCTCTCTTACGTCTGCCGTCAAATCGACCTCCGAAACATTCTCGGAAACCTCGTAAGACTGCAAAAAATCGTCAACTTTGATTGTGTCGTCAAAGTCCTGCCCGCATCGGGAGCACACGAGGTCGAAGTCCTGCTCCACGTGTCCGCGCACAAGAAGCTCCGTTCCGACGACCTGCGCAAACAGCTGATAGCGCACCCCGCCGAAGGCCTTCACGAACGGCTCGTCCAGATCGACGCACACGACTTCGCCGACCAGATCCTCGCCCTCGGGATCCAGCCGCGCGACGTCAATCACCAGCTTCGTCTCATCGTTTTCCATGAAGCCTCCTCTCTACCGACGGCGTCACGAACGAGGCCGTGTCACCGCCATAACTTGCGATTTCGCGGACGGTCGAGGCCGTCACGTAGGCCAGGCTTTCGCTCGGCATCATGAACAGCGTCTCGATCTCCGGCGCGAGACGGCGGTTCGTAAGCGCCATCTGAAACTCGTACTCGAAATCCGAATAGACGCGAACGCCGCGAATGACGACATGCGCGGCCTCGCGACGGCAGAAATCGACCAAAAGCCCGTCCAGCACCTTCACCTCGACGTTCTTCAGCCGCGCACGGCGAACATCCTCGCGAATCATCGCAAGACGCTCGTCGGCGTCAAAGAGCGCGCCCTGCTTCTTGCTTGTCGCCGCCACGGCGACGACAAGGCGGTCATAGAGCTTCGCAGCCCGCTTGATGAGGTCGAAATGACCAAGCGTCATCGGATCAAACGTCCCCGGATAGACGGCCTTCGTCACGGCCGCGCCCCCCGATGTGCCCGCCCGAATCGAAAGGGACTTCTTCATGCGTCGTTCCCTTCGGATGCGGGAGTCGCCGTGTCAGAAGCGTCCACGGGCGAATCGCCGGCGGCAGGTTCGGCCGCCGCCTCCTCGGCGCCTTCGCAGACCGAGACGGAGACAAGCGTCGCGCCCTCCGAAAGGCGCACGAGCTTGACGCCCTGCGCCATGCGGCTCTGCACGGCGAACTGCGCGACAGGGCTGCGCACCATCTGCTGGTCGCTCGTGATCGAGATGACGTTCTCGTCGTCCGAGACGGCGTGCGCCGCGACGACCGCGCCATTGCGATCCGCGCCCCGAATGCCGATCATGCCCTGCCCGCCCCGATTGTGGCGCGTGAAGTCCTTGAACTCGCAGCGCTTGCCGTAGCCGTTCGCCGTCGCGATGAAGAGCGTCTTCGCGTCGTCCACGACGTCGAAGCTCACGACGCGGTCGCCCGTCCGAAGTCGGATGCCCCGCACGCCCGTCGCCGTGCGGCCCATGCGCCGCACGTCCGTCGCCGCGAAGCGCATCGCGCGCCCATCCTGCGTGAGCATGAGGACGTCGTCGGACGGCTTCACGAGCCGCACCTCGACGAGTTCGTCGCCCTCCTCGATGTTGATCGCGCGCAGACCGGCCTTGTTGACGTTCTGGAAGTCGCCGAGCAGCGTCTTCTTCACCGTGCCGCTGCGCGTCGCGAAGAAGACGTCGACGTCGCCCTCGAACGAACGAATCGGCAGGAGCTGCAGGACCTGCTCGCCCGGCTGGAGGTTCAGGAGGTTGATGAGCGGCCGCCCGAAGCTCGTGCGCGGCGCTTCGGGAATCTCGTAGGCCCCCTTCACGAAGAGACGGCCCGTGTTCGTGAAGAACATGAGCTCGTCGTGCGTCTCGGCGACGAAGACGAGGCGAATGAAGTCCTCCTCCTTCACCTGCGCGCCCTTCACGCCATGGCCGCCGCGCCGCTGCTCCTTGTATTCCGTGAGCGGCACGCGCTTGACGTAGCCCCGGTTCGAGAGCGTGATGACGCACGGCTCGTCGGGGATGAGATCCTTGACCGAGACCTCGTTCACGTCCGCCACGATCTCCGTGCGGCGCTTCGCGTCCTCCTTCGAGCCGAAGCGGAGCTTGAGGTCGGCGACGTCCGCGCGGATGATCGCGTAGACCTTCTCCGGGTCGGCGAGGATCGCCTCGTACTCGGCAATCGCCGCGAGGAGCTTCGCCAGCTCGTCCGAGAGCTTGTCGCGCTCAAGGCCGACGAGCTGGTAGAGCCGCATTTCGAGAATCGCGTTGACCTGAAGGTCGGTGAAGCCGAACTTCGCCTGGAGCGCGGCCTTCGCCTCGTCGCGCGTCTTCGAGGCGCGGATGATGCGCACGACCTCGTCAAGATTGTCGATCGCGAGCAGAAGGCCGTCCACGATGTGCTTGCGGGCCTTCGCCTTCTTCAGCTCGAAGCGCGTCCGCCGCGTGATCACCTCGAAGCGGTGGTCGACGTAGCACGCGAAGTACTCCTTCAGGTTCAGGATCTTCGGCCGGCCGCCGACAATCGCGAGCAGGATCGCGCCAAACGTCGTCTGGAGCTGCGTGTGCTTGTAGAGATGGTTGAGGACGATCTCGCCGACCGCGTCGCGCTTCAGGTCCACGACGATGCAGATCTCGTCTTCCGTCGTCTTCTTGCCCTTCGGCGCGCCCTTCGCGTCGCTCGTGTGGCCGCCGGAGATGTCGCGGATGTCGCTGACGCCCTCGATGACCTTCTCCTTCACGAGCGCGGCCATGTGCGTGATCATCTCGCGCTTGTTGACGCCGTAGGGAATCTCGCTGATGACGATCTTCTCGCGCCCCGTCTTCGCGTCGACGACGACCTCGGCCTTGCCGCGAACCGTGAGCTGGCCGCGCCCGAGCTTGTACATCGCGCGAATGCCGTTCACCCCGCAGATCTCCGCCCCCGTCGGGAAGTCCGGGCCCTTCACGAACTGCATGAGGTCGTCGATCGTGCAGGTCTCGCGGTTCTGGACGTAGTAGTCGATGCCGTCGCAGAGCTCGACGAGATTGTGCGGCGGAATGTTCGTCGCCATGCCGACGGCAATGCCCGACGAGCCGTTCAGGAAGAGGTTCGGCAGCTTCGCGGGAAGGACGGTCGGCTCCTCGAGCGTCTCGTCGAAGTTCGGCATCATGTCGACCGTGTCCTTCTCCAAGTCGCCCAGCAGCTCGTCCGTCGCCTTCTGCATGCGCACCTCGGTGTAGCGCATCGCGGCCGGCGGGTCGCCGTCGATCGAGCCGAAGTTGCCGTGGCCGTCCACGAGCGGCAGACGGAGCGAGAAGTCCTGCGCCAGGCGGACGATCGCGTCGTAGACCGACGAGTCGCCGTGCGGATGGTACTTGCCGATCACCTCGCCGACGACGCGGGCGGACTTGACGTGCTTCGTGTTCCAGGCGTTGCCCAGTTCGTGCATCGCGAAGAGACAGCGACGGTGAACGGGCTTGAGGCCGTCGCGCACGTCCGGCAGCGCACGCCCGACAATGACGCTCATGGAGTAGTCGATGTAATCCCTCGACATCTCCTCTTCGATGTTCACGTCCTCCAGGACGCCGCCGACCGTCTCAGCACCCTTCGTCTCTTCTTCGCTCATGAGTTGTATTATACCAAAGTTTGCTTTTTGCCGCAAACACGCAAATACCGCGAAACTTCAAATATTCTTGAGATTGTCGAATGAAAACAAACTATTCAAGACAATCCCGCCCCGCCGTCTGCGGTGAGACTCAAGTCGCCGTGCTGGGATTGGAGCGGGCGATGGGAATCGAACCCACGTAAGAAGCTTGGGAAGCTCCTATTCTGCCATTGAATTACGCCCGCTGGTTAAAGGCTGTGGCGGAGAGAGAGGGATTCGAACCCCCGATACCCTTGCGGGTATGCATGATTTCGAGTCATGTGCATTCAACCAGGCTCTGCCATCTCTCCTGCAACGGGTGCGTATGATAGCAAAAATACCCCGCGCCTGTCAACCGCCTATCTTGGCGTTCGCAATTTCGCACCGGTCAGGAGCGTCACGACCGACAGCGGCTGCGAGTTCCTCGACCAGGGACGCCTAGGGCAGACGGGTGAGCGGCGGCAAACGCCCCGCCTAGAGTCCCGCGAAGGGATTGCAGCTGAAGCCGGACGCGCCCGCCGGCGCAAAGGACGAGCGCGGCGCGTTCCGCCGCGAACCGCCCGAACTTCCGCCGACGGTCGCGTGGCCCGCGCCGCCGACCGTCGGGCGCGTCTTCGCCGAAAGCGAAATGCGCCCGCGCGCGCGATCGACCCCAATCACCGTGACGGACAGACGGTCGCCCGCCTTCACGACGCTCGCCGGATCCGAGACGTAGTTGTCGGACAGTTCCGAGAGGTGGACAAGTCCGTCCTGGTGGACGCCGATGTCGACGAACGCGCCGAAGGCCGTCACGTTCGTGACGATGCCCTCAAGCTTCATCCCCTCCCGCACGTCCTCGATCTTCGTGACGTCCTCGCGGAACTTCGGCGGCTCGAACGTCTGGCGCGGATCGCGCCCCGGCTTGACGAGCTCGGCGACGATGTCCTTCAGCGTCGGCTCGCCGACGTCGTTCGTGATGTATTTGCGGATGTCAATCTTCTTCGCCGCGAGCGAATTGCCGACGAGGTCGCCGACGCCCAGTCCGACGTCCGCCGCCATGCGCTCGACGAGCGCGTAGCGTTCCGGATGCACGGCCGAGGCGTCGAGCGGATTCTGCGCGCCGCGAATGCGGAGGAAGCCCGCGCACTGCTCGAACGCCTTCGGCCCCAGCCCCTTCACCTTCTTGAGGTCGTCGCGCGAGGCGAAGCGCCCGTTCGCGTCACGCCACGCGACAATGGCCTTCGCGAGTGCCGCCGACAGCCCCGAAACGCGCTCCAGAAGCGGCGCAGACGCCGTGTTCAGCTCGACGCCGACGCCGTTCACGCACGAGACGACGACCTCGTCGAGCTTCGCGCCGAGGAGCGTCTGCTGCACGTCGTGCTGGTACTGTCCGACGCCAATCGCCTTCGGATCGATCTTCACGAGTTCGGCGAGCGGGTCCTGCAGACGGCGGCCGATGGAGATCGCGCCGCGCACGGTGAGGTCAAGGTCGGGGAACTCCTGGCGCGCGATTTCGCTCGCCGAGTAGACGGACGCGCCCGCCTCGGAGACGGCGACGACGATCGGTGTCGGAATCTCCGGATGCTGGGCCTTGAGAGTCTTGAGCGTCTCGCGCACGAACGCCTCGGTCTCGCGCCCCGCCGTGCCGTTGCCGACGGCGACGGCCTCGACGTGGTACTTCGCGACGATGAGCGCAATCGCCTTCGCGGCCTCCAGCTTCTTCTGCTGCGGGAAGATGACGGTCTTGCCGAGGTACTTGCCCGTCGCGTCGATCATCGCGACCTTGCAACCCGTGCGGATGCCGGGGTCGATCGCAAGGACGGCCTTGCCGCCAAGCGGCGCGGCGAGAAGCAGGTGCCGCAGGTTCTCCGCGAAGACCTCAACGGCCGCGCGGTCGGCCTCGGCCTTCTTCTCGACCGTGACGTCAATCTCGCAGCTCGGCGCGAGCAGCCGCTTGTAGGCGTCTTCCGCCGCAAGGCGAATCTGCCGCGCGGAGGCCTCGCGCACGTCGCCGGACGCGCGCACGACAGCGCCGCCCGCCCCCGACGCGTCGCGCGTCAACGTCTCGCCGAGGATCTCCAGCATTCGCTCGATGACCGGCTCGCGGTCGAGTTCCAGCTTCACCCACAGAACCTTCTCGGCCTGCCCGCGCCGAATCGCGAGGTAGCGGTGAGAGGGAATCGTCGCAATCGGCTCGGAGAACTCGTAGTACTGCTCGAATTTGGTCGGCTCCGTCGGCTTGGGGCTGACGACTTCGCTCGTCACGACGGACTTCGTCGCGAACGCCTGGCGCACCGCGCCGCGCACGTCGGCGATGTCGGCGATGCGCTCGGCGAGAATGTCCCGCGCAAACTGAAGGTCTTCGTCCGTCGGGACGGCCGCGTCATTCCACCCGTCCGCCGCGCCGCCGTCCCACGCGCCCGTCCAGATCGCGTCCGCCAAGGGCTCGTAGCCCTTCTCCTTCGCGACCTGCGCGCGCGTGCGGCGTTTCGGCTTGTAGGGCTGGTAGAGGTCTTCAAGCGCGCTCTTCTGCCAGCAGTCGGCGATCTTCTGGCGCAGCTCGTCCGTGAGCTTGCCCTGCTCGTCGATGGACTTCAGGATCGTGTCCTTGCGTTCCAGAAGTTCGGTGAAGTAGGCGAGGCGTTCCTGAATCTTTCCGATCTGAACCTCGTCGAGGTTGCCGTGCGCCTCCTTGCGGTAGCGCGCGATGAACGGCACGGTGCTGCCTTCGTCCAGGAGCTTCACGACGGCGCCGACGGACTCGGGCCGGATCGCCAGCTCCACGGCGATCTTCGAAATGACAATCGGGTTTCCCATACGCTTCCTTCGGCCAACAGCCGATTCCCGCCCTTTTCCTAGCGGCTCAAGATGTCCTCGCGCACGTTCTTCGGCGCGAGCTCGAACTGGTCTGTCTCCATCGAATACGACGCACGGCCCTTCGTGAGCGAACGGATCGCCGTCGCGTAGCCGAACATCTGCGCGAGCGGCACACGCGCGTGGATGACCTGGAAGTCGCCGCGCATGTCCATGTCGAGAACCGCGCCGCGCCGGCTGTTGAGGTCGCCCAGGATCTCGCCCACCGACTCCGGCGGCGTCGTGATCTCCAGCTTCATGATCGGCTCCAGGAACTCCGGCGCGGCCGCCTCCGCCGCCTCGCGGAAGCCCATCATCGCCGCCGAGCGGAACGCGACCTCGTCCGAGACCTCGGGGTCGACGAGCGTCGCCGAGAGACACGTCACCGCGAGGTCGGTCATCGGGTAGCGCGCCAGGACGCCCGTCGCGACGCCGTCCGAAAGGCCCTGACGGACGCACTCCTGCAGATGCTTGTCGGGCACGAGGTTCACGAAGTCGCGCGAAAGGTCGACCTTCACGCCCTGCCCGCGTTCAAGCGGCCGGATTTCGATCTTCAGCCCGACCGCGTGACGCTTGCCGCCGAGCTCGCGGTCGAACGTGAAGTCCTTGAGCGCCGGCTGCGTGACCGTCTCGCAGTAGCTGACCATCGGCTTGCCGACGTTCGCCGCGCACTTGAATTCGCGCTTGAGGCGGTCAACGAGAATCTCAAGGTGAAGTTCGCCCATGCCGGAGAGGATCGTCTGCCCCGTCTCCTCGTCCTCGCGGAACTGGCACGTCGGGTCTTCGGCCGCGAGGGCCTGCATCGAGGCGACGAGCTTGTCCTTGTCGGCGCTCGACTTCGGCTCGATCGCGAGGAACATGACGGGCTGCGGCGCCGTGATGCGCTCCAGGTAGCACGGCTTCATCTCCGCGCAGAGCGTGTCGCCTGTCGTCACCTCCTTGAGGCCGACGACGGCGCCGATGTCGCCCGCGTGCAGTTCCTCGACCTCGATCTGGTCGTCGGCGAAGAGCCGCACGATCTTCATGATGCGCTCACGCTTCTTCGTGCGCGGGTTGTAGGCGTTCGCGCCCTTCTTGAGGACGCCGCCGTAGACGCGCACGAAGAAGAGCTTGCCGACGTAGGGGTCGGTCGCGATCTTGAAGACGAGCGACGTGAGCAGCTCCGAATCGTCCTGTCGGCGCGACACGCCCTCGCCGCTCTTGAGGTCGGTCGCCGACACGGGCGGACGGTCGTTCGGCGACGGCAGGAAGTCGCAGACCGCGTCCAGAAGCGGCTGGACGCCCTTGTCGCGCAGAGACGTGCCGCAGAGAACCGGCACGAAACGCCCGGCGACGACGAGCCGCCGAATCGCGGGCACGAGTTCCGCCTCCGTGAGGTCGCCCTTTTCGAGAAACGCCTCCATGACGCCTTCGTCCAGGTCGGCGACCTTCTCGACGAGCTCCGCGCGCGCAAGCTCCGCGTCGTCCTTCAGCTCGGCCGGCACGTCGCCGACCGTGAACGTCTTGCCCTCGGTCGCCTCGTCGTAGACGATGCCCTTCATCCGAATCAGGTCGATGACGCCCTTGAAGCCGTCCTCGCGGCCGATCGGCAGCTCGACCGGGCAGGCCGGCGCCTTCAGCTTCGTGCGCAGCTCCTCGACGACGCGCAGGAAGTCCGCCCCCATGCGATCCATCTTGTTCACGAACGCGAGGCGCGGCACGCCGTAGCGGTCAGCCTGGCGCCAGACCGTCTCGCTCTGCGGCTGGACGCCGCCAACCGCGCAGAAGACGCACACCGCGCCATCGAGGACGCGCAGGGAACGTTCGACCTCCATGGTGAAGTCGACGTGTCCCGGCGTGTCGATGATGTTGATCGCGCAGCCCTTCCACGCGCAGGAGATCGCGGCGGACTGGATCGTGATGCCGCGCTCCTTCTCCTGGATCATGAAGTCCGTCGTCGTGTTGCCGTCGTGGACGTCACCATGCTTGTGGATCTTGCCCGTGTAGAAGAGGATGCGCTCGGTCGTCGTCGTCTTGCCCGCGTCGATGTGGGCGACAATGCCGATGTTGCGAATGGTCGATAGGTCTGCGCTCATGTGTACGTGTCAAAAGAAAATTGAATGGGCGGCATTATACCAAAAAATGGGGTTTTGCTGGGAGAAAATCAAGGGTTTTTCGCTTATTGCGCTTATTGCGCTCTTTCGTTGTATCATAATTTGTATCAGCGAAACCGGCATGTTTTCACGTCCCCTAACTGCCAAGATACCACAAGCCATACAGGAAAACCGTCACGAGCGCACCAAGCACAGCAACCCAGATAGCCGCGCCAAGCACCGGCGCGTACCACGGCGCGGACTGTCGCAACTTCCGCCATTCCTCCAGCGCCGCTTTCGACGCTGCATTAGTCATCAGCCGATCCATCTGTGACGGACCAGGCGGCGCGTAGTCGATCCATGCGCCGTCGGACATGCGCAACGCCGCGCTGCCGTCAGAGTGCTGGATGAACTTGTCATTCGGCATACGGTAATTGACCATCCTCGCAATTAAGTTCAGAATTAACCATCGACAAAGTTTTTACAAGTCGCCAAGCGGTTCTCTCAAATTCACTTGGAGATTCATGCTGTAATCGTTCTGCAAGAGATATGCAAGATTCACCCAAATGCCGACAGGCATAAGCATTGTATATCGCACCAGCTATTACGCCATCAACACCTGGAAACAAGTCGGCAGTTTCAATGCTCACTTGAGAAAATGCACGGCGACCTACACCGCATTCGCTCATGAAGTAACGCAGTGCCGATTGCAAAACAGGCGCATCACCAATGTTGCGACCATTTTCAATCTGCTCTCGAAGAGAAATCACAGTATATATTATATCATTTTTCCGATGTGAAAAAGTGGGGAAAAGTATAATTGGGTGGTTGACGGGTATGTCCTACCTATGATACAATACGCACCAATTGAAACCCTAACAAGGATGAAATCATGAGCTCAAAGTTCCCAATGGTCAGCATTGACAAGGTGGAGGTGAAATTGACCGTCAAGGTCGAGAACACCGTCGCCATCGACAAGATTGCCCAAATGGCAGGTCTTTCAAGGTCTGCCATCATCAATGGGTATATCGAAGATGGCTTGAAAAAGGCCAAGGTGACACTCACGCAAGAAGACCTTGCAAGAGTCGAACAAATCAAGGCGGAGAATATCGCAAGGCGCAACGAGATCAAGGCAAAGAAAGGAATCAGGTGATGAAGACTATCATCCACGAGCTCGATCCAGAAACCTATGCCCTCTGCGAGAAAGCTGCAAAGGCCGCCGGGAAAAATTCAGTTGAAGAATGGCTCAATTTTTTAATCGCCGAAAAGGTAGGGAATACCTCTTTTTGCCGCGCTGGGTAGGGCATACCCACGCGAATTGGGTGATCGCAGAATAACGCACCGCGCCATAAATGGTCCGGGACGGAACAGGAGAGAACAATGAACGAGATTGCCTGGTACAAGATGACCGAACGGCCCGAAGAACGAGCGCTTCGTCGCAAGCTGCGGCGTCGGGCGGTCTTGGAGGTGATCGGCGGGATCATGCTGGCGATTGCGGGCATCGTTCTCTTCCTGCTCTACCTCGCCGCCACGCCGCCACAGGCGAGCGCGATCAACGACCTGGAGGAAGAGGGCGCGACGGAGCGCACCCGGCAAAACCAGGAGGCGAGGCCGTGACGGTCGATGAGGTGAAAGCGGCGCTCGCGAAAGCGGCGAGGAGTTGCTGGCCGGACGTGAAGAAGGCCAGCGACCTCCCCTTCCCTGACTACTGGAAGGCCGTCACCGAATGGCTGACGTTCCACGCGCCGCGCATCGGCGACGCGCTGATGTGGAAGCTCATCGACGATTTCGCGGTGTCCGCGAAGGAGGCGGAGGAACGGGGCGAGGCGCCGACTTCGCCGAAGGTTCCGGATGAGGTCAAGGCCATCTGGGCAAAGGCCGAGGCCGTCAAGACGGCCAAGGCCGAGGAGAAGAAGGAAGCATGGGAACACGCGGCAGAGCGGGCGGCCGAGGTGAAGAACCGCTTCACGGCGCCGTTTCAGCGGGCCGAAGCCTTCAGGCAAGGGAGGCTTGGATCGTTGTGACTGAGGCAAGCGAGATTTTCGGCGCGCGGGAGCGTCCGTACGACATGCGCTGGGGAACCCCGGATCAGGTCAAGGATTCGTTTGGCATCAACGTCGCCGTGCTGAAGTCCGCGTGGAAGCGCGGATGGGTCAGGGCGCGCCAGGGGAATTGGGTGAGCGACGACAAGCGGACGCAGACGGTGTACTGCTTCGAGGATATCCACGGCTTCATCGAGCGCGTGGCGCACCAGGTGAGCGACGCCTACATGAAGAGGTGGTGGACGGACGAGACGGTGGAAGCGCTCGCGGAACACACGCCGGACGGCCCGTACAAGCGATGGCGGGGCGCAACGGCCACGCACCCCGGAACGAGGAAGGACGGCTTCGCCAAGTTGCCGAGGAATGGCATGGTATGACAGGAGAGCGGAAATGGAAATTGTAATACACGTCAAGGTGCCTGAAGGTTGGTATCAGGGCTTGCGCACCCTTGCCGACGCGCAGGAGGGCACCATCAACCAGCAGACGCGGCTTGCGATCCGCGAGCGGCTGGAGCGCAAGGGCCTTTTGTCGGGAACAAAAACGGAGAAAAACAAATGAAAACACGGGCAACAAAGGCGCAGCTCGCGGAATCGATCGGTGCGGTAAGGGGCCTGGTCCAGAAGGACTGCTTGAGCCCCTTCAGTCGGGTAAGGCTGGACGTCGCCGGGCCGAATGTGTCGCTGACGGGCTCGAACGGCGACGTGCAGATCGAATACAGGCTGAACGGCGAAACGGGCGAGGACGGGACGCTGGCGCTTCCAGGCGGCCTTCTCGGACGGTTCGTGGACGCGATGCCAGAGGGCTGCGTCGACCTTGACGGCGAGGCCGGAAAGAAGGTGAAGATCACCGGCGACGCCGGCGTGACGTTCCGCCTGTCCGCAGGCGACGCGTTGGACTATCCCGTGATGGAGGGGCCGAAGGCGGGATGCGCAGCCTTCGACATCGAAGCCCCCACCCTGAAGGAGATGCTTCGGAAGGTGAAGTTCGCGGCGGAGCCGGACGGGTCGAGCCGGGCGAACCTCTGCGGCGTGAACATGAAGATGAAGGACTGGAAGCTGGAAATGACGGCGACGGACGGACGACGGCTGGCGCACGTGGAGAAGGACTTGCAGGAGAACTACACGAGGCCTAAAGCCCCTAAAGACGGGAACCACCCGAGCTTCGACATCATCCTCGCCAACAAGACGGTGAACATGCTCTTTGGCCTGCTGGCCGACGGCGAATGTATAACGATCCACGCCGACAGCCTGGCGGCACGCTTCACCGCCGACAAGTGGAACCTTACGACAAGGGTTGTCGACGGGATCTACCCGGACTGGAGCAAGGTCGTTCCGGAGAAGCCGCCGCACACCGCCAAGATAGACAGGGAGTCGTTCTTGGTCGCGCTGGGGCGGGCGGCGCTCGCAACCGGCGACGACAAGGCCGTGAAAGTATCGCTGAAGGACGGCTTGGCGAAGTTCGAGGCTCGGAGCGACTTGTCTCAGGCGAGCGTCGAGACCGTCCTCTGCACGATAGAGGACGGAGCAAAGGCGACGTTCCTGTTCAACTACAAGCTGCTGAAGGACGCGCTGGAGGCGATCGACGACGACGACTTCATGCTGGACTTCCACGACAAGGGCGTCGGGCCCGTGGTGTTGAAATGCTCGATACAGTGGCTCGCGGTCATCATGCCAATGCACATCGAATCCAAGAAGGAGGAGTGACATGGCAAAGAAGAAGACAGCCGTCGAGATCATGAACGATGGCATGGAGGAAGAGTCGGCGGGCGTCGACGCGATTATTGAAGAGGCCAGGCCTAAGACGCCGTTCGAAGCGGCCTTCGACCGTGCGACCGACTTCAAGCCCGAGGACGCCGTAAAGGCCATCCTGGGAAAGGGAAAGGCCGACCCTGAAACAGAACAGGTTAATTCTGAAACGAAACAGCCCGAAGATGAAACGAAACCCGGGGAAGATGAAACGGCGGGCGCGGAGGCCAGCCACCCCGAGAAACGCGATTGGGTGAAGGAAACCTACGAGTGCTTTGTGAAGGATGCGAAGGACATTGACCCGACGGATTCCGTCAAGGCGATTGAGGTTTACTTCGAGAAGAACGCGACCGACGAGCTGAAGGCCTGGTGCAAGGCCGAGGGCAAGGACGCCAAGGGCTGCTGGGAGTTCATCGAGGCGGTCGCTCACAAGGCGCTCGGAAGTTCGGGCGGCCACATCGACCCGGCCGTGGTGTACGCGATTGCGATGCACTGGTTCGAGGACGTGCCTAAGGACTGGGACACCGCGCCCAGGACAAAGGCCGAGCGCAGCTCGACCATCAGGACTAAGAAGACCGCGAAGAAGGAGGCGAAGATCGAGAAGCTGGAGCGGAAGATCGCGCAAGGCCGAAGCGAGCCGGTGCGGCAGAAAGCCAAGGAAGAACTTCGCAAGGCCAAGGCCGCCCCGAAGCGCAAGTCGAACAAGCAGCAGGGCTTCTTCTTCGACTTGCTGGAGACGCCGGCGGAAGGAGGGACGGAGGAATGACACATCTATCGACAAGAAGAAACAAAGCCGAACGCTACCTGAAAAACGCCGGGCTTAACTGCGATCGGCTGGCGGTTCTGGAAAAACACGGCTACTTCGAGAAGCCGGCGTCACTTCACCACCACCTCGCGTGCAAGGGCGGGCTGATGGTGCATAGCATCAACGTCACGGACTGGATGCTCCGCCTGCGAAGCGGCGTGGGCTGTTTCTCTACGGGAGCGCGGCACATCTACCGGATCGGGATGTTGCACGACCTTTGCAAGTGTCTTTGCTACGAATGGTACAAGCAGGGAAAGGCATTTGTTTGGACGCAGCCGACGCTGACTGGCCACGGCAGCGCAAGCGTGATCATGGCAGCAACGGAGCTTGGAATCACGCTGGAGCCGGACGAGGCTCTGGCCATCGCCTGGCACATGGGCGCGTTCGGGCTCGACAAGGACGACCTTGCGCGGTACGACGCGGCGCTCAAGGCATATCCGCGCGAGATCCTTTTGACCCACACGGCGGACATGATGGCGTCGCACGTGACGGAAAGCGAGGTGTGGGAATGACGACGACAACACTGTTCGGGATCGCGCTCGCGCCGCTTTTCGCCGCCATCGCCCAGGTGGAAAGCGAAAACGGCAAGACGAGCGACAACGTGGACCAGCTCCAGCGCGTCTACCTTGACGACGTGGGGCGGATATACGGCTGCCACTTCTCCGACGACGTGGCGACCAGCCGCTTTTCAAGCGAACAGGTGATGCTTGCGTACCTGGAGCACTACGACGAACAGTACCGCCGCAAGGCAGACAAGGAGCCGACCGCGGAAGTGCTCGCCCGCATCCACAACGGCGGGCCGAACAGATGGAAGAAGCCGTCCACGCTCGAGTATTGACACAAGGTCAAGGCCGCGATGGACGCGGCGGAAGGGAAGAGGAAATGAAGGCGATTGAACTTGTGTTCCGGGCGCAGCCGATGGTCGCGGCGCTACGCGAGGTTGCGCGCCAGTGCGGCGACAACCCCAAGAAGAGTGAAGTCGAGGCGGATTGCGACAAGTGGCTGGATGCCGCCCGCGAGCTGCTGGAAAAGAAAGGCAAGGTGAGGAAATGATAAAGCTCAAAAGAAGCGAATGTGCGATACTGCACCTCGGGTTGAAGTCTCATTTGTACAGGATGATCGACTCGGGGGTGAGAAATATCGAATTCCGCAGGAACGCTATGTGCTTTTGATCAGCGAAAAAGTGGAGGTGGTGGAATGAAGCTTACGAAAAAGCAGTATGCGGAGATCGTGGAATTTGACCGTAAGCGCCGCGAGTATGTCTGCCGCCGCAACGAGTGCAAACTCGAACGGCGGACAATCAGGTACAACTACATCGTGCCGGTTGAGAAAAAGTCAAAGACGCTCGGGGAGGTGTTCGGGTACAACAAGCCGACGAAAAAGGAAGTCTGCATCGTGAACGTGGCTGTGCGGCTGGACATGAACCGTGTGCCGGTCGTGAAGGAAGTGGGGTGGATGTACCCCGAAACCGGCTGTCAGGAGTATAGGGACATCAGATATTGCGGAATAGCCGGATGGACTGTCAGATGGAGATCCAGCGAAACGCGCAGCCGCCGGAAGCGCGGCAAAGAGCCGTTCAGGATCGGGAATCCGGTTGACAGCGAACGAGACAACATGGACTTCAAGCACGGTCGCCCCGGATTCAACCGCACGTACGACAAGACGGTGAACCCGAAGGCGCTGGAAGGAACGCGGTACCAGTACTGCCAGTACGCCGACGACGCGCCATGCCATACGGGGGTGATGGAGTGGCTTTCGCTCTACCAGGCCGAGCCGAAGGTCGAGATGCTGGCCAAGGCCGGACTCCATCAATTCATAAACCCCGCAGGGCTGAAGGCGCTGAAGTGCAAGCGCATCTTCCAATGGGCGAAGGACAACGTGAAGATGCTCGGCATGCATGAAGTATGGCCAATTACGCATATCGTCTGGGCGGCGCGCCACAACACGACTCCCGAGGCGGCGCGCGCGCATTTCGACCGCGTTCACAACTTGAGCTATATGCTGGGCAACACGCGCTGGCATTTGAAATATCCACGGAACGACCGCACTGCCGTCAAGCTCAAGCTCGACTATGAACGGCTCGCCGGGCTGCTGAAGAAATGGCACGTGGACGCCTACGAGTACGGGCGGTATATCGAGCACGCCTTCGACGCCGGGCTTGACCTGAAGAACGACGGCACCCTCTACCCTCCGCCGCGCGGAGGCCGCAAGGCGTTCATGGCGCGGCTGGAGGAGCTGGAGAAAGAATGTGCGCGGCTGGAGCGAATACGCAAAGCGGCCGAGGAGAAGCGCCGCGAGGCGAAGGAGAAGGCCGAGAAGGAATGGATCGCCAAGACGATGAAGGTGCGGTTCAAGGAGATCGAGGCGTTCCAGAAGTCTCTGAAACGCACGGAAACGCTCAGGGGTTGCGACTACACGCTCGTCCTGGCGAAGACGCAGAAGGAGCTTCGCGCCGAGGGACGGCGCATGGGCAACTGCGTCGGCAACGGCACCTACGGGCGCGGCATCATCGAGGGCGACAGGCTGATCGTGATGCTCGCACTCAAAGGCAAGAGCTACTGCGACATCGAAATCAGCCGCCGCACCTGGGGCGTGAGGCAGTGCTACCTGAAAGGCAACACCGCCGCGCCGAGGGAAGTTTGGGAGCTGGCCTCGGAGATCGCCGCGTTCCTGAAGAAGGAGCACAGGCATCACCGGAAACTCGGAATGTTCAAGATAACGAGGAAGTCCGCATGACGAAGGCGTTTCCAGCGATACTGATTGCGCTTGACGTCGCGGCGTCCGCCGTGTACGCGGCGCATGGCGACTGGAGGCGGTTCTTCTGCTGGCTGTCGGCGGCGACGCTGACGGCCACCGTCACATTCTGACAACCGGAGGAACGCGCATGAAACAGGTACAGCAAAAGTGGTGGTTCACGGTCCGAACGGACTGCGGCTCGATACGGACGCGGGCCGTGAGCGAGGGAAAGGCGAGACGGAACGCGAAGTACCGCATCGTCATGGGCGACGGCTGCCACGACCGGCCGACGCCGCGCGACCTGGCCGAAATGCGCGACATAGAGGTTCTGGAGGTAATTGCGGATGATTGAGGAAAGCGAGTTTCTGGGCAAGTTCGAGGGCGTCCAGAAGTCGGGGAGCGGCTGGGTCGCGAGATGCCCTTCGCACGGCGACGACAATCCGTCGCTCTCGATCGCGCGAGGCGAGGACGGGCGATGGCTCGTCCACTGCCACGCGGGATGCACTGCCGAGCAGGTGGTCGAGTCGGTGGGGCTGAAGATGCGCGACCTGATGCCGAGCAACGAACAGCCCAGGCGGACGATCAAGGGGCGCTGGGGCAAGTGGGTGTGCGACTACGTGTACACCGACGAGAAAGGCGCCGTCCTCTACAAGGCCTGCCGGTACGTGAAGGACGACGGCAAGAAGACGTTCATCATCAAGACGCCGGATCCGGCCGCGAAGTTCGGCTGGAGCTTCGGGCTTACCAAGAAGAACATGCCGCGAGTGCCCTTCCGACTGCCGCGCGTCATTTCGGCCGCGAAGTCCGGGAAGGGAATCGTCGTCGTCGAGGGCGAGAAGGACGCCTTGAACGTCGAGGAGATCGTCGGATGCGCGGCAACGTGCAACGTTGCGGGCGCGATGAAATGGGGTTACAAGTTCCCGGAGGGCTGGGGCAAGTGGTTCAAGGGCGCGAGCGGAATCATCATAGTCGCCGACAACGACCCGCAGACCAAGACGGTCGCGAAGAAGCGGCACGGCAAGACCGTCACGGAGGAGATCGAGCACTGGCGCGGGCAGAAGCACGCCTGGGACGTGCGGCGCCGTCTCGTCGAGGCGGGCTACGAGGGCAAGATCAAGCTGATGGTGATGCCAAGCGTCGGCGAGGAGCATCCGAAGGACTTCACGGACTGGCTGGAGGCGCGGCGCAAGGCTGGGCTTTCGGCCGACAGGGCCGCGTTCATGGACGCGGTGAAGAACGCCGCGCCCTGGCCGAAGGAATGGGAGTTCGGCAAAGAGGCGCTTCTCGCGGCGGCGAAGGAGGGCAACACGGACGCATCCACGGATGTTGTCGGCGGCGAAGGCCGCGCCAGCGGCCAGAGAAACGCCGCCGGCGATTCCTCATCAACTACCTGCACGGAGGAACACCCGGCCCGGTTCGGCCGCCGCGCCCCCCGCGCCCCCGACGAAGAGCGTGACAAGTGGGTGGTGGATTTCGACATCGGCGGCGGGAGGTTCGCGACGCTGACGCTCGAATACGGCTGGACGGTCGAGAGGATCTTCGCGTACTCGATAGCCACGGTCAGCCGGGCGTGCCCTAATAACGAGCTGCCGAAGGGAGTCTCGGTCAGGATCAAGGCGTGGAGCGCGGCATTGTGGCTCTTGATGCGCGGCAGCTTCTTCTGGCACAGCGACTTCCGCGACTTCGCGACGTGCATGTTCCTGGACCGCGACGAGTCGTCCTGCACGCTGATGCGCGTGATGAGCGACGAGTTCTACGCGTTCGTGGCGAAGCACGCGAAGCTCGAGGACGTCGATCCGAAGAAAGGCGACCTCGCAAAGGTGCTGGGGCTTGTGAAGCAGATCGCCGTCAACGAGGAGTACTCCCAGGGCGTGAGGCCCGGCAATTCCTGGGAGCGGCGCGGCAAGGCCGTCTACATATCGAGCGGCGACACGCAGATGTGCCGCGTCGCGGACGGCAAGGCCGAGTTCGTGCAGAACGGCACGGACGGCGTGGTGTTCCTCCGGGGCAAGACGCTCGCGCCCTGGAAGCTCGCGGACGGCGACGGCGTGGATCCGTTCTCGAGCGCGAAGATCTTCACCGGCGCATCGTTCGCGGACGCGAACGGACTAATGAACGTTCGGCTGTGGACGATGAACCTCCTCGCCTGCCATCCGACGAAGCCGCCCATGCTCATCACGGGCGGCGCCGGCAGCGGAAAGACGCGCATGGCCAAGGGCATAAAGGAAATCCTCGGCATGCGCCAGGACGGCGCGCTCGACCTCTCGGTGCAGCAGATCGAGGATGGCGACAAGGGCCTCGACGCGTTCTGGGCGACCGTCAACGACGGCAAGCTGGAGGTCTTCGACAACTTCGATACCAAGGTCAAGTGGGCGAGCGACACCCTTCAGACTGCGGCCACGGACGGCCAGACGAAGCGCAGGACGCTCTACACGACGTTCGGCGTCTCGATCCTCCGCGCGAACGCGCACATCATCCTGACGTCCAACAACCCCATCTTCTCGACCGAGGGCAACGGTGGGCTTGCAGACCGCCTCATAACGATCCCTCTCACCTTGAACCGAAACATCAGCCAGGACGCGGAGCTTTCGCGCGAGATCGCCGAGAACCGCGACCGGTACATAACGTGGATGGCGCGGACGCTGGCGAAGGTGCTGCAAGACGACGCGCCGGTGGACAAGTCGGTGAACCGGCGCCATCCGGACTACGGGAAGTTCTCCGTGAAGGTCGGCCGCGCGATCGGCGACGAGGAAGGCGCGGTGCAGGCCTTGGGCGCGGCGGAGGCGGACAAGGCGATACTCCCGCTGATGAACGATGCAGTCACGAAAGAGATCATGTCCGTGCTGGCCGACAAGGGCTACGAATGGAGCGGCACGGCCGGGGAAATGTCGGAACTCATCATATCCAAGCAGGGCGACGACGAGGACGAGAAGACAAAGACCATCTTCTCGTCGCGCCGAGTGGGAAAGGCGCTAAACAAGTATATGCGGCAGTTTTCCATCGTTTTCCGCATGGACGAGCCGAAATTACGCGAGGGCCGGAGCGTCTACACATTTCGCGGCATGACGGCGCTCGGCAGAATGTCGGTGGGTTTGGTGGATTCCGAAGCCACTTTCGGCAAAACTACAGGGGGCGGGAGCGCGCATGAGTTTATGGAAAATCGC
Source organism: uncultured Lentisphaeraceae bacterium (assembly GCA_964420685.1). GTDB lineage: Bacteria > Verrucomicrobiota > Kiritimatiellia > RFP12 > UBA1067 > UBA1067. Next base: position 9,266 of record CAYQUI010000006.1, on the reverse strand, counting down.
GTCGCAAACCCACCAAACCCACCAGGGGCGTCAGCACGCGCGCGCGCGTCATCCCCGCTCCCCTCCAAAGAAGAAGACGTAGGGAATGATAGAAAGGAATTTGAATGGGATATCTGAAAAGCAGAAAACGCATGGCGGCAAAGTCCGCTCCACCGCAGGTCGTCGAGAAGCTGTATTTCGTCGGCTTTGGCCGGACATGCCGCGAACGGCTTCAGCCGGTTCGACGCTACGGAAGCAACGTGCCGCCGAATCCAGCTTGCGTCCGGCGAGTGCTGAAGGACGAACGGCCGAGCCGGGCGATGCTCGTCAACATCTTCAAGAACGCTCCGGAGCTTGTCGAACATCCGCTTGCGAGCGAAGACGTGAAGCTCATGTTCCGGAGATGGAAGGCATATGGCACTATCCCTGACGGGTACGGTCGAGGCGTTCCGCCGAAACGCGCCATCGACTGCAAAAAAGAGATGGTTTTCGGGAGTTAGCGGGAGTATTTGGAGATGAGTCGCAGAAAAAACGGTTTGACTCTCATGGAAGAGTGCTTCTGCCAGCTCGCGGCTGTCGGCAAGAGCGCGCGCGAAGCCTATTCCGAGGCGTTCTCGCTTGCCATCACGGACGAGAAGCGAAAGCACCTCATCGACAACCGCGCAAGCCGGCTCATGAAGCGGGCGGATATCCTAAGCCGCATCGCGGAAGCCGCTGGAGAGGCGCGGAGAAAGAACCGGGAGATGTGGGAGATGCGCGGGGAGGAGATAGCCAACGGAATCTATGCCGCGATCTACAGGGCGCTCGACAGCACGACGAAGGAAGGCAAGCCCTGCATACTGGATCGAGACACGTTGAAAGGCGTCGAAGTCCTGGCGAAACTGAAAGGCCTGAACGCGCCCGAGGAGAAGGTATTGAAGGACGGCGGCAGGGCGGAGAACTTCACGCCGCGCGGTGTCGAGGGCATGAGCGATGCCGACCTGAGGGCCATCATCGAGCAGGACGAGCGGACAATCGAAGTCGAGGCCATGGAGGTCAAGGGATGATAAGCGCGAGGGAGGCGAGGATAGAACTGCTGCGGAGAGCGGCGCAGGGCAACCTGCTCGCGTTCTTGCAGTACTGCTGGTGGATGCCGAGCCAGCTGCACATCGGGCGGCATACGCGCGAGCTGTGCGCACGGCTTACAAGGGCGGTCGAGGACTTCCGGCAGGGAAAGGACACGTACCTCATCGTGAACATGCCCTTCCGCCACGGCAAGAGCGACCTCGTGAGCCGCGCCCTTCCGGCATACTTCCTCGGAAGGTGCCGCGACATGCAGCCGAACATCATCATGAGCGGATACGGATCCTCGCTTGTCAAGGGGTTTTCCGCGAACGTGCAGAACATAGTCGAGAGCGAGGCCTACGACAAGGTGTTCCCCGGCATGCTCATCGACCCGGACAAGAACGCGACGGACGAGTGGAAGATCAAGGACTCCGTGTCGAGCGTCTACGCGCAGGGTCTTGGAGGCTCGATCACCGGCAAGGGCGGAAACCTGATCATCGTCGACGACTACTGCAAAAACTCAGAGGAGGCGGAGAGCCAGACGACGCGCGACAAGGTCTGGGAGAGCTTCAAGACGGACATCTGCACGAGAACGAACGCGCCTGCGCACATCATCATCGTGTGCGCGACGCGCTGGCATGTCGACGACCTCGTGGGGCGAATCTACGAGGAGATGGAGAAGAACCCGGACTATCCACGCTACGAGTCGCTTGTGTTCCCCGCGCACAAGGAGGGGCCGGACGGATGGGACATGCTTTTCCCGGAGCACTACAAGGCGTCGTGGTACGCCATGCAGCGCTCGCAGCTGGGGCCGCTGGCGGCGGCGGCCCTTCTCGACTGCGACCCGCGACAGGCCGGAACGACGGTGTTCAGGCGCGAATGGCTCAACTTCTACACGGGCGAGATAGATTGGCGGCAGATGCGCATCCACATCTTCGTGGACGGCGCGAAGTCGAAGAAGGAAGGGAGCGACTTCACCTGCATACAGGCATGGGGCAAGAACCGCGACGGCGCAAACTACCTGCTCGACCTCGTGCATGCGCGGCTCAACCTCGCGGAGAAGATCGCGGAGCTGTTCGCCATGGTTGAGAGGTTCGGCGGCAACAGGCGCGTCGAGATCGTCTGGTGGGAGCAGGTGGGGCCGATGAGCGACGTCGAGGCTCTGCGCATGGAGATGGACAGGCGGCTCTACCACTTCACCGTAATCGAACTGCACCACAACACGAACAAGGACTTCCGCATCAAGCGGCTTGTCGTGCCGTTCGCCAACGGCCAGATGTGGCTGCCATTGAAGCTCGTCAAGACGCGCATCGTGGATCCTGGCGGCGGGCGCGCGCCAGAGGCGAAGGTCTACGACGCCATACACGAGCTCGTGGAGGACGAACTCATGCTGTACACGGGCGACCAGGGCTCGATACCGCACGACGACATCATCGACTGCATGGCCGACCTCACGGACGAGGAGGTCATCGCGAGGTTCACGCCGCCGGAGGGAGGCATGGGCGACGGACGCGAAAGGGAAATGCGAAACAACCGTTCAAACCGCCTTTTTGCGCGGTAGTTCCCGAAGGCGTCAAGCGGAATGTTCAAAAAGTTTTCCACCTTGCGCCAAACCACTGCAAACATTGGGCGCGGGCGACATACGCTGTGACAAGTCACATAGGACTTGTCACATATGACTTGTCATAAAAAAGCTTTTTCCCAAAAACGCATGATACAATATACGCGCAAAGGCCAAAGAAGCACACAAGGAGGTTCGTATGGGCAGTTCAGGAGGCGGAAGCTCCTCGCAGAGCTACTACATGCAACAGCAGCAGCTCGCGCTCCAGCGCGAGCAGATGGCGCTTTCCAAGCGCCAGCACGAGGAATCCCTCGCCCTCCAGCGCGACGCCATGGACAAGCCGGTCGCAGCCGTCCAGAAGAACATCTCCCTCGCCACGCAGGAAATGGTCGCCGACCAGCAGGCCGAGCGCAACAGCCTCAAGGGCATCCGCTCGACCTACTCGATGTTCGCGAAGAAGGACGACGACAACGGCAACGGAGCCAGGTCGAAGCTCGGCTCGTAGGCACGCTCTTCCGGGGAACCCTCGATGGCCAAGACACCAGACTACGGCTCGATCCGGCGGCACGCGGCGAAGAAGCAGCAGAGGCTCTTCGACCACCTCGACCGCAACCGCTCGGTCTACGCCGACGTCAACCGAGAGTTCTACCCGCTCGGCGTCGCCGGATGGACGCGGGACGTGGACGACATCGCGGACAGCGACCTCTACGACGAGGAGCACCGCATGCTGACGGCCATGCCGGCCATCTGCCTCAGCAAGGGATCCTCCGGCTTCAACGCGAACCTCACGCCGCCCGCCTCGCCGTGGTTCCGCCTGAAGAACTCCGCCGCGAACGCGAGCCAGGCGACGCACGCGCAGAGGAGCGCGCTCGACGCCGTGACCGAGGCCGCCCGCGAGGTCATGAGCCAGTCGAACACGTACAAGTCGCTGGCGAAGCTCTACGACCACCTCCTCGTGAACGGGTTCGGGTGCATGCTCGTCACCCGCGACAGGCGCGACACCGTCAACGTCCGCACCCTCCGCCCCGGCACCTACGCCCTCGGCGTCGGCTCCGACGGCATCGTCAACCGCTGCGTCCGCCGCTTCGCCTGGACGGCTGAGCAGATCATCGACGAGTTCGGGGACGCGGGCGTCCCCGAACGCATCCGCAACTCCTACGGCAAGATCGACAGGCTCTACACGGTCTACAACCTCATCGAGCCGCATGCCGCCAGCCGCTACGACAGGCTGGCCACGAAGACGGGCCTCTCCAACGACCTCGCCTACCGCTCCATCTACTGGCTCAGGGATGGGACGGAGAACGACCCGCAGTCCGGCGTCCTCGAGGTCTCCGGCTTCTCCGTGAAGCCCATCATCGCGCCCCGCTTCGACTACGAGCTCGGCGACACCTACGGCACCTCGCCGTGCCTCAAGGCGCTCTCGCTGGCCCGTGGCGCGCAGACCTTCCGCTTCGACACGCTGAACATCTCCGGCATGCGCGGCAACCCGCCGCTCGTCGTGGCCGCCGAGTTCAAGGACGAGGGCTTCGACGCCGGGCGCGGCGGCATCAACTACGCCCGCTTCGGGGACCAGAGCCGCTCGATGGCGATGCCCGTGTTCGCGCAGATGCCCGACGCGAACGACGCCCGCCAGTCCCTCGCCGAGGTCGTCGACGAGATGAAGACCCTGCTCTTCGTCACCGCCTTCCAGACCATCGACTCGCTCAAGATGAACAAGGGCGTCAAGACCGCCACGGAGGTGGACGCGCTGGTGCGCGAGAACATGGAGGGCCTCGGCCCGGTCGTGATGAACCTCGACCGCGAGCTCCTCGACCCCCTCGTCTCGGCCGTCGTCTCGTACCTCCTCGACGCGGGCAAGGTGCAGTTCGGGCCCGGCGAGGAGCAGGCGTTCGAGGGCAGCGAGATCGAGTACATCTCGCAGATCCACGTCGCGGCGCGGCAGTCGACGATCGCCGTCCTCCGCGACAACGCGCAGATGATCCTCAACCTCTCGCAGGCCTATCCGCAGGCGCGCCACCGCCTCGACGTCGACAGGACGATCGACAAGTACGCCGAGCTGACCGGATGCCCCGCCGCCATCTTCGCGGACGAGGCAACGGTCCAGGCCAGGCGCAACGCCGACGCCAAGGCCGCCCAGCAACAGCAGCAGATGGCCGCGATGGAGGCGCTCTCCAAGTCGGCCGCCGCCGCCGGCGGGATGCCAACCGACGAGGGCCACGCCGGGTCGAAGATCGTCGAGGCCCTGAAAGGAGCGATGTGATGGCCATGCGCACCGCCAGGAAGCCGTTCGCCGACACCGCCGAGCCGAATGGGAAGGTCGCGGGCGCCGACCGCGCGCAGGAGCGCCGCATCGCGTCGTTCAGCCGGCTTATCAGGAACGCCGACTTCCGCGAGTGGATGTTCGCGACGCTCTTCACCCTCTGCGGCTTCGAGAACGAGATGCGCGACACGACCGAGTTCGAGCGCGGCATCCGCGCCGCCGCCTCGCTCATCCGCCGCGAACTGCTCATCGCGGAGGACGCGCCCGAATTCTTCGCGGCTCTCGACAAGAGGTACTTCGACGGCGTCCGCCGAGGGATTGTCGACGCCATCCGCAAGAACACCGAAAATGAAGGAATCAGGTAATGGACACCGACACGACCACGCCCCCCGACCCCGCCCAGCAGCCGAGCGCACCGGCAGGTACGGACCCGACGGCCGGCAGCCCCGCGAAGACCGCCGACCCCGCCAGCCCAGCCGCTGACCCCGCGAATCCGGCCCCTGCGAACTCGGCAGCGGCTCCCGCCGCGCCCGACCCCGCGAAGACCGCCGAGGGCAGCGACAAGCCCTTCCTCGGCAACCCACCAGCCGACCCCGCGAAGCCGGGCGACCCCGCGAAGCCCGCCGACCCGAACGCGCCGACCGCTCCAGACGAGAAGGCCTACCTCGACGCGATCAGGAAGGACGAGGCCATCTTCGGGAAGGACGACCGCCTCGGCTTCGACCAGCGCCTCGTCAAGGCGGTCATCCCCGTGTGCCAGAAGTTCGGCGTCTCGACCGAGGCCGCCAACGCGATGGCGAACGCCTTCGCCAAGGCCCAGCTCGAGGGCGCCCGCGCCGCGTTCAAGGAACGCGCCGACTACTTCCAGAAGAGGAACGGCGAGGCCCGCGCGAAGTACTCCGACGCGGACTTCGCGCAGATCAACCGCGGCATCGACACCCACTTCAGACCGGGCGGCATCATGAACAACGTGATCCGCAACTCCGAGCTCGGCTCCGATCCCGAATTCCTCGCGCTCATGCACACGCTCGGCGCGGCGGTCAAGGAGGACACGGTCAAGGGCGCGGCGGCAGGCGCCGGCGAGCCGGGCGGCGACCCGGACGGATCGGACGGCATGGCGAAGATCTGGTGACGATTTTGGCACGGCGGGTTCGCGGGTGCGACGGAAGCTGATGCCAGGAAGGTAGACCCCGCCTGAAACGGGGATTGTGAAAGGGAAACACACAATGCAGGTAAACGGTTCCAGGGCTCTCACGTACCTTGACTTCCTCAAGGGACTTGACCCCAAGGGCAAGTTCGACCACCGCGTGATCAACCTCGCGGTCAAGTCGAACGAGATGCTCGAGGACATCACCGTCGTCGAGGCGAACAACGGCACCGCGCTGGAGACGACCTTCCGAACGGAAGTCCCGAAGCCGGTGTGGACGCAGTACTACGGCGGCATCCCCTCCAACAAGGGGAGCAAGGCGAAGCTCAAGGTCTCCTGCGGCCGCATGGCCACGAAGATCGTCGTCGACAAGAAGATGTACGACGACGCCTCCGACAAGGACGCGGTGATCTACGACGAGATCATGAGCGCCCAGGACGGAATGCGCATGGAGATGGGCGACATGCTCGTCTACGGCAAGCTGGCCGACAACCCGCTCGGGTTCAACGGCCTCATGAAGCACTACGACACGATCGGCGCGGACTCGGCCGACGACAGCCGCTCCGAGCACTACGTGTTCGACGCCTTCGGCAAGGCCGGCGGCGCACAGGCGACGTCCGAGGACAGGCTCGGCTCGATCCTCCTCTGCGGCTGGTCCCCGAACACGATCACGTGCTTCCACTCGCAGGGCCATGCGCAGGGCGGCATCGAGGTCACCCCCAAGCGCGTCGTGGACGTCGCGGATCCGGACAAGGGCGGCGACGCCACCTACGAGGCGTATCTCCAGTACCTCTACTGGGAGCTCGGCCTCGCGGTGCGCGACTTCCGCTACGCCGGGCGCATCGCCAACATCCAGCGCGACGACATGCTCAACGGGACCGACAAGGGCCTCGCCTACATCGAGCTCGTTGACCGCCTCTCCACACGCGTCCTCGACTCGGGCGTCAAGCAGGCGTGGTACATGGACAAGCTCATGTTCGAGAAGGTCCGCACGCTGTTCTCCCGCCTCACCCGCGACAACGCGATCACGTTCTCGCAGGCCGAGGGCCGCAAGGAGAAGAAGCTCTTCGGCATCCCGGTGCGCATCCAGGAGTGCATGAAGGTCAACGAGTCCAAGGTCGCGACGCTCGCGTAAGGGAAAGGAACCACGAACATGAAATTCGACAAGCTCTCTCTCTTCGCGGACGGCAAGACCGTCCCGGCCACCGCCAACGGCGTGACCTACTCGAAGGTGCTGGACCTCCGCAGCTGCGGCCAGGCCGGCATCGACGGGCTCATCCGAATCTGGGCGGGCATCGTCGGCGCGCTTGGCGCGGCCGACGCCCGCAAGATCACGACCAGGCTCCAGACGTCGCCCGACGGCACGACCTGGACGGAGGTCGTCTCCGAGACCCAGGACGGGCGGTCGCTGATGGGCATCTTCCTCCCCTGCAAGGGGCTGAAGCGCTACATCCGCCTCACGTTCACGGTCGGCGGCACGGCGCTCGGCGCGGCGGTCACGGTCAAGGCCGGACTCGTCGACCAGTTCGACATCGACGACCTGCCCACGGTCCCAGACTTCCCGACGGCCGTCGGCGCCCACGGCCTCGCGGACGGCATCGGCATCGCAGACGCCCTCGACAAGCCGCTCGTCGTGGCCGAGACGTCCAAGACGATCGCCAAGGGCTCCAACGCGGACGTCGCGGTCTCGGGCGGCTACATCGTCGACAAGACGGCACCGGACAAGTACACGCTGACGGTCATGCAGGGCGTCAAGGTGAACATCGCCCTCGCCGCCGGCGCAGCGAGCGGCAACGTCGTCCTCGTCGACGGCCTTGGCAACAAGGTCACGATCGCGGTCACGGCCGGTTCGTGACCAGGGCACCTTCCAAAGTCCTCCCGCCGGATTTCTCTCCGGCTGTCCGGCGGGGGGCATCCAATCGGAGAAACACACAATGACGATCATCGCGAGATTCCCGGTCGAGCTGAACGGCCACATCTACCACAAGGGCGACAAGTGCTCCTATGCGGGCGAGATCACCCGCCGCATCGCCGCCAACTTCACCGACGCGGACGGCAACGCGCTGAAGGCCGCCGAGACGCCGCAGGGCGCGCCCTCGCAGAAGCCGGCGAACGGCACGGCCGCAGACAAGGCGGCGGCAGACAAGGCCGCCCTGGAGCGTACCGTGGAGGTCATGGGGCGCGAGGGCATCAAGCGGGCGCTCGACGCGATGAACGTCGCCTACTCGCACAACGCGGGAACCGAGTACCTAGCGAAGTCGCTCCTGATCGCACGGGGCGAATACGCCGAATAGGGAGATTTCATCATGGCGAAGACGGTAGCATTCGAGATTGACACCGACCTCTGCGAACTCACGGTCGATTCCGGGACGCTGTTCCTCGGCGAACAGGCTCCCATCGTCTTCGCCGGTTACACGCCCGCCAGCGGAAACGCGCTCGTCCTCACGCTCTTCGACAGGGACTGCGTGACGCCGCTTGCCGACAACGCGGCGGAAGCCGGAGTCCTCGACCTCAGATACGAGGCCCTGCGGAAGTCCTTCGGCGACTGCAAGGCCGCACACGCCTTCTACGCCACCGTCGTCGAGCACACCTCGGACGGGTCGTGGGCCGGGCAGGTCCTCGCCGCCGGACACGTCCGCGTCGAATGGTCTCCCGTCGTCTTCGACGAGGTGAGCGGACGCCCCGCCACGCTCAAGGGCGATGCCGGCGCGACGGGCCCTGCCGGCCCGCAGGGCGTCCAGGGACTGCCCGGCATCCAAGGGGACAAGGGCGACAAAGGGGACAAGGGCGACAAAGGGGACAAGGGCGACAAAGGGGACAAGGGCGACAA
>CAYQUI010000006.1:0-345 GCA_964420685.1 uncultured Lentisphaeraceae bacterium | reverse complement strand
AGGGACATTCGACTTCGCCGCCGTCGACCCGGTCGGCGACCGTTACACGACGAAGGACTTGAGAGACAAGATCAACGAGATCGCGGACGCGGTCTCGGGAAGGAGGCTGAAATGATCGCGATGGCAATCCTCGCCGCGACGGCGCTCACCGCGCCGCTGGCGGAGGTCTACAGCGACGCGCCGGTCGTCACGAACGTGACGTTCGAGGGGCTGGCCACCACGGCGGAGGTCGTGTCCGCCACGAACGCCGTGGCCGCGGCGATCTCGTCCGCGACAGGCGGCCTCGCGTCCAAGGCCGACCTCGCGGCCGTCACGAACGCCGTCCGCGAGGCCGTCCGCGAGACG
>CAYQUI010000005.1:0-47495 GCA_964420685.1 uncultured Lentisphaeraceae bacterium | reverse complement strand
CATGACGGAAACCAACCCGAAAACAACACAAATCTTGGCAATCGTATTTCGCATACCCGAAACTTTCTTTAACGCGCGTAGTTCTCAAGCACGAGGACACGCCTGAACTGCTCCCCCAGGAAGACCAGGCATTCAACCGAATCCATTGTCTGGTCGCAGATGGCCACGATTTCCAGAGTCCTGCAAGCGACGGTCATGAAGTCTCCCTTAAAGGAGTGCTTAAGCTTCTTCACGTCCCTTGCAACCGTCTGGTTCCGAACCGTCAACAACGCAAGACGGGCCAGCTGTTTCGAGGGCTCGAGTTCATTCGCGGCGGCGATGCCCTTCGCGATTTTCGGCCAAACCTGCTGATCGGCGGGACGGTTCGCATCTGCGGCAACGACGGCATCATGCACCTTCTTGCAGGCATCCGCGTTGGACAGTTTCTCCTCCTTGACATAGTACGCGACGTCATTCATGAAGCCCGTATACTCACGGATGGATTCCGTCTTGTCCACATAGGCTTTCATGATCGACTGGACTTCCGTGAACACGTCGCAGCTCGTCCGTGCGATTCCTGCGATATGAGGATCGGAGGACACGACCATCCGCCCCGGAGGCAGCGCGGCAAGGCGGGCATACTCCTTCCTCCAAAAATCGCGGTCTGGCTGACCAGAATCACGGCCCGTGGCACAGCCCGTGAAAATCACACTCGCCAGTAGCGCGCCGGCAATCATCGTCGCCTTCTTCACTTGCTTTTCCTTTAATTTCCCTAGCGCTTGATTAGACAACACCTCGTGAAGAAAGCCGGAAACAGACATTCCCCCAAAGGCGGGCGTAGAATATCATTTTTTTTTTCTCATAAGTCAACCCCGACGTGTGCGATCATGCGAACCGCTTCGACAGGAGATTCGGACAGATGCGGGCAAAGGGGACTGCAGATGTGCTATAATCCACGCCCATGGAAACGAAACCCGTCAAACTCGCAATCGTCGGCGGCGGCGCGGCCGGGCTTTTCGCCGCCGCCGTTGCGGCCGAACGCCGCATCCCCTGCGTTCTCGTCGAGCGCAAGGCCCGTCTCGGCTCAAAAGTGCTGATGACCGCAAACGGGCGCTGCAACTTCACGAAAGATCTCTCGCCCGACCAGTTCCTGCGTGACCTCGTCTGCGGCCCGTCCGACGACCGGACGGCGCGCTTCGTCGCCGAAGCCGTGCGCGACTGCCCGCCGCGCCAGGTCATCGCCGGATTCAAGTCTCTCGGCGTTCCCCTTCGGCGCATGCCCGACGGCCGGATGTTCCCCGCCGACGGCAAGGCGGCGACCATTCTCCACGCTTTCGGCGACCTCCTGCGCGAATCGGGCGTGCCCGTCCTCACGAACTGCCCCGTGAAAGCCGTGCGCGCCGCGCATCCCGACAAGGGCGGCGCGCGCTTCGTCCTTGAGACCTCCAACTTCGACCTCGCCGCCGAAAACGTCCTGCTCGCGACGGGCGGCGTCAGCTATCCGAAAACCGGCTCTGTCGGCGACGGACAGAACTTCGCCCGCGCGTTCGGACATACAATTATCCCCTATCGTCCCGGACTCATCGGACTTGAAACGGACGATCCGCGCGTCACGCGCCTTGCGGGGCGTCGCTTTGAGGACGACGGCCGCGTCAAGGTTCTCGCCCCGGGCGGACAGGTGCTCTTCGACTACCGAGGCGAAGTGGACTGCGAACGCTTCGGGCTCAGCGGCGCGGCCATCTACAACGCCCAGCGCTTCCTTGAGCACCTCCGCCGCACCTCCGCCCCAACCCCCAAACAGCCAAACCTCCAAACGTCCAAACGCCCAAACTCTCCAAACCTCCAAACGCCCAAACTCTCCGACCTCACGCTCGAAGTCTGGTTCGGGCACAACCGCCTGACGTTCGCCAACCTGACGCCGCGCCCCGTCAAAGAGGCGATCGTCACCTTGGGCGGGGTCGCGACAGGCGAAATCGACCCGCACACGATGCAGTCAAAACTCGTCCCCGGACTTTTCTTTGCCGGGGAGATGATGGATATCGACGGGCCGACGGGCGGCTACAATCTCACGCTCGCCTTCGCGACGGCACGCAAGGCCGTCACGTCCATTCGCACGCGAGCGGCTACTTGACGACCGAGACAAACGCCGTGTCCGACAACACGGCCGTTTCGCCCGGCTCCAGCAAAAGCGTTTCGCCCGTCGTCGGCACATGGACGACGCGCGCCGCCGGCTCGGCGGGCAACGTGCCGGCCGCCGCCGTGCGGAACGTGAAGTAGGGGCAATCGACCGTCGCGGACGGCACGGGCGGCGGAAGCGACAAGTCCATCGCCGCCAAGGCCTCCTTCACATGCAACGGACGCGGCTGGCCATCCGCGCCGACGCGCCCCCAGTCGTAGAGACGGAACGTCGTCGTGCTCGGCTGCTGAACCTCGTAGACGCTCGTGCCCTCGCCAATGGCATGGACAAGCCCGCCGGGAATGAAGTAGCATTCGCCGACCTTCGTCTCGTGGCGAACGAGGATGTCCTCGAACGAACCGTCCTTCACGGCCCGCTCGACGTCCGCCGCCGTCGTCCCCGGCTTGACGCCCGCAAAAAGAGGCCCCGCCTTGAGGACACACCACATTTCCGTCTTCGGATCGCCGCCGACCGTCTTCGCCGTCACGTCGTTCGGATGAACCTGAACGCTCAGGCGGTCGTTCGCGACAATCTTCTTCACGAGGATGCGCGACGTGTGGGCAAGCCACTCCTCATGCCCCCAGAGCGCGGTGTGAATCTCCTTCGTCGGATGCGTCATGGGAACCTCACATCTTCCACTCTTCGGTCTTTTCCTTCTGCTCGACAGGCTTCGCGTAGACGTTCGACTCGTCGGGCGCGGGCTTCGCCGGATCGAGCGCATGCTCGAACTTCGGCAGTTCGCGCTGCGGCGCGTCTTCCTTCAGGATCGCCGGCGCGCCCGTGCCGGTGACGGCGTTCGCCCCGACGAGCGCGGCGGCCGCCGCCTTCTCCTCCTCGCCCGCCGCCTCGCGCGCATCGACGGCGGCCTTCGCCTCCGCATCGATTGCGCCCAGCTTCGTGTGGCGCGGCGGAATCGGCTTCAGGAGCGGATCGTCCGGCCCGATCACCGTGCACTTGAGCTCTTCCTTGATGTACTCCTCGATCGCGGGAATCTGGCAGCTCTCGAACTCGTCCGCAAACGAGATCGCGATGCCCGTCGAACCCGCGCGGCCCGTGCGGCCAATGCGGTGCACATAGTCCTCGGCCTCGTAGGGGAAGTCGAAGTTAATGACGTACTCCAACCCCTTCACGTCGATGCCGCGCCCCGCGACATCCGTCGCGACGACAATCTTCACCTCGCCGTCGCGGAAGGCGTCCAGCACCTTGAGACGCTTGTTCTGGTTCACGTCGCCCGACAGCATCTCGACCGACACGCCGCGCACCTTCAGCGACTCGTAGACGTCTTCCGTCGTGCACTTGCGGTTGCAGAAGACAATCGTTCGCGCGTCCGGGTGAAGCGCAATGTGGTTGAAGAGAACGGTGAACTTGTCCTTCGCCTGAATGACGTAGACGACCTGCTTGACGGTGTCCGTCGCGTTCGTCTCGCCCTCGACCTCGGCCCGATAAGGCTCTTCCATCCAGTTCATCGCCAAGCGCATCACCGTCTCGTTCAGCGTCGCCGAATAAAGCATCGTCGTGCGCTTGTTCTTCGGCGGCAGATAGCTCATGATGCGGCGGACATCCGGGATGAATCCCATGTCCAGCATGCGGTCGGCCTCGTCGATGACGAGCGTATCGACGTGCGAAAGGTCGATGACGCGGCTCTTCGTGAAGTCAAGCAGACGCCCCGGCGTCGCGACGAGCAGATCGACCGGCGCGGCGAGGACTTCCTGCCGCTGGCGGTCATAGTCCATCCCCCCGTAGACGGCGAGCGAACGAAGCCCCGTGTACTTGCCGATCGCATCGGCGTCCTTGCAGATCTGGATGACGAGTTCGCGCGTCGGCGCAATGACGAGCGCGCGCGGCGCGCCGCCCTCCTTCGCGCGGTTCTCCGGACTGCGCAAATAGCGCGTCAAGACCGCGACCAGAAACGCCGCCGTCTTCCCGGAACCCGTCTGCGCCTTGCCGGCGATGTTCTTGCCGGCCAGTGCCTGCTCAAGGCTCAGGGCCTGAATCTCGGTGCAGTACTTGAAACCAAGGTCGGAAATGCCGTGCATGACCTCGCTCGGCAGGTCAAAGTCGTGGAAGCGCTTCTTGCCCTCCATCGGCTCGACGACAAACGACTCAAGCGACCACGCCGCGTGCGCGGCCTGACGCGCCGCCAGTTCTTCTGCGCTCACCTCGCCGCCAGGGCGCATCTCGTTTGCCGCCGTATTGACCGGCGCCGGCCCGCGCCGCCCGCCGCGACCGCCTCGGCCACCGCGCTCGCTCCGCTCGCCGCGCCGTTCCCCGCGCGCCGCCTTCGGCTGGGAGACCCGCGCCGGTTTCTCGCCCGACGCCGCCGGGCGAGACGACTTCGCCGCCGCCGGCTTCTGCGAACCGTTCTGCCCCTGCGCGCGACTCGCGCCGTCACCGCCCTTGCCGCGCCCGCGACCGCCGCGACGACGCTTCTTGCCGCCGTTTGCCCCACTCGCGCCGCCCGACTTCGCCTGTGCCGACGTCTGCGGCTTCTTGCCCGTCAGCACGGCGGCAATCTTCTTCAGAAAACCAAATGCCATATCTTAGCCTTTTAGGGGCGGAGGGCCCGCGACGAGAGGGGCGAGAGAGACAAGGAAGACTGGAGAACAAGTCCCAAAGGTTCTTCCCTCGCCCAAACGTCCAAACACCCAAACCTTCCAAACACCCAAACCTTCAAACATAAAAACGGAAACGGCGGCGAACGCGCCGCCGTTCCGTTTTCGCCGTTTAGCGCTTCGAGAACTGGAAGCGCTTGCGAGCACCCGGCTGACCGGGTTTCTTACGTTCCTTCATGCGGCTGTCGCGCGTCATGCAGCCAGCCTTCTTGAGCGCGGCGCGCGTGGACTCGTCGGCCGCGACAAGCGCACGGGCGAGGCCGTGGCGGATCGCGCCCGCCTGGCCGGAAATGCCGCCGCCCTTGGCGTAGCACACGACATCAACCTTCTCCAGGTCATAGCCGGCGATCGCGACGGGCTGCTTGAGGTAGTCACGCAACGCCTCGGACGGGATATACTTCTCGAGATCCTCGCCGTTCACCATCCACTTGCCCGAACCCTCGACCAGGTTCACGCGGGCGGTCGCGGTCTTGCGACGGCCGGTTCCGGCGGAAATTGCCTTCTTGGTAGCCATTTTCTCAGATCCCCCTTAGAGCTTGATTTCAACCGGCTTCTGCGCGGCGTGCGTGTGTTCGGCACCCGCGAAGACCTTCACGCGCGTCATCATCTTGCGCGCGATGGTGTTCTTCGGGAGCATGCCCCAGACGGCTTCCTTGATCATGCGGTCGGGATGCTTCGCACGCATCTCGGCGGCCGTGAAACGCTTCAGGCCGTTCCGGTAGCCGGAGTAGCGCTGGTATTCCTTCTGCTCCTCCTTCTTGCCCGTGAGCGCGACGAGCGCGGCATTCGTCACGATGACGAACGCACCCGCATCGACGGACGGATCGAACGTCGGCAGATCCTTCGCACGGAGCTTGTTGGCGACGACGACGGCGAGACGGCCAAGCGGCTGATCCTTCGCGTCGATGAGATACCAGGCGCGGTTCTCGCCCGGATTCGGAGCACGATAGCTCTTCTGCATCTTTCTTTTCTCTTTCCTTTTGCGCGGATTTGTGCCCCTTGTCCAGGGTTTTGTCCGCAGTTTTCCAGTCGCCGCCGGTTAGCCCCCGACGACGAAATTTCGTGTAGTATACCACAAACGGCCGATTACCCGCAACCCCCGCCCGAAACGACACCCCCTCGTTCGTCCGTCAAGCCGCGTTCGCCGCGTCCACTTACCGTTCGGGCGGGAACGGACGCCCCAAGCCGAGATTTTCGGGATACTCGTTCCGCTGCCGCAACGCGGCCTCCGCCTTCTCGCTGTCGCCGTTCCGCAAGGCGAGACGCGCCACGCCGGCCCAGGCGTCCTGCCAGATGCCGTGCGCGTTTTCGCCGTATTCGGACGGCAGCACGTGAATGCCGCGCAAGAAGGCGATGGCCTCGTCATACCGCTCCAGCCCACAGAGCGCGCGCGCATAGAGGAACTGGAGCGTGTTGTTCTTCGGGAACTGCTTCAAATACGCCTCGCCAAGGCGGGCCGCCGTCTGGAAGTCCTTTTCTTCCAGACAATACGCCAAAAGCTCGCGCCCCACGCGCCACGAATCGCCCACGCGCTGCGCCGCCGCGAGATCCTGCAGCCGCTCGGCGCCCAAACGCCGCTTGGCGCGGTAAAGATAGAACGTCGCCGCATCGGCATCCGGACACGCCGCCAGCAGACGGTCGGCCTCGGACTCTTCGCCGAACGCGGCCAGCTGCACGGCCTGAAGGTAGGCGAACTTCCACGAAACGCCCTGCTGCGCGGCCCAGGCCAGCGCGGCGCGCGATTCCCAGCGGAACGGCATCACCCGATCGACGGACAACGCGGCGGCCGCCGCCAACGCCTCCCGCGCGCGGGCCGCCTCGCCCTGACGATGAAGGAGATGAGCCCGACGAATCTGCGCAACGGGATGGGCCGCCGCGTAGCCGAACAGTTCAACGGCCTCCGTGTAGAGCCCCGCGTCCTCGTACCAGCTGCCGAGTTCCTGATACGTCTGCTCCGGCAGTTCGTTGCGCACCGCCTCGCGGAACGCCGCCTCGTCGAGAGCCCCCCTCAACTTGGCCTCATAGCGCGCGCCATGGAACAGCGGCGCAACCGACTGCGCGAGCTGCAGAACCTCACGCCCGGCGGCTTGATCGCCCTGCTTCCGCGCACAGACGAGGCGAACCAGCCAGGCGTCGAAATTGGTGTTGCCCGCCTGCAGGGCGCGACGCGCGTGTTCGTCGGCGACCTTCCAATCGCCCGCGCGAAGGGCGAGCTTGGCCAATTGGACCTCGGCAGACGCACGGTAGAGCGGCGAGAACGCGGCCAGCGTCAGACGCTCCTTCGCCGTCGGACGGTCGTCGAGCATCCGCGCGGCAAACCCGTCGAGATAGTTCGCGGCCGGATCGTACGTATCGACCGCGAGGGCCCGCGCGCACAAGGCGCGCGCCCGGTCTGGACGGCCATGGCGAATGGCGAGCTCGGCGAGGGCGTTCAGCGCCGGCGCGAAGCACGGCTCCTTGGCGAGACAGTCGTTCAACGCCTGCTCGGCCACGCGGTCGTCGCGCGCGCGGAGGGCCTGTTCGCCGCGCCGATAGAGCCCATAGGCGGACGACCAGTCGAACGACGCCGGCGTCGCCAGCGGACGTTCAACCCAGTTCGACGGCGCGCAGTCGGCGGCGAACGCATCCGCCGTGCGCAGAACGCCCCACTTCTCCTCAAAGGTGTCCGTGGCGCCAGGCGCAAACGTCGGGTGCTTGAAGGGCGTCATGAACGTCTGGCCCTGCGGCTGGTGGAAGACGCGCCCGCTCTGAAGTTCGACGTACTGCCCGTCGACGTCCGTCAGCAAGTCCTCCCAGATGCCGCCCGCGCGCGACAAGGCCCACAGCCAGATCTTGCGCCCGTACTTGGTTTCGCCCACATGGTAAGACCCGAACCCGGCCTCCGGCCACCAGATGCCGAAGAACGCGGGATTGCCGTTGAGGACATGGTAGGACTTGGAGCCGCCGAACGCATTGTTCCCATAGACGTGGAGGTCACGCCCCTTGTCGTCGATCGGCCAGGCATGCGCATCGCCCTGATGGCCGATGTAGGACGAACCGGGGAAGAGCAGTTCGGGATTCTGCCGCGCCGTATAGGCGGCCGTCATCCACTGGTAATACGGCTGGGGCAGATGCGAGCCGTTGTACCAGGTCGTCCGCGTCAGGAAATAGTCGGCATCCGACGGCAGATTGACCTCCACCTGCCACGTCGTGCGGTTGACGTACTCCGTGGCCGACACGAAGCAGCTCACGCTGCCGTCGGGATTCCGCCGCGTCGTCCAGTCCACGGGCGTCGCCGTCGTGGGCGAATGGCCGAGAATGCCGAAGTTGAACTCGATGCCGCCCGAACACCACGGCCCGCGCAAGGCAATGTTGCGGAACTTGACGGCGTGGTTGTAATAGAGGAACATCCGGCCCGTGCGCTTGTCCTCCGCGCCCCAGACCTTGCCGCCGACTTCGGGCAGAAGCGTGACCTTGACCTTCTCGTTCTCCAGCACGACGGCCGTCCACGCCTGTGTCGTGCACACGTCCGTCGAGCCGTCGTAGCGGAAGTAGGGGTAGCGGCGCTCGGCCGTGCACGGCACGGGATCAGGATCCGAGAACGGATACGTGGGCATCGCGAGCGGCATGACGGACACCGTTGATTCGGATGCGGAAACGACAGCGCAAAAACCTGCGCCCGCCAAGACGAAGGACAAACGGACAAGACTGTTCATGAACATATTATATCATTTTTCTCGTCTCTTCTTCTTCATCTCCTTGATCTGGTCGCGCAGATACGCCGCGCGCTCAAACTCAAGATTGTCCGCCGCCTCCAGCATCTCGCGCGTGAGCTCTTCTAGCGCCTCTTCCCGTGCCGCTCCGCCATTTCCTTCCACCAGCCCACGCTTCCCCACTCCCGCCTTCCCACTTTCCCACTTTTCCGCCTTCCCGCTCTTGTACACGTACGCCGACTCGTTGATCGCGCGCTTGACGGAACGCGGCACGATGCCATGCGCCGCATTGTAGGCGATCTGCTTCTCGCGGTGCGCCTTCGTGATGCGCAGAAGGTCGCGAATCGCGTCCGTCTTGTGGTCGCAGTAGAGGATGACGCGCCCCTTCTCGTGCCGCGCCGTGCGGCCCGCCGTCTGCACGAGCGACGTCGTCGAACGCAAAAAGCCCTCCTTGTCCGCGTCGAGGATCGCGACAAGCGCGACCTCCGGCAAGTCCAGCCCCTCGCGCAGAAGGTTGATGCCCACCAAGACGTCGAACTCGCCCTTGCGCAGCCGCTGGAGAATCGAGACGCGCTCGATCGCGTCAATGTCCGAATGCAGGTACTCGACGCGAATGCCCGCCTCGTGCAAGTAGTGCGTGAGGTCTTCGGACGAGCGCTTCGTGAGCGTCGTCACGAACACGCGGCCCCCGTCCTTCACGACGCGGTCGATTTCGCCGATGAGATCGTCAATCTGGTTCTTGAGCGGACGCAGTTCGATCTCGGGGTCGAGCAGTCCCGTCGGACGAATCACCTGCTCGGCGACCGTCTGCGACTGGGCGTACTCGTAGTCGCCCGGCGTCGCCGAGCAGTAGACGACCTGCTTCACCTTCGCGTTGAACTCGTCGAACGTGAGCGGACGGTTGTCCTTCGCGCTCGGCAGACGAAAGCCGTAGTCCACAAGCTTCGACTTGCGCGCCTGGTCGCCGTTGTACATGGCGCGGATCTGCGGGACCGAGACGTGGCTCTCGTCGATGATGGTCAGAAAGTCGTCCGGGAAATAGTCGATCAGGCACTCGCCCGCCGTCCCCGGCGCACGGCCCGTAAGCGGGCGCGAGTAGTTCTCGATGCCGTTGCAGTAGCCGAGTTCGCGCATCATCTCGATGTCGTACTCCGTGCGTTCCTTGAGCCGCTGCGCCTCCAGGAGCTTGCCGTTCGCCGCGAAGAACTTCAGCCGCTCGTCCAGTTCCGCCGCGATGCGCGCGAACGCCGCCTCGAAGCGATCCTTGCCCATGACGAACTGCTTCGCGGGCGTGATGACGACGGCCGGCATCGAGACGCCGCATTTTCCCGTCAGCGGATCCAGTTCGCGGATCGAATCAATCTCGTCGCCGAAGAACTCGATGCGCACGGCCTTCGTCTCGTAGGCCGGGAAGACGTCAAGGACGTCGCCGCGCACGCGAAACGCCCCGGGCGCGAAATCGTAGTCGTTGCGGACATACTGCGCCTCGACCAGCCGCGCAATCACGTCGGCGCGAGACGGCGGGGCCTCCGACGACGAGCGGGACGTCGAGATGCGCACGGCGAGGTCACGGTATTCGTCGGACTCGCCAAGTCCGTAGATGCAGCTCACCGACGAGACGACGATCACGTCGCGCCGCGCGATGAGGGCATTCGTCGCCGCGAGGCGGTAGCGCTCGATCTCCTCGTTGATCGCCGCGTCCTTCTCGATGTACGTGTCCGTCTGCGGAATGTACGCCTCCGGCTGATAGTAGTCGTAGTAGCTGATGAAATACTCGACGGCGTTCTCCGGAAAGAACTCCTTGAGCTCGGCGAAAAGCTGCGCGGCGAGCGTCTTGTTGTGGGAGAGGATGAGCGTCGGACGTCCCCACCGCTGGATGAGGTTCGCCATCGTGAACGTCTTGCCCGACCCGGTCACGCCCCGCAGGACGAGCCGGTCGTCGCCGCGCTTCAGGCCGTCCAGCAGCGCCTGGATCGCCTCCGGCTGGTCGCCCGTCGGCTTGAACGCCGACTTGAGGGAGAAAAGGCTTTTCATGTCTCGTTGCGCACCGCCCGCGCCAGACAAAAGAAGACGCCCGGAGAATGCTCCACGGGCGTCTTCCTTGTCCGGCCGAAGCCGTCTCGGCTTACATCATGCCACCCATGTCCGGGGCGCCGCCATGGCCGCCACAGCCGCAGGACTCCTTCTTCTCCGGGAGATCCGTGACCATGCAGTCGGTCGTGAGCAGGAGGCCCGCGATGGACGCCGCGTTCTGCAGGGCCGAGCGCGTCACCTTCGCCGGATCGACCACGCCCGCCTTGAGCATGTCGACGTACTCGCCCGTGCGGACGTTGTAGCCGTTCGTGCCCGTCGCCTTCTTGACGTTGGCGATGACGAGCGCCGCCTCCAGGCCCGCGTTGCCCACGAGCTTGCGCAGGGGCGCCTCGATCGCACGGGCGATGATCGCCGCGCCGACCTTCTCGTCGCCCTCGAGCTTGAGGCCCTCGATCGCCTTCTGGCAGCGGAGGTACGCGACGCCGCCGCCCGGAACGATGCCCTCCTCGACGGCCGCGCGGGTCGCGTGGAGCGCGTCGTCGACGCGATCCTTCTTCTCCTTCATCGCCGCCTCGGTAGCCGCGCCGACCTTGATGAGCGCGACGCCGCCCGCGAGCTTCGCCAGACGCTCCTGGAGCTTCTCGCGGTCGTAGTCGGAGGTCGTCTCCTCGATCTGGCGCTTGATCTGCTCGACGCGCGCCTTGATGTCGGCCGACTTGCCAAGGCCCTCGACGACGGTCGTGTTGTCCTTGTCAACGACGACCTTCTTCGCGCGGCCGAGCATGTCGATCGTGACGTTCTCGAGCTTGATGCCGATGTCCTCGCTGATGAGCTTGCCGCCCGTGAGGATCGCGATGTCCTCGAGAATCGCCTTCCGGCGGTCGCCGAAGCCCGGCGCCTTGACGGCGCAGACCTGGAACGTGCCGCGCAGCTTGTTCACGACGAGCGTCGCAAGCGCCTCGCCCTCGACGTCCTCGGCGATGATCATGAGCGGACGACCCGACTTCGCGACCGTCTGGAGGAGCGGCAGCATGTCCTGGAGGTTCGAGATCTTCTTCTCGAACAGGAGGATGAACGGATTCTCGAGCTCGCACTCCATCGAGTCCGGATTCGTCACGAAATACGGCGAGAGGTAGCCCTTGTCGAACTGCATGCCCTCGACGACGTCGAGCGAGCTCTCGAGGGTCTTGGCCTCCTCGACCGTGATCGTGCCTTCCTTGCCGACCTTCTCCATCGCCTCGGAGATCATCTTGCCGATCTCCTCGTCGCCGTTCGCCGAAAGCGTCGCGACCTGCGCGATCTCGTCGGCCGACTTCACCTTCTTGGAGAGCTTCGCGATGCCGTCCACGACCGCCGCCGTCGCCGCGTCGATGCCGCGCTTCAGGGCCATGCCGTTCGCGCCCGCCGTGAGGTTCTTGAGACCCTCGCGGTAGATCGCCTCGGCGAGGAGCGTCGCCGTCGTCGTGCCGTCGCCCGCGACGTCGTTCGTCTTCGAGGCGACTTCCTTGACCATCTGCGCACCCATGTTCTCGAACGGGTCGGGCAGCTCGATCTCCTTGGCGACCGTCACGCCGTCCTTGGTGATCTGCGGCGACCCGAACTTCTTGTCGAGAATCACGTTGCGGCCGGACGGGCCGAGGGTCGAGGTGACGGCGCTCGAGAGCTTCTCGACGCCGGCGAGGATTTTCTGACGCGCATCCGCGTCGAACTTGATCTGCTTTGCCATTTCAAACAGCCTTTCTGCTAAATCGTCTGCTTACTTCTCAATGACGCCCAGCAGGTCGTCTTCGCGGACGAGCTGGAGCTTCTTGTCGCCGAGCTTGACTTCCGTGCCGCCGTACTTCGGCAGAAGAACCGTGTCGCCCTTCTTCACGTCGAACGCGATCTCCTTGCCGTCCTTGTCGAGCTTCTTGCCGACGGCGATGACCTTGCCCTGCATGGGCTTTTCCTTCGCCGAGTCGGGAATGATGATGCCGCCGACGGTCTGTTCCTTCTCCTCGATCGGTTCGACGAGAACGCGATCGCCCAGGGGTCTGATGTTCATTTTCTTTTTCCTTTCGGTTTTCGGTTGAGAGTGTTGAGTAATCGATTCGCCTTGCGCCTTACTTCATCGTGAAGTCGGCGTCGACGACGTCGTCGCCCTCCTTCTTGTCGCCCTTCGGCGGCTCGCTGTTCGGCGGCGGCGTGCCGGCGCCGGGATTCGCGCCCGCCGCGCCCTGCTGGGCCTGGGCCGAGGCGTACATCTCCTGCGCGACAGGCTCCATCGCCTTCATGAGCGCCTCCTGCTTCGCCTTGATGTCGGCGATCGGGGCCGGCGGCTGCTTGGCGAGCAGGTCCTTGAGCTCCTTGAGCGCGGCCTCGACCGGCGCCTTCTTGTCGGCGGCGATCTTGTCACCCGCGTCCTTCAGCGTCTTCTCGACCTGGAAGGCAAGGCCGTCGGCCTTGTTGCGGTCTTCGACCTCGGCATGGCGCTTCTCGTCCTCGGCCGCGTGGGCCTCGGCGTCCTTGCGCATCTTCTCGATCTCCTCCTTCGAGAGACCGCCTGCGGCCGTGATCGTGATCTTCTGCTCCTTCTGGGTGCCGAGATCCTTCGCCGAGACGTTGAGGATGCCGTTCGCGTCGATGTCGAACGTGACCTCGATCTGCGGAACGCCGCGCGGCGCCGGCGGGATGCCGTCCAAGTTGAAGTTGCCGAGCGCCTTGTTGTCGCGCGCCATCTTGCGGTCGCCCTGGAAAATCGCGATCGTCACGGCCGGCTGGTTGTCCGCCGCCGTCGAGAAGACCTGCGACTTCTTCGTCGGGATCGTCGTGTTCCGCTCGATGAGCGGGGTCAGCACGCCGCCCAGCGTCTCGATGCCAAGCGTCAGCGGCGTCACGTCGAGCAGCAGCACGTCCTTCACCTCGCCCTTCAGGATGCCGCCCTGGATGGCCGCGCCCATCGCGACGACCTCGTCCGGGTTGACGCCCTTGTGCGGCTCGCGGCCGAAGAGGCTCTTCGCCTTCTCCTGAATGAGCGGCATGCGCGTCTGGCCGCCGACGAGCACGACCTCGTCGACCGACGAGAGATCCGCGTCGGCCATGCACTTGCGGCACGGCTCCGACGTGCGGTTCACGAGATCCATCGTCAGCGTCTCGAGCTTCTGCTTCGTGAGCGTCGCCGTCAGGTGCTTCGGGCCCGTCGCGTCCGCCGTGATGAACGGCAGGTTGATGTCGTAGGTCGTCGCCGTCGACAGCGCGCACTTCGCCTTCTCGGCCTCCTCCTTCAGACGCTGGAGCGCCATCATGTCGTTGCCGAGGTCGATGCCCTGCTGGGCCTTGAAGTCCTCGATCATCCACTTCATGATCGCCTGGTCGAGGTCGTCGCCGCCGAGATGCGTATCACCATTCGTCGCCTTCACCTCGAAGACGCCGTCGCCGATGTCAAGGACCGAAATGTCGAACGTGCCGCCGCCGAAGTCGTAGACCGCGATCTTCTCGTTCTTCTTCTTGTCGAGGCCGTACGCGAGCGACGCCGCCGTCGGCTCGTTCACGATGCGCTTGACGTCGAGGCCCGCGATCTTGCCCGCGTCCTTCGTCGCCTGCCGCTGCTGGTCGTTGAAGTACGCCGGCACCGTGATGACGGCCTCCGTGATCTTCTCGCCCAGAAACGCCTCCGCGTCTTCCTTCAGCTTGCGCAAGACCATCGCGGAGATCTCCTGCGCCGTGTAGACCTTGTCGTTCACCTTCACGGCCGCATCGCCGTTCGGCGCCGCGACGACCTCGTACGGGACCATCTTGATCTCGTCGGTCATCTCGCTGAACCGGCGGCCGATGAACCGCTTGATCGAGTAAATCGTCGACTTCGGGTTCGTCACGGCCTGGCGCTTCGCCGCCTGGCCGACCAGGATCTCGCCCGTCTTCGTGAACGCCACGATCGACGGCGTCGTCCGCGCACCCTCCTTGTTCGGGATGACCGTCGCCTCGCCGCCTTCCATCACCGCCATGCAGCTGTTCGTCGTGCCCAGGTCAATTCCAAGTACTTTTGCCATAGTATATTCTCAACTTTCTTTCGCCCACCATGGGCGACGCCAAATTTCTTGCAAATCCCGTGCCAATCCCCGTGCGCGGCGCGGAAAAGAAGAAGTGGGACATTCTGTCGCGACAGAATGTCCCACTCGCGGGCCAACGCCCCAAAGGCGCGCCTATCCGCGCGCGGGCGCGACGTCCGTCTCCGCGCCGTCCTCCGGCTTGACGCCGCCCCAACGCTCGGCATCCTTGATCGACGAGTCCGTCTCGGAAAAGCGAAAGTCCTTGCCCGGCAGGATCGCGTTGAGGAGAATGCCCGTGAGCGCGCCGACCGCGAGGCCCGACAGCGCGAAGTTGACGCCGCCCACGGCAAACTTGACTGCGCCCGCCTTCGAGAACGAGATGCCCAGCGTCAGGACGAGAATGATGGCCGCGATGAGCATGTTGCGCGACTTGCCGAGATCGACCCGCGACTCGACGAGGTTGCGGACGCCCACCGCCGAAATCATCCCGTAGAGGACAAACGAAACGCCGCCGATCGTCGCGCCGGGAATCGTGCCGATAAACGCGGAGAACTTCGGACAGAACGAGACGAGAATCGCAAGGACGGCCGCGATGCGGATGACGCGCGGGTCGTAGACCTTCGAGAGCGAGAGGACGCCCGTGTTCTCGCCGTACGTCGTGTTTGCCGGCGCGCCGAAGAGCGAGGCGAGGCACGTCGCGAGGCCGTCGCCGAGCATCGTGCGGTGCAGACCCGGATTCTCGAAGTAGTTGCGCCCGACCGTCGAGCTGATCGCCGAGACGTCGCCGACATGCTCCATGATCGTCGCAAAGGCCAGCGGCACGATGATCGCGAGCGACGTGACGACCAGCCCCATGTCCGGCTCTGCGAGGACGGGGAAGACCGTGTCGCTCCAGCGGACGGGCAGCCCGACCCATGCGGCGTTCGCGACGCGCGCATAGTCAATTGCGGGCGCCCAGCCCGCCTTGCCCATGAGGCAGGCGGCCACATACGAGAAGATGACGCCCATCAGGATCGGAATGATCCTGAACATGCCGCGCCCCCAGACCGAGAAGGCGATGACCGTCGCAATCGCGACGAGCGCAATCGGCCAGGACGCCTCGCAGCTGTTGACCGCGACGGGCGAAAGGACAAGTCCGATGCCGATGATGATCGGCCCTGTGACAACCGGCGGGAAGTACTTCATCACCGTCTTCACGCCACACGCCTTCACGAAGCCCGCGACAATGAAGTAGATGACGGACGACGTCGCAACGCCGATGCAGGCGTATTGGAGCGCGACCGGCTTCGTGAGCGTCTCGTAGCCCGTCGACCCGGCAAGGCCCGTGAGGGCGAAATAGCCCGCCAGATAGGCGAACGACGAGCCAAGGAACGCCGGCACCGTCCGCTTCGTGAGGAAATGGAAGAGGAGCGTGCCCAGCCCCGCCCAGAGAAGCGTCGCGGACGGCGAAAGCCCTGTCAGGATCGGCACGAGGATCGTCGCGCCGAACATCGCGAACATATGCTGAACGCCGAGGATGCCCATCTTCGGCAGCCCCAGCATACGCGCGTCATAGATGCCGCCCTTGTCAAGGGCGGAGGATTTCTTTTCGTGGTTGGCTTCTTGGCTGGACATAATGAAGGTTGGTTAGAAGTTAAGTGTTAGGGGTTGAAAAGGCTTTGTCTCGCAAACTCTCGTCTCTCCTGTCTTTCCGGCTCTCGCCTCTCTTGCCACTCAAATCTCTCTTCCGAGATTCGATCGCCAAAATTCAATCGCCCGTCTCACGCTCATTCGCCCATTCGATCATTTCTCTCATTTCCCCGGGTACTTCACGAACGTCGCGACGTCATAGCCCTTGAGCGCGTTCGCCCGCGCGGCGAAGCCCTCAAGCTCGATCGGGAAGATCATCTTCACGACGACGCCGCCCAGACGCTCGACGAGCTTCGCCGCCGCACGCGCCGTGCCGCCCGTCGCCAGGAGGTCGTCAACGATCACGACGCGCTGGCCCGGCTTCACGGCATCGGCGTGCATATGAAGCTCGGCCTTGCCGTATTCGAGGTCATACGCCTCGGAAATCGTCTCACGAGGCAACTTGCCTGGCTTGCGAATCGGCACGAACGCCGTCCGGAAGCGATCCGCGAGCGCGGCGCCAAAAATGAAGCCGCGCGATTCCGGCGCGGCCACAAGGTCGAATTCACAGTCGGCGAGAAGACCCGTCGCACGGTCGAGGACGAGCTGAAAGCCGTCCGGCGACTCAAGAATCCCCGTCACGTCGCGAAACAGGACGCCCTCTTTCGGGAAATCCGGAATCGCCTTGACATAGTCGTTCAAGTTCTTCATTTCAAGGCCTTGCACCAGAAAACGCCACGCGCCATCCGACAGTTATCGGGCGATGGCCGCGCGGGCGGCGGCGAGATCGGCGAATTCCCCGCCGACGATCATCTGCACGATGAGGTTGCCGATCGCCGTGCCTTCCGTCGGGCCCGCGAAGACCTCCAGTCCCGTCGCCTCGGCCGTGAGCGCGTTGAGGTAGAGATCCTTCGAGCCGCCGCCGACAATGTTGATGGACGTGTATGTCTTGCCCGTGATCTCCGAAAGACTGCGGATCGCGTCCGCATAGCACTCGGCAAGCGACCGGTAGACGCACTGCATGAGCGCGCCCACGGTCGTCGGGGCGGCCCCCTCCCGCGCCGCCGACGCCAGCACCTCGCCGATCATCGACTTCGGATTGAGGAAACGCGCCTCGTTGACGTCAATCGTCACGCGGTAGTCGCTCGCGTCGCGCGCGCGCATCTCAAGGTCGGCAAACGAATACTGCCGCCCCTTCTCGTAGTCCGTCAGGGCCTTCAGGGCCTCAATCGTCTCGTCGCGTTCGCGCCCCTCGACATAGCTTACGCCGTTGAGTTCGCGCCGAATCGACTGGATCATCCAGAGCCCCATGATGTTCTTGAGGAACCGGTAGCGTCCCCATGCGCCGCCTTCGTTCGTGAAGTTCGCCGCCTGCGCCGCCTTCGTCGTGATCGGCTCCCGGTTCTCGACGCCCAGAAGCGACCATGTGCCGCTCGACAGGTAGACCGCCTTGTCATCGCGCGCCGGGACGGCGAGATAGGCCGACCCCGTGTCGTGGAGGGCCGGGAGGACGACTTTCACGCCCTTGTAGTCGCCGACCGTCGCGCCCGGCATCTCCAGCTTCCCGAAGATCCGCGTCGGAAGCCCCAGCTTCTCGATGAGGTCAAAGTCCCAGTCCTTCTTCGCCGCGTTCAGAAGCGCCGTCGTCGAGGAGTCGGTGTACTCGTGGACGATCTTCCCCGTGAGCGCATAGTTGAGGTATTCGGGCACCGTCAGGAAATGCGCGGCCGCCGCCAGCTGTTCGGGATGCTCCTTCTTGAGCGCCCACAGCTGATAGATCGTGTTGTAGGGG
Source organism: uncultured Lentisphaeraceae bacterium (assembly GCA_964420685.1). GTDB lineage: Bacteria > Verrucomicrobiota > Kiritimatiellia > RFP12 > UBA1067 > UBA1067. Next base: position 29,574 of record CAYQUI010000005.1, on the reverse strand, counting down.
GCCTTCTGGAGGCCCACGCGCCGATAGAGCTCCGCGAACGAGAGGACGCCTGCCTCGATTTCCTTGTCCGCCCCCTGCGTCCGCGCGTCACGGTAGGCGACGGCGTCGCCCACAAGCCGCCCCTGCGCGTCCAAAAGGACAAAATCAACGCCCCACGTGTCAATGCCAATCGATTCGACAGAACCCTTCGCAAGCGCGGCGTCGATGCCCGCCTTGACGGACGCGACAAGCTTTTCGATGTCCCAGCAGTCGTGGCCGTTCTTGACGACCTGCGAGTTGTCGAAGCGGTAGACCTCTTCCAAGGCGATCTTCCCGTCCTCGACTCGTCCAAGGATATGCCGCCCGGAGGAAGCACCGATGTCAATCGCAAGATAGTTCTTCATGGATTCGTATTATACCACAAACGCCCGCGCGCACAAATCCGTCCGCACAACGGCAAGGAACATGCGCCGCGTCAGGCAGACTGGCGCAGGGAACACCTGCGACCCGTCAGTCAATCGACAAAAGCCGCAACTCGACATGCCGCTCGCCGTAGTCCGAAACGGCAAGCGTAAAGCGCACGTCATGCGGAACGGCACTGGCCGCGCGAAGCGACTCGGCCTGTGCGCCGTGCTTCCACCAAATCGCGCGCAAGTCGCCGGCCGTTTCGGACGCGCCCATGCGGACGGACAAATGCTGCCCGTCAGCGCCAAACGGCCGGACATCCCGAAGCCACACGCCGCGCAACCCGAAGACCGGCTCGAGGTTGCCCTCGCCATAGGGTTCCATCTGCGACAGCGCCTCGGCCAGCTCCAGCGTGAAATCGTCCAGCTTCACATCCGGCGAATCAAGGTCGGCCCGCCGTTCACAAACGGTCGTGCACACGCCCTTCGCCCGCATCTTCTCGCAATACGCCGCCAAAAGCTCGCGGAAACGATCGACCTGTCCCTCCTTGACGGAGAAGCCGCCGGCCGCCGCATGCCCGCCATAACGTTCCAGCACCTCGTCGCACGCGACAAATGCATCGCGGATGTTCAGGCCTTCGGGCGCGCGCGCGCTCCCATGCCCGCCCGCCAGCACGCAAACGGGAACCTTTGCCCCCGACGCCTCCTCCAGCTTTTCCATCACACGCGCGGCAACAATGCCCGCGACGCCGGGATGCCCGTCGGGCAGGTCGATCACCTGCGCCGCCGCGCCAGGGACGACCTGCGCCAGCGCGTCATCCGTCATCTTCTGCTCGATGCTCCGCCGTTCGGCGTTGTTCAGGTCGATTCGTCGCGCATACTCGCGCACCCGCTCACGATTCGTCTCAAGAATGAGATCCAGCGCGTCCATGCCGCTTGCGAGCCGCCCCGCCGCATTGATGCGCGGCCCCAGCATGAAACCGAAGTCGCGCGACGTCAGGCGGTCTCGCGCGCAACGCGCGGCACGCGAGTGGAGCTCCTGCAGACCCAGCGGCGCGCACGTGCGAAAGTTCTTGAGCGCCTCCGCGACAAGAATGCGGTTCTGCCCACGGACGGGCATGATGTCCGTCACCGTCGCAAGCCCCGCGAGAATGAGGAGCGGCCCGCCGAGCTTCGGCCCGTCGTAAAGGCCACGCCGCCTTGCCTCGGCAACAAGCCGATTCGCAAGGAAAAACGCGACGCCCGCACCGCACAAGCCCTTCAAGTGGTCGGGGGCCGCAACCTTCGGATTGACGACAACCGCCGCCGCCGGCAGTTCCTCGCCGGGCAGATGGTGGTCCGTCACGACGACGGACACCCCCTTCGCCTTCAAGTCGGCGACCTGCTTGATGGAGTTGATGCCGTTGTCAACCGTGACGACCAGTCCAACGTCCGAGAATTCCTTCAGCAGCCGTTCGACCGAGGCGTCCGTCATGCCATAGCCCTCGGTCAGGCGTTCGGGCAGAAACGGCTGGGGGACGGGGATGTCGGGCGCGGGACAGCCAGCCGCCAACGCCGTGAGCGTCTTGACGAGAATCGCCGTCGCGCAGACGCCGTCGCAGTCGTAGTCGCCAAAGACGACGATGCGCTGCCGCGCGGCGAGCGCCGCAAGGATGACGTCCGCCGCCGCCGCGACGCCAGGAAGTTCCGTTGGTTCGGCCAAGTCCCGCAAAGAAGGACGAAGAAACTTCTCCCAGTCCGCCTCATTGATTCCGCGAACCCGGAGAAGTTTCTTCAGGACTTCAGGAAGGCCGTCCACCAAGTTTCCGATCCCTCTTTTCTTTCCCGTTTCCTTCCCTTTGTCCCAAACGCCCAGTCGCCTTACTTGACTTCAAGGCACCAGCCGTGCGTATCCTTGACGGTGCCGTACTGGATGCCCTGAACGCGGTCGTAGAGCTTCTGGAGCGTCGGATCGACGACCTCCGGATCGGAGATCTTGATGACGGTGTCGTTGCGGGTGATTTCCCAGACGGGCGTGATCACGACCGCCGTGCCGAGCGCGGCGACGGCCTTGAACTTCTTCAGCTCCGTGTAGGGAACGGGGCGGCACTCGACCTTGATGCCCAGATCCTTCGCGCACTGCTTGAGGGACATGTTCGTGACCGACGGCAGAACCGAGCTGCTGTCCGGCGTGACGTACTTGCCGTCCTTCGTGATGCCCGCGAAGTTGGACGTCGCGAACTCCTCGATGTACTTGTGGGTCTTCGCGTCGAGGTAAAGCTCGACCGGCCAGCCCTCGCGCTTCGCCTTCTCGTGCGCGAAGATGCCCGCCGCATAGTTGCCGCCGACCTTCACGTCGCCCATGCCCTGCGGCGCCGCACGATCCCACTGGTCGAAGATGACGGCGCGCACCGGCTTGAGACCGCCCTTGTAGTAGGCGCCGACCGGCATGACCATGATCATGAACGTGTACTCGTGCGCCGGGGCGACGCCAATCTGCGGGCCCGTGCCGATGAGGAGCGGACGCAGGTACATCGACCCGCCCGTCCCATACGGCGGCACAAACTCGGCGTTCTTCTTCACGACCGCCTGGCAGCATTCGACGAACGTCTCGACCGGCACGGGCGGCATGCACGTGCGCTCGGCCGTGCGATACATGCGCTTCGCGTTCTCGTCGGGACGGAAAATGACGACCTTGCCGTCTTTCTGACGGAACGCCTTAATGCCCTCGAAGCACTCCTGGCCGTAATGGAGACACGCCGCACCAATGTGCATGTTGATCCACGGCTCCTTCACGAACTTCGGCTTTGACCACTTGCCGTCTTTCCACGTCATGCGGAGGTGGCAGTTGACATCGGAGAACCCGAAGCCGAGTTCATCCCACTTGATACCCTTTTTGGGCGCTTTCATGTTTTCGCTGTCCTTTCTGGAAATTGCCCTTCTATTATACCACATTTCGCCACCGCCCCACCGCAGCATATCCCACGCAAATGGCACCCGCGCAGATGTCGTGCGCCCTTGCCCATGCCGATCAAGTCCAGCTGCGGAGCAGTTTCACGCACTCCTCTTTTGCGAACAAGCACTCAAGCGTCGTCCCGCCCTACACCTCCTGGACTTCAATCGCCAACGGCTTGACGCGCGCGCCAGGGCTGGTGTAGTTGAAGATGACGTTGCACGAAGACGGGAAGTCCGCGCCAGGCGTGAATTCCATCACGTAGCGCAACGCGCCCGGATCGCCCGGCGACGTCTGGATGTCGCCCGCCAGATGGCGCGACCAGTCGGTCGACGGCGCCAGCCACGCCCGCCACGCGCAGTAGTCGCCCGCCGGCTGCGACAGATGGAGGTCGATGACGAAACGGTGGCGCTTGCCCGGCGTCAGGTTCGCGAACGCGCCCGCCGGCAGCACGAGCGTGCCCTGTCCGCTCGCCGGCGTGAAGAACCCGTCCGCCGCCCGCGCAACGGGACGGCCGTGTTCCGTGAAGTTGAACGCAAAGGTGTCGTCCGTCGTCCACTTGACTTTCGGTGCAACGTGCGTGGCCGTGAATTCGCCCGCGATCGACGGGGACGGACGATAAAACCAGTCGAGCGGCGTCGCCGTCACGCGGTAGGTTTCCCCCGGCTTGAAAAAGCCCGCGCTCAACGTGTACGACGCCCGTCCCGAACGGTCTTTCGGCGCGATCCAGAAGTCGGCAAAGATATCGTCCCGCGTAAACGGCTCCCAATTGCCGTCCGCGTTCTTCCGCGCACACGCCAAGCGGTACATGAACGCCCGCGGCCCCTTCGCAACTTCAGGGAAGGAGATCGAGTAGCCCGTGACAGGCGTTCCAACAGGCTTGACCGTCACCGCCGCATCCGCCGCAAACGCCGGACGCGCCTTCTCGCGCAAGGCCGCCGCCACAGGACGGAACGGCGCGGACTTCGCCGCGAACGGCAGCGGCACGACCCACGGGGCGCCAAACTGCGAACCGTCGCGCACGTCGTAGCGGTAAACGACGAGCCGGTCGGGAAAGACGTCCATCACAAGAACGCCGAAGTTCGGTTTGGCCTGGTGCGGCGGCGTGGAGCCAGGCGCGAACCCACCCCACGTCTGGAGACAGCCCAGATTGATCGCCGTGAACTCGCCTTGCCAAATCTGCCGTTCGCTCGCCAGCGATCCGTGAACGTGGCCGGAAATCGACACAACCTGCGGGAACTTGTTCAACACGCGGCGGCAGTTCTCCGAGCCCCAGTGCCAGCTATGGAACGTCGTCCCGGCGGGCGGCACGTGGTCGCACACGAACACAGGCTTGCCGGGATTCTCCGCACAGAGCCGCGCCACCGTCTTTTCGTAGTCCTCCCACGAGAGGAAGCCCTTGTGTCCGGTGCTCTGCGGGAAAATCGCGAACGGAAGCCCCTTCCAGACGAACGACGCGGTATGTCCGTTGGGCGCGTCCAGCAGACGACGCATGTCCTCGAACGCGGCGGCGGCATGCGTCATATCCCAACCGGACCCCGGCTTGTAGTTGCAGACGTCGTGGAATGCGTAGACGTAGACCTCCTTCGGGCGCGACGCCGCGTCGGGATAGGCCGCATTCATCGTCCGCCGATAGCAGCGGTAGCCTTCGGGGTAATGGTTGTCCGCCAAGTCTCCACAGTTCAACACCATCTCCGCGCCCTGCGCCTTGAAGAGTTCAAGCGCGGCGCGAACGCGAGCGCAACTCGCCATCGTCGTCAGGACGTGCGTATCCGTCATGAGTCCGATACGCGCGATGCGCGTTTTCGCATCAGGAATGCCCAACGCCGCCCAGGCGCCCGAAGCGACCGCCGAGCCAATGAACCCTCTCCGAGTCAACATGATTCAAGCCTCCAATTTGTTTTCGTGGTGTCTACCGTTTGCAATTTGGGATTGACTATACAAAATCCCAGGCTTCGTGTCAATCCGTGCCATTCGCCGCCGTTCGTTCTGACAGTCGGTCATCAAAAGCTTTATGCTATAATGCATCTGTCGTGCGAGTTCGAAAAACAAAACGAGAAGGACGCTTTTTCTCCATGCGAAAGACGCTGTTGGGCGCATGGGCGGGCGCGGCGATGGCCGTCTCCGCCGTCGGCGCGACGTTTCATGTGGACGCGACGGCATTCGCCGGCGGAGACGGTTCGGCCGCACGGCCGTTTGCCTCGGTACAGGCTGCGGTGGACGGCGTGCGCACCGCCCGCGCGGCAGGGACGGTCAAGCCGGACGAGACCATCGAAGTTCTTTTCGCCCCCGGCCGGCATTTCGTCCCCAACGGCATCAAGCTGTCCGTCGTTGATTCGGGCACGGCCTCCGCGCCCCTCGTCTGGCGTTCGCGGGAAACAACGAAAGCCGTGTTGACGAGCGGCATCTCCATACCAGCGACTGCATTCAAGAAGGTCGCCGATCCGGCCGTGCTCGCCCGCCTACCCGAATCGGCGCGGGGAAAGGTCTACGTGGTGGACATCGCGCCGTTCGTGCCGGGGGCGATTCCGCCGCTCGCGGATGCGTTCGGCGGTACGCCCGCAAAGCCGCTCCTCTTCACGGGCGGCGATTTCGGCACGCTGGCCCGCTGGCCGAACGGCGGCTACACGGCATTCACGCAGGGCGTGGACAAGGGTGACCCCGCGAAACAGCGGCCAGGCGCATTCGTCTATGACAATTCGCGCGCGAAGAGGTGGAACTTCGCGGAAGGCGTGTGGATGAACGGCTACTGGACACATGACTGGGACAACCGTTCCGTCCGGGCGGCGAACTATGGCCCGGAGAACGGGACAAACAATGTCATCCGCCTCGCGGCGAGCGTCCCCTACGGCGTGATGGGCGGCACATGGGGACGCAAGGAACGTCGCTTCTTCGCATTCAACTTGCTGGAGGAACTGGACGAGCCGGGCGAGTGGTATCTCGACCGCGAACGAAAACGCCTCTACCTGATGCCGCGCCACGGCGAACCGACAGCGGCCGATGACACGACGCTCGTCTTCTCGTCCGAGCCCATCCTGCTCGCACAGGGGGTGAAACATCTGCGCTTCGAACGGCTCGACTTCGCCTATGGCTATGGCGACGGCGTGTCGATTCGGGGAGACGACGTGACGGTGGCGGACTGCCGCGTGTCGTGCCTTGGCGGCACGGGCCTTTACGTGGACGGCAGCCGCAACCGTGTCGTCGGCGTAGAAGTCTGCCGCATCGGACGCACGGGCATCCGCGTATCTGGCGGCGATCGCCGAACGCTCACGCGGGCGGACACGGTGGTGGAGGGATGCGACATCCACCACTATGCCGTCTTCCAGAGGACGTACGCGCCGGCCATCGCGGTGCACGAGGCCTGTGGCGTCACGGTACGCGGAAACAAGATGCACGACGCGCCACATTCGGCGGTGCTGTACGGCGGCAACGAACTTCTGTTTGAATCGAACGAGGTCTATCGTGTGCTGATGGAGACGGGAGACGCGGGCGCGTACTACACGGGGCGCGACTGGACAACGCAGGGCAATGTGCTGCGCTACAATTACACGCACGACCTTGGCGCGGACGGCGAGCACGCGAACACGATGGGCTTCTATTTCGACGACTGCGACTGCGGCGACGACGTCTACGGAAACGTCTTCCACAACGTCTCGCGCGGCATTATGGTGGGCGGCGGGCGCGAACACCCGATCCGGAACAACGTCTTCTCCCGTTGCAAGATTGGCCTGTCCATCGACTGCCGTGGCATGACATGGAAGCACTGGAACGCCCGCCCGTCCTGGATGCTGGAGGACAAGGCGAAGAAGTTCGACTACACGAACGGCGTGTGGGCGGCGCGCTATCCGCGTCTGGCGAACATCATGAACGACCATCCGCGCGAACCGCTCTACAACCCCGTGGAGAACAACGTTTTCATCGACTGCACGCAGCAGATCCTCGCGCTCGACGGCAAGGCCTCGGAATGCCTGTCCCGCATGGCGCCGATCGCCGGCAACCTCGTCATCAACACGCAGGGCACGAACGGCGTGAAGACGGCACGGATCGATTCGCGCATCGCCGCGGGCTTCCGCGTTGTCAACGGAACGCGGGAACGCCCCTTCGACGCGGGGTTCGTCGACGCAGCCCAGGGCGACTTCGCGCTAAAGCCCGACGCCTGGCTCCGCCGCGAACTGCCCGCCTTCACCCCCGTCCGATAATGCCATCGGCGAAACCTGCACACGGACGACAGCACAACCCCGCTATGCGCGCTCCACCACTGGCGTCTGCTTTTTGCGCGGGTGCTTGACGGGAACACGCGCATTGTGATACACTACGCGCCGTTTCTATGAGTCAGCGTTACTACTTTTTTGCCTACGTGAACTTCGCGTTTATTCCGCGCGGGGCGCTCTTGTCGTACTGATGAAAGGCAGTTAGCTGATTCGGCAACAAGGCGGCCCCGCAGAAAAGCGGGGCCGTTTTTGATTCTCAAAACACAAACCTCCAAACCCCCAAACCTCTAAACCTCCAAAACCCCTATGATCATCCTTCTCAAGAAAAACGCGGATTCGGGCCAGGTCGAGAACCTGAAGAGCCTGCTCCGCTCGCGCGGCGTCGAGCCGCATGAATCGGTCGGCTCGCTTCAGACCGTCATCGGCTGCGTCGGCGACGTCGCGCACATCGACCCCGGCATCCTCGAGGCCCTGGACGTCGTCGAGCAAGTCCAGCGCGTGCAGGAGCCGTACAAGGCCGCGAACCGCAAGTTCCACCCCGAAGACTCGGCGATCGACTGCGGCGGCGTGACAATCGGCGCCGGCGGATTCGGCGTCATCGCGGGCCCCTGCAGCGTCGAGTCGGAGGAGCAGGTCGTCGGCATCGCCAAAGCCGTGAAGGCGGCGGGGGCCACGCTCCTCCGGGGCGGCGCGTTCAAGCCGCGCACGTCGCCCTACGCCTTCCAGGGCCTTGGCAAGGTCGGGCTGGACATGCTGTCGACCGCCAAGAAGGAGACGGGGCTTCCGATCGTCACGGAACTCATGGACTTCCGCGACATCGAGCTTTTCAACGACGTGGACGTCATCCAGATCGGCGCGCGCAACATGCAGAACTTCAACCTTCTCAAGGAGGTCGGCGCGTACACGAAGAAGCCGATTCTGCTCAAGCGCGGCATGAGCGCGACGCTGCAGGAGCTCCTGATGAGCGCGGAATACGTCATGGCCTCCGGCAACCCGAACGTCATTCTCTGCGAACGCGGCATCCGCACGTTCGAGACGGCCCTGCGCAACACGCTCGACCTCGGCGTCGTGACGATGCTCCGGCGGCTCTCGCACCTGCCGATCGTCATCGACCCGTCGCACGCGACGGGCCACGCCTACATGGTCGATTCGGTCGCCGTCGCCGCGACGGCCATCGGCGCGGACGGGCTCATCATCGAGGTGCACAACGATCCGCCGCACGCGAAGTGCGACGGCGCGCAGAGCCAGACGCCCGACATGTTCGCGCGCACGATGGAGAAGGTGCGCGACGTGCGCGCGCTCGTCAACAAGTGGAACGAAAGGACGTAAGCCATGGACACGACCCCGAATGACCTGAAGACGAAAGACCTGGGGCAGTGCCGCCAGGCGATCGACGCCATCGACGACGAGATCACGCGCCTCATGGAGGCGCGACTCGCGGTCTCCGAGCGCGTCGCCGAACTGAAGCGCGCGGCCGGAAGCCCCGTGACGGATCCGGCGCGCGAGCGGGCCATCCTCACGCGCGTGACGGATCACGTGCCGCCGGAGCACATGATCGGCGTCCGCCAGCTCTTCACGACGCTCTTCGGCCTCTCGAAGGCACTCCAGCGCCGCCGGATCGGCGCGGGCGGCGCGCTCCTGGACAAGCTGTCGCAGGCGGCGACGACCGAACGATTCCCGCAGAAGGCGGTCGTCGCGTGCGCGGGCGTCGAGGGCTCGTACGCGCAGCAGGCGACGTCGCTCCTCTTCCCGATTCCGACGATCCTCTACTTCAAGGGGTTCGAGAAGGTGTTCGAGGCCGTCGAAAAGGGCCTGTGCCCCTATGGCGTGCTGCCGGTCGAGAACTCGGCGGCGGGTTCCGTCGCGGCGGTCTACGACCTCATGCGCCAGCACCGCTTCCACATCGTGCGCGCGCTGCGGCTCAAGGTCGACCACGTCCTGCTCGCGCCAAAAGGCGTGACGCTGGCGGACGTCCGCACGATCGCGAGCCACCCCCACGCGCTCGCGCAGTGCGCGCGCTTCCTCAAGGCGCACCCCGAAATCCATGCAGAGCCCGGCCCGAACACGGCCGTCGCGGCGAAGGAACTCGCGGCAAGCGGCGCGACCGACCGGGCGGTCATCGCCTCGCGGGCCTGCGCGGAACTCTACGGATTGGACATCATCGCCGAGGACATCTGCGACGCGGCCTACAACTACACGCGCTTCATCTGCATCGCGAAAGACCTTGAAGTGCGGACGGACGCGAACAAGATCAGCCTCATGCTGAGCCTGCCGCACCGCCCCGGCGCGCTGAACGGCATCATCGCCAAGTTCGCCGCCATCGACGTGAACCTCACGAAGCTCGAATCCCGTCCCGTGCCGGGCCGAGACTTCGAGTTCAGCTTCGTCTTCGACTTCGAGGCGAACGCACGCGACGAACCGGTGCGCGCGCTCCTCGCCGAACTTTCGTCCGACCCGGAGATCGAGCACTTCACCTTCCTCGGCGCATTCGGCGAAAAATGAACGCGGGGACAGGTCTCTTCGCCATGCGGCGATATGCTATAATACGCGCATGATGAAGAGACTTGTCAACGCGGAGGCGCAGAGGGCATGATCGCGCTTCTCGCCAGCATTTTGATCGCGACGAACGCGACGCCGCAGGAACTCGTCGCGCAGTGCCGCGCGATGATCCCGTCAAATGCCGAACTCACGGGGCGAATCGTCCTCCGAAACCGGCGGGGCGTCGTCAAGGCCGAGCATGGCTATGTCCTCACGCGCACGGCCGGGCAGACGGCGCTCGTCCTCGACGGCCAACCCTACGCGCGGCCAGCGGATTCGGCGCGCGCGGCCGACGGCATCCTCGGCACGGACGTGACGTGGAGCGACCTCGCGCTCGACTACCTGAACTGGCGCGACGTCTCCTTTGACGCGGAGCGCGAGGGCGAGACTGTCCACGGGCAGGTCTGCGCCGTCGTCGTCCTGCGCAACGGCGCACGAACCGTTCGGGCGTGGATCGACCGCAAGACGGGCGCGCTCCTGCAGGCCGAGGAGTTCGCGGGCGAACGGCGGATTCGCCGGCTGTGGGGCGCACGCCTCAAGAAGTTCGGCGAACGCTGGATGGCCAATGTCCTTGAGGTCGAGACCGAAGGGTCTGGCCATCGCACAAAAATCATCGTGGAGACACTCAAATGAAAAAACTGCTCAAAATCGTCCTGTGGTCGGTCGTGATTCTCGCGGTCCTTGCCTTCCTGCTCGTCGCGACGCTGCCGCTTTGGCTCGGCCCCGTGGCCCGTCCGATCGCCAACTGCCTCGGCCCTCGAATCACGCAGACGGACTTCCACCTTGGCGGACTGTCGCTGAACCCCTATTCGGGGCGGCTGTCCGTCAGCGACCTGCGGGTCGGAAATCCGGCGGGCTACTCTGAGCCGACCGCGCTGCACCTCGGCAGTCTCGTCGTCGTGCTGGACGGCGCGAGCCTCGTGGGGGACTGCCTCCACGTCCGTGAGATCACGCTGAAGGACTGCTTCGTCTCCTATCTCTATGGCGGCGAGAACAGCATCGACAACCTGACGCAGCTCAAGATGAACGTCTCCGGCGGCGAAGACGAGCCGGAAACGGCCGAGCCGACGACGGAGACGACGGAGGCCGCCCCGACGGAGGCGGAGGAGAAGGAGTTCAAGGTGGTCGTCGATCGCCTGTCCGTTTCGGGCGTGCGCGTGAAGCTCCAGATGCTGACGATTCCCGTGCCGCCGATCACGCTGACGGATCTCGGCAAGAAGTCCAACGGGCTCACGCTCGCCGAACTGACGACGCAGGTCTGGGAAGCGATTCTCAAAGGCGCGACCAAGGCCGGCGACGGTGCGGCCGCACTCGGCGGGCTGATCAACACGGCGGCCGGCCAGCTCGGCACGGCCCTTCAGGAAGCCGGCGGCACGACGGGCGATTCGCTGAAGTCCGCTTCGGCCTCGCTTCAGTCTGCCGCCGACGCGGCCGGCGAGAGCGTGAAGAAGGTCGGCGAAGACATGAAGCGGACGGCGGATGCCGTCAAGAAGCTCTTCGGCCGGTGAAACGGCATCTGATTGGCATTGGCGGCGTCGGCATGAGCGCGCTCGCGACGGCGCTCCTCAAACTGGGCGACGAGGTGACGGGGGCCGACCGGACACGGGACACGCCGAACATTCGCCGCCTTGAATCGCTCGGCGTGGCCGTCTTTCCGGACGACGGCAGCGGCGTTGACGCGACCACGGACGAAGTCATCGTCTCGACGGCCATCGAGGAGACGAACGCGGGATTGCGCAAGGCGCGCGAACGCGGCATTCCCGTCACGCACCGGGCGAAGGCGCTCGCACGCGCGCTGCAGGGCTACAAGCTCGTCGCCGTCGTCGGAACGTGCGGCAAATCGACGGTAACGGCCATGCTGGGGCACGTCCTCGCCGAATGCGGCCTTGACCCGTTCTGCGTGAACGGCGCAAACGCGCCGGGCTGGGACGGGGCCGTCCGCTTCGGACGCGGCGCGTATGCCGTCGCGGAAGTGGACGAGAGCGACAAGTCGCTTGTCGCGTTCAGTCCCTACGCCGCCGTTGTCACGAACGCCTCGGCCGACCACTATTCCAAGGAAGAGATGGACGCGGTCTTCGATGCCTTCGTGGCGGGTTGCCACGGCCCGGTCATCGACGGACGAGTCCCGCTGGACGCCTGGCGCTTCGAGCCGCTGGAGGTCCCCGTGCCGGGGCGGCACAACCGGCAGAACGCAGAGCTGGCCGTGCGCATGGCGGTCGCGCTCGGCGTGGCGCCGAAAGCGGCCGTCGCCGCGATGAAGACATTCAAGGGCGTCGAGCGCCGTCTCCAGCGCATCCAAACCCCTAAACGTCCAAACCCCCAAACGCCCCGCCACTCTCCCGCCGTCTACGACGACTACGCCCACAACCCGGAGAAGCTCAAGGCCATGTGGACGACGCTCGCGGAGAACTACCCGCAGGGCGTCTGCGCGATCTGGCGGCCGCATGGGTATGCGCCGCTCCGCAAGATGTGCGCCGCGCTGGCGGCGATGTTCGTCGAGACGATTCGCCCGCAGGACAGGCTTCTGCTCCTGCCCGTCTACGACGCGGGCGGCACAACCGACCGCTCGATCAATTCAGGCGCCTTGTCCCAGGCGATTGCCGACGCGGACGCCGCCGTCGGTGCGCGCGTAACCCAAGTTTCCGACCTGGATGCGGCGTTGGATTGGTGTGCGGCGCATCGAGCGGCCTTTGGCTGTTTCGTGACATGTGGCGCGCGCGATCCGGGGCTGCCCGTGCTGGCCCAACGGCTCGCGCAGATGGGCTAAGGCGTCATGACGGTCATTCATCTCGTTCCGGCCATGGAGCAGGGCGGCGTCGAGACCGTCGTCTGCGACTTGAACCGCGCGCTTGTCCGCGCCGGATGGCGGTCAGTCGTCATCTCGAAAGGCGGACGGCTCGTGGCGAAGGTGCGCGACGACGGCGGCGAACACCTCGCGCTCGACCTCAAGTCGAAGAACCCGCTGACGGCCCCGGTTCGGGCGTGGCAACTACGAAAGGCATTGCGTGCGTTGGCGACACGCGGCGACTCGCTCCTCGTCTGCGCGCATTCGCGCGTCCCGGCCTGGCTGTTCGTCCTCGCCCGCCGTCTGGACGCTTTCGTTCGCCCATTCGACCATCCGATTATTTCTTCCCTCCCCTTCGTCACGTACGCGCATGGGGCGAATTCCGTCTCGCGCTATTCGGCGGTGATGACGAAGGGCGACCGCGTCATCACGCCCTCGCGATTCCTCGCGGACTACCTGACGCGGAGCTATCCGAACGCGAAGGGTCTCGGCGCGCGCCTCCGCGTCATCCATCCGGCAGTTGACTTCGCGCGCTTCGATCCGGCGGCCCTCAACGCAGACATCGTGGCACGGCTTCGGCGCGACTGGGGGCTCAAGCCCGGCGACCGCGTCGTCATGGCCGTCGGACGCATCACGCCGCTCAAGGGATTCGACCACCTGATCCGCAATCTCGCGGGGAGACCGGACGTCACGCCCGACGCAGCGTGGGGCGATGCCTTATATGCGCCGCAGACGAAACTGATCCTCGTGGGCGGCGCCGACCGGGACAAGACGGGGCATCTTGCCGAACTCAAGGCTCTCGCCGCCTCGCTCGGCGTGGTGGATCGCGTTGTCTTCGCGGGGGCGCAGACGCACATCCCCGAATGTCTCTCGTTGGCGGATCTCGTCGTTTCGGGGAACGTGACGAAACCCGAATCGTTCGGGCTTTCGGTTGCCGAAGCGTTGGCGATGAACCGTCCCGTCCGTCTTCTGCGACGCTTCGGCGGCGCGGCGGAAATCCTCGGCGCGGTCGCGGCAATGCCGTGCCCGACGCGGCGCGAAGCCGTTCGCGCGCTGTGCGATTTTGATATAATGTCCCAAAAGACAGTGGCCGTTTACGAGGAACTCGCCAAGTGATACATTTCAACAGACCCTACATGACCGGAAAGGAGGCGGACTACATCCGTCAGGCCGTTTCGGGCGGCAAGATTTCCGGCAACGGCGAATTCACGAAGCGATGCCAGGACTACTTCGAGCGACGCTACGGCTTCCGCAAGTGCCTCCTGACGACGTCCTGCACAGACGCGCTTGAAATGGCGGCAATCCTGACGGGCGTCGGCCCGGGCGACGAGGTCATCGTTCCCTCCTACACGTTTGTCTCATCGGCGCTTGCCTTCGTCCGCCAGGGCGCGACCATCGTCTTCGCCGACAGCCGCGCCGACCAGCCGAACATCGACGAGACGCAGATCGAAGCCCTCATCACGCCACGGACGAAAGTGATCGTCGTCGTCCACTACGCGGGTGTCGCCTGCGAGATGGACGCGATCATGGCGATTGCGAACCGCCACAACCTGCTCGTCGTCGAAGACGCCGCCCAGGCCATCGACAGCTTCTACCTGTCCCCTTCTGAAAATTCACGCGCCTTCGCGGACAACCCGACGACGCCTGTCCGCAGGCGTCCCCTCGGTTCGATCGGACACCTGGCTGCGTTCTCCTTCCACGAGACGAAGAACATCATCTCCGGCGAGGGCGGTCTTCTCGTCGTCAACGACGCGCGTTTCGTGCGACGCGCCGAAATCATTTGGGAAAAAGGCACGAACCGCGCCGAGTTCTTCCGTGGCGAGGTGAACAAGTATGGCTGGGTGGACACGGGAAGTTCCTTCCTGCCGACGGAGGTCGTCTCGGCGTTTCTCTGGGCGCAGCTTGAACACCTTGACGAAATCCAGGCCGAGCGCAAACGCCTCTGGCAGCGGTACATGGACTTCTTCTCCGCCCGCCAAACGCCCAAACCTCCAAACGCCCAAACCTCCAAACGCCCAAACCTCCCCGTCATTCCATCCTGCGCGACGAACAACGCGCACATGTTCTATCTCCTGTTCCCGGATCTCGCGGCGCGGACGGACTTCATCGCGAAGATGCGGGCGCGGGACGTCCTGACGGTCTTCCACTATCTGCCGCTCCACTCTTCGGATTTCTACCGAACCTATCGCGAGACGCATCGACCGATGGACGAGGCGTCAGTGGCGCGCGCGTTGCCGAACTGCGACCGCTACGCCGACACCCTCGTGCGCCTGCCGCTCTACTGCGGCCTCGCGCCCGACCAGGACAAGGTTCTCGCCGCCCTCAAGGAAGTTCTGGCGTGAAGGACGTTGCTTTCAGCTGCGATGACAATGGCGCGAAGTTCCTTTGCGTGACGGTCGGCTCGCTCCTTGCCCACGACACGGGCAAGGAATCCATTCGCATCAACGTCTTCGAGGGCTTCGGCGGACATTCCGCCGCGAGCAAGGCGGCGTTGCGCGCGGTCGTGGATGCGTTCAACCAAAAGGCGGCCCGCGCGAATCTCGGTCTGCCCGAAGACAAGTATTCCATCCGCTACCACGACGTCGAGCCGTTTCTGGCGCCCTATCAGGACATCCTGAAAGACCGCCCCGGCTCGCGCTGGAACGTCTTCACGTGGACGCCGATCTTCACGCCGCAGATCCTCGCGGACGCGACGGGGAACGTCGCGCATTTCGACATCGACATGCTCTTCAACGACGACGTGTCGAAGATCCTCGACCTTGACCTGGGCGACAACCTCATTGCCGCCGTCGCCGAATATGGCCAGGGCGACCCCGTCATCACCGAAGCCGTCTGGGGCACGGGCATCCTGCCGCCGTCCGTCACGCGCTACTTCAACACGGGAACGCTCGTCTTCAACACGGCGGCGTGCCGGGCCGAAAAGACGTGGGAGAGGATTCTCGCCTGGTATCGCGACCACTACGCAATTGCCGACCGCATCGAGCAAGACGCCTGGAACGCGCTCTACCACGACCGCACGCGCCTCCTGCCGCTTCGGTGGAACTTTCACGACCGCCTGATCAAGAGCTACGTGACGCGCGATCTCCGGGCGCCGCTCTGGCAGGGCAATCCGCCGAAGGAGTGCCTTGAAGCCGCGCTCAATCCGGCGATTCTCCACTTCTGGGGGCCGAAGAAGCCGTGGAAGCCTTGTCACCGTCCCTATCGCAAGCTCTACCAAGCCGCCATGACGGCGGTCGGACAGACGCCGCCGAAGGAAGAGTTCTTCGGCAGATGGCACGACAGGCAGACGCGGCGGCATCTCGCGACGCTCCGCCGTCGCCTCCAATCCCTTTTGGAGGGCGCACAATGACGGACGACGAGAAGCTGTGGCGACGGCGCGCACGCAACAAGAAGATAAAGCACGCGATCCTGTTGCCCGCCGAGTGGATTGGCATTGGACTGGCGCTGGCCGCCCTCGTCTGGATGCCCTGGCGGCTTCTGCTCCTGTTCTGCGACAGCCTTTCGGCCGGCATGTACTTCTTTGACCGGCGCGGCAAGCGGCGCGCGCTCGAAAACCTCCACATCATCCGAGGCCGCTGCGTCGGGCTTGAGGGAACGACGCGATTCAATCCCGATGTCGGCCCGTATCGTCCAACAGCGGCCGAGGCCCGCATCATCCGCCGTTCCTACCGCAACATGGCGCGGACGGTTGGCTATGCGTTCTGGACGCTCGTTCGCGCGCGCGCGCGTTGCGCCCTCGTCGGCGAGATGTCACCGGAGGGCAAGGCGTTTCTCGCGGCGAACCGTCCCGCCGTCACGGTTTCGGGACACATTGGCTGCTGGGAGATCCTTTCGCAGCTCGCGTTCCTGGAGGGGCATGAAATGATGTCGGTCGCCAAGGGCATCGGCACGCGCGGCATGACCAAGCTCCTCATGTCGGCCCGGCGTTCGATCGGGCAGGAAATCGTCTCGGCCGAGGGCGCGTTCAAGCCGCTCATGGCGGGCGTCAAGGCCGGAAAGTCGCTCGGACTTCTCGTCGACCAGAAGGTCGCGCCGGAAAAAGGCGGCGTGTGGATTCGCTTCCTCGGCAAGCCCATTCCCGTCTCGGCCGCACCCGCCTTCTTCGCGGCAAAGGCGAAAGTCCCGATTATCGTCGCGTGGTCGCGCCCGCTCAAGGACGGCCGCTATCGGTGCGAGGTCATCGAGACGATGACGCCCGACACGGCGCGAGACGTCTGGGCGACGACCCAGCGGTGCGCAACCGCCCTCGAATCCGTCATCCGCCGCCACCCGTCCTACTGGGTTCTCAACTACAACTACTTCCGACAGGCCGTCACGCCGGAGGTCCTGCAGGCGTTGACGGCGCGTGAGGCGAAACTGTTTCAGGGAGACGCGCACGCGCGAACAGGCTCATGACAAACGTCCTTCTTCTCGTCCAGGCCAGTTTGATGGCGGGCGTGGCGGCCTTGCTGATGGCCCTGGCCGTCCATCGGCGCGAATGGCGTGGCGGCCTTCTGGCCATGGGCTTCGTGTTTCTCGGCGTGGCCCTCAACGAGCTGGATCCGTTCTGGAAAAAGATCTCGTTCCTCGACCTCGACGAACCGGAACTGCTGCCGATTGTCGCGTCCCTCATCCTCGCCGTCGCGTGCATCGTCCGTTGGCGCGGATCGACGTGGGGCGCATTCGCGGAGATCGCCCGCCACAAGCATTTCCTTCTGCTGGTCTGGGGGCTTCTCTTCGTCTCGCTTCTCCCGAACCTCGCGCAAAGCAAACGCCTCTGGCAACCGTTTGTTCCCATGGTGTCCGACACGCGCGCGCTCCGCGAACTCGCGCAGGACATGACGAAGACCTTTGGGCACTTCCTTCTCCTCAACTGGATCGTCCTCTTCCTCAAGGACAAGTGGCAGCGACTGGTTCACCAGCTCTCGCCGCACGAACACCTGCTTCGCGAACAGCCTCTCGTCAAGATTGGACAGGGCGCGCGCCGCATCTGCTATCGGATTGGCGAGACGGGGTTCTGCGTCAAGTTCCTGCGCGACCCGTCGGACGCGCAAACGGACCGCAAGATCGGATGGCGTTTTCGGCTGATGCTGAAGAACGGCCGCTTTGACCGGCGGCTGAACGTCAACTGCCTGGAGGCCGAGGCGATGGAAAAATACCGCCACGAGGCCGGGCCTCTGGTGGCCGCCGCGTTTCCTGACGTCGTCGAGGTCGTCTTCGACGAGCGGCGCGGCTATGGCGTCCTGATGTCGCTCATGACGAATGCCGACGGTTCGCTGGTCATCCGCGCGGAATACGAGATGAAGAAACGGCAGGACCCGCGCTTTTCGGCTCTGTGCTGCGACCAGCTGGAAGCCTTGCTGGACGAACTGGCGGATGCCTCGGCCCCGTTTTTCGAGCCACGGAACGTGCAGGTTCAGTTTCTCCCCGACGGCTCGACGCGCCTCCGGCTCATCGACTTCGAGCCTGTGGACAAGAAACTCATTCCGCTCGCCGAGGTCGTTCCGCTCATCCGTCGCCGAAACCTCCAGCGCAAGGCGCGCGCCTATCTTCAGGATCTTCGCGCGGAATACGGACTGTCCGAGGCGAGAACGCGCCTGACGTAGCCGTCATAGATGCGCGTCGCGTCGAAGCGGTCGTCGCACATCCGCCGCGAAGCCCCGCGCCCACCGGCAACCGCCTGGCGCACGGCTTCCGAAAAGGACGCGACATCCCCCACGCGATAACACGCCCCGCAGGCGTAATGCGCCAGAAGATCCGCCGTCTCGCCTCCGAGCGAAGAGACGATGGGGAGACCCGCGCGCGCGTAGTCGCAGAACTTGTAGGGAACGCCGACCCAACTGTCCGCCGACATCGGAACGACCCCGACATCCGCCGTCGCCAAAAGACGCTGCAAGTCGGACTCTGAAAGCAGCCCGTGCACACGAACGCGCGGACAGTCGCAATTGAACGACCCGAATCCCGCGACATCCAGTTCCATCTCCGGATGCGCCCGCACGGCCGCGACAACCGTCGCAAGGTCATACGTCCGGCCAAGATTGCCCGCATAGACCAGCCGAATCCGTCCCGCCGCGCGCGGCACGGGCGAGGGCGTGGCACGCGCACAGTCAATGCCATGGTACGCCAGGAAGTAGTCATCTCGTCCCGTGAGCGCACGATAGCGCGCGCTCACGCCCGTCACCACGTCAGCCGCCCGATAGAGCCGCCGCGCCTTTCGCCGCAATGGCGTCACGGCCAGATGCGCAAGGCCGCGCAGCCCTGCGGGCACGAGGCGCTCAAACGTCTCCGGCCAGGCGTCCATCACGTCCAGGACGACTTTCGCGCCGAAGCGCTGCCCCAGCGCGAGCGCCGCCCCGGCCGCCGAAAGCGTCGGCACCGAGGAGACGATCAGGTCGGGCTTCTCGACGTCCGCCGCCGTCGCCAGGCGTTTCCACGCGCGCGCATAGGAAAAGTGACTCCACACGCGCGCCCAGCCGACATTCCGCCGATACGGGCGCGTCGGAATCAGCCGAACCTCGAACGCCTCGGAGGCAACGGGCCCTGCGAAACGCCGCTTGGCCTTCGTCGCGTGGCTGAAGTCGCTCGTCCAGAGGACGGCGCGATGCCCCGCGCGCGCGAATGCCTCGCACAGAAGCCAGAACCGCATCTTTCGCGCGCCCTCACACGGAAGGCTGTCAAAGGGATTCTGGACCCAGACGAGCATCCGTCGCCGGAATCAGACGTTCGGCAGCCCGTTCAGGATCGCCAAGACCTCGTCGCCCTTCTCAAGCGAGAGGTCGAGGACGAACGCAAGACGCGGCGTGAACTTGAGCCGCACCTCGCGATTGATGATCGCCTGAAACTTGCGCGCGTTGTGCTTCAGGTGCTGGAGCGCCGTCTCCTTCAGCGCATCGTCGCCGAAGACGGAGACGCGCACCGTCGCGTCGCGCAAGTCCTTGCCGCACGTGACGCCCGTCACGGTGATCAGCCCCGGCGCGACCGTGTCGCCTTGCATCACCGTGAACATGCTCTCGGCGATGACGCGCTTCAGAAGCGAATTGATCCGTTCAAGTCTGTCGACTGCCATCTCGCGCCGCCCTTCTTACATCGCCTCGGCGAGCAGGTTGCCGAACGCCGAGCACGTCACCTCGGTCGCACCCTCCATCTGGCGGGCGAAATCGTAGGTGACGGTCTTCGCGGCGATCACCTTGTCCATCGCGGCGATGATCTTGTCGGCGGCCTCCGTCCAGCCCATGTAGCGCAGCATCATCTCGCCGGAGAGGATGAGCGAACCAGGATTCACCTTGTCGAGGCCCGCGTATTTCGGAGCCGTGCCGTGCGTCGCCTCGAAGACGGCCACGCCCGTCTGATAGTTGATGTTTGCGCCGGGGGCAATGCCGATGCCGCCCACGGTCGCCGCGAGCGCGTCGGAGACATAGTCGCCGTTGAGGTTCAGCGTCGCGATCACGTCGTACTCGGCCGGGCGCGTCAGGATCTGCTGGAGGAAGGCATCGCAGATGCAGTCCTTCACGACGATCTCGCGGCCCGTCTTCGGGTTCTTGAACGTGCACCACGGGCCGTTGTCGATCAGCGTCGCGCCGTACTCGCGACGGGCAAGCGCGTAGCCCCAGTCGCGGAACGCGCCCTCGGTGAACTTCTGAATGTTGCCCTTGTGGACGAGCGTGACCGACTTGCGGTCGTTCGCGATCGCGTAGTCAAGCGCCGCGCGGACAAGCCGCTCCGTCCCTTCCAGCGAGACGGGCTTGATGCCGATCGACGCGGTCTTCGGGAAGCGGATCTTCTTCACGCCCATCTCGCCGAGGAGAAACGCCTTCACCTTCTCGACCTCCGGCGTTCCGTTCATCCACTCGATGCCAGCGTAGATGTCCTCCGTGTTCTCGCGGAAAATCACCATGTCCGTCAGTTCCGGACGCTTCACCGGGGAGGGCACGCCCTTGAAGTAGCGAACGGGACGGAGACAGACGTAAAGGTCGAGTTCCTGACGCATCGCGACGTTAATCGAGCGGATGCCGCCCCCGACCGGGGTCGTGAGCGGGCCCTTGATCGAGACGAGGCAGTCGCGGCAGACGTCCAGCGTCTCCTGCGGCAGCCACTCGCCCGTCTTCTTGAACGCCTTCTCGCCGGCCAGGACCTCGCGCCACTCGATCTTGCGCGCGCCGCCGTAGGCCTTCTCGACCGCCGCATTCCAGACGGTCATCGCCGCCCGCGTGATGTCGGGGCCTGTGCCGTCGCCCTCGACGAAGGGAATGATCGGATTTTCGGGAACGTTCAGCTTCCCGCCCTGCAACGTGATCTTTTCGCTCATGCCCCGTATTATACCATATTGTGGTATAATCCTTCTCCCTTGAAGGAGGGTTCTCATGCCGTTTCGTCCGTCTCAAGTGCCGCTGCTCAAGTGCCGGTTCGCGCACCGGATCCCGGGGCGCGTCCGTCTCGTCTGCCGCGCCGTCCGCTACCTGTCGGCCGAACAAACCGATCTCGAAGACCACTTCTCGCAGCTGCGCGGCGTCCGCTCCCAGCGCATGAACTGCGCCGCGTCGAGCGTTGTCCTCGCCTACGACCCGACGGCGACGACCGACGAGGAACTGCTCGAATCCGTCGAGAGCCTGATTCAGATCCACTCGCTGAGCGCCCTGCGGAAGGAGCGCGAGGAGCGCAACCGCCTGCGCGTCGCCGAACGTGACCTCCACGAGGAGTCGCTTGCGACGATGCTCACGCGCGCGGGCGTCGCGGGCACGCTCCTCGTCGGCTCCTGGCTCTTCCGTCGCGCCGCGCCGGCGACCGTCCTCGGCCGCGTCCTGTCGCCGACGGGCTTCGGCGCGCTCGCGCTCGCGACGCCGATCTTCCGCAGCGGCGCGGGCGTCCTCCTGCGCACGTTCCTGCCGAACGCCGACACGCTGAGCGCGCTCGCAATCGTCTCAAGCGTCGTCTCGGGCCGCGCGGGCTCGGCCCTGACCGTCCTTCTGCTCCATGACCTCGCCGAGTCGCTCACGGCCTACACGATGACCCAGACGAGAAACGCGATCCGCGACATGCTCTCGGTGGACGGCGAGGAGGCCTGGCGGTCGGCGGACGGGAAACCGGGCACGCCGCTCGCGCGCGTGCGCGTTTCAGACCTTCGGCCGGGCGACTTCATCGTCGTGCACACGGGCGAGAAAATCGTCGCGGACGGCGAAGTCGTCGCGGGGCGGCTTCTCGTCGACCAGTCGTCCATCACGGGCGAGTTCGGCCCCGTGCCGCGCGAAGCAGGCGGCAAGGTCTACGCCGGCACGCTCGCCGTGGACGGCACGGCCGCGATTCGCGTCGAGTCCGTCGGCGAGGGAACGGCCGTCTCGCGCATCATCCGCATGGTCGAGGACGCGGAGGGGAAGAAGGCCGAAATCCAGACGTATGCCGACCGCTTCTCGTCCGCCCTCGTGCCGGTGAACATCACGCTCGCGCTCGCGGTCTTCCTCGGCACGCGGGACGTGAACCGCGCGCTGAACATGCTCGTCATCGACTACTCGTGCGGCATCCGCCTCTCGACGGCGGCCGCGCTCTCGGCCGCGATCTCGACAGCCGCGCGCAACGGCGTCCTCATCAAGGGCGGCGGCTCGCTTCAGGCCCTCACGGAGGCGGACACGCTCATCCTCGACAAGACGGGCACGCTGACGGAGGGCAAGCCGCGCGTCACCTCGATCGCCACCATCTCGAACGCCTTTTCGCGCGAAGAGATTCTCGCGCTCGCGGCTGCGGCGGAGGAAACGAGCCGCCACCCGATGGCGAACGCGATCCTCGCGCAGCTCCAGCGCGTCGGCGGCAAGATTCCGCGCCATCAGGAGATCCACACCGTCGTCGGGCGCGGGGTCTGGACGAAGGTCGGGCGCGCCGTCGTGCGCGTCGGCTCGAAACGCTTCCTCAACGAGGCCGGCATCCACACGCACCCGATGCGCGAACAGGCCTCGCGTCTCTTCGCGAATGGCGAAAGCGTCATCTACGTCGCGCGCGGCACGGAAATCGTCGGACTGATCGGCATCCGCGACCCGCTGCGCGAAAACATGAAAAAGGCGCTGAACCGTCTGCGTCTCGCGGGCGTGGATGATATCATTCTCCTGACGGGCGACCAGGAGCAGCAGGCGGACGTCGTCGCGCGCCGCCTCGGCCTGGACGGCTTCGAATCCGAGCTCATGCCGGAGGACAAGGCGAAGGTCATCCTGCGCCTTCAGGCGGGCGGCAACGGCGTCGTCATGGTCGGCGACGGCATCAACGACGCGCCCGGACTCGCCTACGCCGACGTCGGCATCGCACTCGGCAAGACGCGCACGGACGTCGCCATGGAAGCGGCGGACATCACGATCGCGGGCGACAACGCGATGCTCCTGCCGACGACCTACGGCCTTGCGCGGCAGACAATGGACATCATCCGCCAGAACTTCTTCGTGTCCGTCGGCGTGAACACGGTCGGGCTTCTCCTCGGCGGCCTCGGACTCATTCCCGTCATCGTCGGCGCGACACTGCACAACGCGAGCACAATCCTCGTCGTCGGCAACTCCCTGCGCATCTTCTTCTACGACATGCGCGACGCGAAGCGGTAATACGCCGCCGACGACGCGCCTATTGAGCCATCTCGTCGAGTTGCGCGACAATCGACTCGACGTCGAGCCCATAGCGGCGTTCCAGGTCAGCGACCGCGCCGTGCGGAATGAAGGCGTCCGGCCAGCCGAAACGGCGGTCGGCGCCAATCGCCTCGCCAAAGCCGCCGAGGGCACAGCCGTTCTCCAGCGAGACAATGCGCTTGCCGGCCTGCCGCTGTCGTTCCAGGAGCGCGGCGTCAAACGGCTTGATTGAACGCGCGTAGACAACGCCAACGCCCGTCCGCTTCGCCACGGCCAAGGCCTTCGGCAATTCGTCCCCCGTCGCCCAGACCTGGACAGGCGCAGCGGGATTCGCCACCTCGACGGCCAGCCCCTCGCCGACAACGCCGAGCGACGGCGGGCACGCGCCACGCGGGTAGCGGATAATCGTCGGGCCGTCGCGCCGCAGCGCCTCCGCGAGCAGCCGCGCCAGGTCTTCAACATCGCACGGCTGGCAGATCGTCAGGTTCGGCACGGCGCGGAAGAGCGCAATGTCGAAGACGCCCTGGTGCGTCACGCCGTCCGCGCCAACCAGTCCCGCGCGATCCACGCAGAAGACAACCGGCAGCTTCGCGATCGCCACGTCGTGAATGACCTGGTCGACGGCACGCTGGAGGAAGGTCGAGTAGACGCACACGACGGGACGAAGCCCCGCCGCCGCGAGTCCCGCCGCGAAGGCGACCATATGCCCTTCGGCAATGCCGACGTCAAAGAAGCGCGACGGGAACGCCCGCGCAAACGGCACAAGCCCCGTGCCGTCCGTCATGCCGGCCGTCAAGGCGACGACCCGCGTATCCGCATCCGCCGCGCGAACAAGCTGCGCGCCGAGAACCGCGCTCCAGTCGGGATGACCTCGACGCGCCTCCGTCTCCGCCGACTTGTCGGGCAATCCGGCTCGCACGCCGTGGTAGAACGTCGGGTCGCGTTCGGCCGCCGCGAACCCCTTGCCCTTCTTCGTGACGACATGAACCAGCACCGACCGCTTGTCCTCCTTCGCGACCGTGAACGCGGCCGTCAGGGCGGAAAGATCGTGTCCGTCAACCGGTCCGATGTAGCGCAGCCCGAACTGCTCGAAATAGCGATTGCCGAGGAAGAGTCCTTTCACGCGGCTCTCGAACCGGTGGTAGACATCGCGCAGGAACGTCAGCCGCAGACGGTGGCCCGCCGCCTCCGTCGCCGCCTTGAGACGATTGTAGCGCACGCCCGTGATGAGCCGCCCCAGGAACTTCGCGAAGCTGCCGGTCGGCTTCGAAATCGCCATGCCGTTGTCGTTAAGAACGACGATCACCTTCTCCGTCGCGGCCGAACAGTTGTTTAACGCCTCGAAGGAATGTCCGTTGACGATCGACGCATCGCCGATGACCGCGACGACGTGAACGCCCGTGCCTCGACGATCGCGCGCGGCGGCCAGGCCGAGCGCAACGGAGAGCGCGCTCCCGGCATGGCCCGCGACGGCGGCATCCGCCGCGCTTTCGGACGGAAGCGGAAACGGCGCGAGGCCGTCCAACTGGCGCAACGACCCGAAGCGGTCGTCGCGACCCGTCAGGATCTTCCAGGCGTAGGCCTGATGCCCGACGTCCCAAACGATGCGGTCTTTCTCGGAGTCGAAGACGGCCACGAGCGCCTGGGCGACTTCAACGGCCCCAAGGGAGGAGGCGAGATGCCCGCCGTTCGCGGTCACGGTCTCCAAGATGCGGGCGCGAATTTCCTCTGCGGACTTCATCATGCCGAAACCCCGTTGTCGATGATGCCGCCGCCGACCACTTCGTCGCCCCGATAGAAAACGGCGGACTGGCCGGGCGCCACGCCCGAAAGGCCGTCCTTCAGAAGGCGCGGTTCGCCCGCGCTCCGAATCTTGACGGGCAAGGACAGGTCGATTTCGCCGACGCAATCCCGCAACGACAGCTCGTGGCAAACGGCCTCCTCCTTCGTGCCGACCCAGACGACGTTCCGTGCGGCATCCAACCCAACGACATAATACGGCGTGCCGCCGCCAACGCCAAGGCCCTTGCGCTTGCCGACCGTGTAGTTCCAGATTCCCTGATGCGTTCCGAGAACCCGGCCATCCGACACGCGAACGATGTTCCCCGTCTGCGGCGCAGCCCCGACGATTGCGCGCACGTCCCCGCCGCAGAAGTCCTGGCTGTCATCCCGGTCGGCGGCCGTGAACCCGGCCTTCCGTCCGATTTCCCGCACGATGCGCTTCGTCAGCTCACCCAACGGAAAGATCGTACGGGCGCGAATCTCCGGCGCGAGACGGTAGAGAAAATACGACTGATCCTTCGAGCGGTCGGCCGCACGGAAGAGACGCCCGTCCCGCAGGCGCGCGTAATGCCCTGTCGCGAAGCGGTCGCAGCCCAGCGTCTCAAACGCCCAGCGCGGCAGAAGCCCGAATTTCACGAACTCGTTACAGCGAATGCACGGGTTCGGCGTCCGTCCGCCCCGATACGATTCGGCCACATAGGCGAGGACCTGACGCGACCAATCAGCCGCGAGGTCTGCGACCTCAAGGGGGATTCCCAGCCGCGCCGCAACCTCCCGGGCCTCGCCCAGCGTCTTCTCCTCAGTCGCCCGCCCCAGCGACATCGTCACGCCAATGACCTCATGCCCCTGCTCCTTCAAGAGCAAGGCCGAAACGGCCGAATCAACGCCGCCCGAAAGTCCCACGGCAATCTTCACGCACGCGCCTCCCAGTCCTTCAGCCAGGCCAACTCCCGCCGCCGCATGCGCCGATAGTCCAGCGGCTCGAGATCGTCCGCACCCGAGAGATGATCCATCCCATGCGCAACGTAGAGAAGCAGTTCCTTCGCCGCGCTCCAGCCGCGCCGCTTCGGCGCGACGCGAATGGCCTGGTCGCAGTTGACGTAAAGTTCGCCGTAGATGCCCGCCTCCTCGCCCGGCAGCGGATCATAGCGCTGCGTCACGACATCCGTCGCACCAGCCGCGCCATTGATCGCCAAATGGACTTCAGCCGAAAACGCATCGTCCTGCAAAACGAGCGTCACCGCGCGAAACGGCGCGCCGATGCGCGCCGCGCTCCGCGCCGCAAAGAACGCCGCCGCCCGGCGAAGCCGTGCGCGCGGCAACGCCAGCGCACGCGGCAACGCGCCCGCAATCTCAATGCGGCAACCGTCCTCTGTTCGCGCATTCATCACGGCACCTCGGACGAAACCGCCGCCACCTGCTTTTGCGCGTCGGCAATTGCGCGGCAGACGGCGCGCGAGGTAATCGTCGCGGACGTGATGGCCTCGATCACGCCGCCGTCCTTCGTCACGGCGAGCGCCGCACCGTCCTTTCCCGGAAACTGATCCGCGAATTCGGGCGCGTTGAGCTTCATGCCCAAGCCCGGCGTCTCGGCCGCCGCAAGCGTCTTGTAGCAGACGAGCGTCTTCCGGTCTGCCTTGAAGCCGACCATCAGAACAACGTCGCCGCCATAGCCCCCCGCGTCCGTGCCCTTCGCCGCGTAGCCGACGACCCGTCCGGCGGCGTCCTTTCCGACGAAGACCGCCCCCGCCGCCGCGACCGTCGCCGTCTCGGACGGCAGGACGGCCTTGACGGCCTTCTGCTCGTTCGCGGCGGCCGTCGCCGCAATCGGCTCTTGGGTCACCTTGTTCACATAAGCCAGCACCGCCGCACAGACGCCGGAAATCAGCGTCAGCGAAAGGACAAGCGAGAGATTCTTCTTCATGCGTTCACCGCCTTAATCATCATTCGTTCACCATTCGAACACTCGAACATTCGAGTGTTCGATCATTTCCCCTTGCCTCCAAACGGCTTCGGCTGCGTCCAGCGGTTGATCAGCGGCGCAACGGCGTTCATGATGAGGATCGCGAACGAGCAGCCTTCCGGGTAGGCGCCAAACTGGCGAATCAGCATGCAGAGAAGTCCACAGCCACAGCCAAAGACGAGTTTGCCTTTCGCCGTCGTCGGCGAGGTGACGTAATCTGTCGCCATGAAGCACGCCCCGATCAGGATGCCGCCCGTGAGAATCTCGACGTGCGCGGGGGCGCGCCCCGCGACGAGCGCGTAGACGGCCACCGTCGCAAGGAACGCGACGGGAATATGCCACGTGATGACCTTGCGGACCAGCAGGTAAATCGCCCCCAGCGCAAGCGCGAGCGCCGAGACTTCGCCGATACAGCCCGGCATATTGCCGACGAGAAGATCCCAAAGGCCGGGAATCTGCTCCGCAGGGCCGTGCTTCACGAACGCCAGCGGCGTCGCTGTCGTCAGGGCGTCGGGCGTCTTCCACCAAAGGGGCTTGAGCCACGTCGTCATCGGCCCGGTGAATGAGATGAGCATGAACGCACGCGCGGCAAGGGCCGGGTTGAACGGGTTCATGCCCAATCCGCCGAAGACCTGCTTCGCGATGCCGATTGCGAAAACCGAACCGACGACGGCCATCCAAAGCGGAAGACCCGCCGGCAGATTGAGCGCGAGGAGAAGCCCCGTCACGACGGCCGAGAGGTCGCCGATCGTGTTCTCGCGCTTCATCGCCAAGCGGCAAAGGGCCTCGGTCACGAGGCACGTCGCAACGCACGTCGCGATCGTCCAGACGGCGGGAAGGCCAAAAAACCAGACGCCGGCCGCCGCCGTCGGCAGCAAGGCGATGATCACGTCGAGCATGATGCGCGAGACCGAGCTCTTCGCATGCGTGTGCGGCGAACTGGAGAGGAGGTAACGTTCAGCTGTTTCTTTCGGTTTCATGGACGGCTTGAGGAATAAGACAAACGGTGAGGGGTTGGCGGATGTCGCCGCTAGTTGGTCTGCGCGGCGGCGGCCTTGGCCCGTTCGGCCGCGAGACGTGCACGGATCGAGGCCTTTGCGCGCCGGCAAGACTGGGTAATCGGACGGTACGCCGGACAGCCGAACGTACACGCGCCGCACTCGATGCAGCTCATGACGTGCGACGCTTCGGCGGAGGCGATGTCGTTCGCCTCAACGGCCTTGGCAATCTCCGCCGCATTGAGCCCCATCGGACAGGCGCGCACACAGCGGCCGCAGTTGATGCACGCCTGCGACGAATACTGGAAGACCCGCCGGCGCGACAGGAGCAGAAGCCCCGACGTCGTCTTCGTTGTCGCGAGTTCAAGCGAGGGCACGGCGAAGCCCATCATCGTGCCGCCGGAGATCACCTTTGCGGGAGACTCCGACTCGCCGCCGCAAAAGGCGACGAGATCGGCATACTTCGTGCCAAGCGACGCCTCGACGTTCTTCGGCTCGCGCACGGCGTCGCCCGACACGGTCGTCACGCGCGACAGGAGAATCGTGCCCTTCTCGACCGCGTCCGCGACCGCCGCAACCGTCCCGACGTTCTCGACCACGCAGCCGACGTCAATCGGCAGGGCGGGCGGCTCCGGGACGACGCGACCGACCGTCGCGTAGATCTGGTGCTTTTCAGAGCCTTGCGGATAGAGGACGGGGAGGACGACGATCTCGACATTGCCGTCAATGTCCGCAAATGCTCGCTCCAGCGCAGCGATGGCCTCCGGCTTGTTCGCCTCGACGGCGACGCGCACGGCGCAGCCGCCCAGGATTTTGCGCAGGATCTCGACGCCGACGCGCACGCGATCCGCACGCTCCAGCATAAGGCGGAAGTCCGCGCACAGGTACGGTTCGCACTCCGCGCCGTTCACGATCAGGTATTCGCAGCGCTTGTTCGGCGGCGGACTGAGTTTCACGCACGAGGGGAATCCCGCGCCGCCCATGCCGCACAGGCCGGCCTCGTCGATGCGCGCCCGAAGTTCCTCCTTCGTCGCGGCGCGCCAGTCCAGCGGCGGAAGCGTCCGCGCCGTCGTGTCCACGCCCTCCGGCGCAGGGGCCGTCGTGTCGAGGACGACCGCCAGGGACTTGCCGCCCGCCGGGCCAAGGCGCGGCTCGATCGCCTTGACGAGACCGCTCGCGGGCGCATGAACAGGAACGGAGATAAAGCCGTTGCGCGTGCCCAAGACCTGGCCCTTGACCACATACTCGCCCGCCTTGACGACGCACGTCGCGGGCGCGCCGAGATGCTGGCTCATCGAGACGACGAGTTCGGCGGGGCACGGCATTGCCTCGATCGCCTTCTCGCGCGCCAGTTCCTTGTTGTAGTCGGGATGAACGCCACCCCTGAACTTAAATGCACTTTTCACTG